>WFUE01000194.1 GCA_015485125.1 Lysobacterales bacterium | reverse complement strand
GCGACTCCACTTCCTTGATGATGTGACCCTTGAGGTCGCGAGGGGCTGGAACTGGCCTTTGATGCCAACCTGCGCGGCAAGCCGGGCCGCAAGCAGGTGATTCGCGACCTCAAGGGTCACATCATCAAGGAGGTGGAGTCGCTGGAGGAGGCCGAGCCTGGCGAGGACCTGCGCCTGAGCCTGGACTTGCGCATCCAGTATCTCGCCTATGAGGCCCTGGCCAATGCCGTCAGCCGTCACAAGGCGGAAAGCGGCAGCGTGGTGGTGCTCTCCGCCCGTAACAGCGAAGTGCTGGCCATGGTCAATGTGCCTAGCTACAACCCCAATGCGCGCATCAAGCCCACCGACGGCAGCATGCGCAACCGCGCGGTCACCGACCCCTATGAGCCCGGTTCCATCATCAAGCCCATCGTGGTGGCGGCAGCGCTGGAAAGCGGGCAGTACACGCCCACCAGCCGCATTCGCACCCTGGGGGGGAAATACAAGGTCGCCGGACATGTGATTCGGGATGTGAGCGATCACGGTACCCTGACCTTGACCGGCGTGCTCAAGCACTCCAGCAACGTGGCCATGAGCCGCATAGCACTGAGCCTGGATTCCAAGCACCTGTGGACGGTGTTGCAGCACTTCGGTTTTGGCAGTGAAACCTGGTCGCATTTCCCCGGAGAAGTGCAGGGCGTGTTGCCGCACTATGACAGTTGGCACGAGCTGGAAAAGGCCACCCTCGGCTACGGCTATCGTCTCTCGGCCACCACCCTGCAGGTTGCCAATGCCTATGCCGTGCTGGCCAATGGCGGCGTGCGCCGGCCGCCGGTATTCATTCAAGGCGCGGGCGAGCGGGGCGAGGCGGTGATCGACCCGGCCATCACCCGGCAGGTTCTGCGGATGATGGAAACCGTGGTGCAGCCCGGCGGAACGGGCGCGGCGGCCGCCATTCCCTTCTACCGGGTGGCCGGCAAGACGGGCACTGCGCATATCAGTGGCAAGGGTGGTTATCGTGACCGTTACATCGCCTCCTTCGCCGGCATCGCGCCGGCCAGCGACCCGGAACTGGTGGTGGTCGTGACCATTCATGACCCCAAGGGCGAGCAATATTACGGGGGGCAGGTGGCCGCGCCGGTGTTCCGTGAAGTCATGGCGGGCGCCCTGCGGTTGCTGGATATTCCGCCGGATGATCTCAACTGGCGGCGCGGCATGGTGAGGCAGGCGCCATGAGTCAGGCCGCGCCCTTGCAACAATGTCTCAGCGCCTACCGTCAGTGGTTGCCCGCTTCGGTGCGGGACCTGAGTCTGGATTCCCGTGAAATCCAGCCGGGCGATGTTTTTATCGCCCTGTGCGGCGAGCAGGCCCACGGCCTGGATTATGCCGCCGAAGCGGTGGCGCGCGGTGCGGCCGTGGTGCTGTACGAGCCTGAATGCCGTGGAGCGCGGGTGGAGGCGGATGCCGGGCCCGTGCCTATGGTGGCCGTGGAACAGCTGCGTGAACAATTGCCGGAACTGGCGTCCTGCTTCTATGGCGACCCGTCCAGCAGCGTGCAGGTGGCCGGTGTGACCGGCACCAACGGCAAGACTTCCATCAGCTGGATGACCGCGCGCGCCCTGCAACGGGCCGGGCAGGGCTGTGGGCTGCTGGGTACCCTGGGCATGGACACCGGCCAGGGCCTGCAACCCACGCCCAACACCACGCCGGACGTGATCCGCGTGAACCGCTTTATGGCAGCCTGCCGGGATGCCGGCCTGTCTCGGGCCTGCATGGAAATCTCCTCGCACGCGCTACAGCAGGGGCGTATCGCCGGCGTGCGGGTGCGCCATGCCGTGTTTACCCATCTGAGCCGGGATCATCTCGATGCCCATGGCGACATGACACGCTATGGCCAGACCAAGGCCCGGCTGTTGCAGCAGACCGGGCTGGAAAGTGTCTGGCTCAATACACAGGATGACTGGTGCCGATCGCTGGCCAGTCAGGTACCGGCAGGCGTGCGGTTGTGTTCCTATGGCGATGCGCCATTGCCCGGTAGCCGTGTACATGTTTCGGCGACAGGGGTGGCGTTGTCCCTTTCCGGCTTGTCTTTTGCGCTGCGCGTGGGTGAACAGCATTACCCGGTGCAAACCAGGCTGATGGGGCGCTTCAATGTGGACAACCTGCTGGCCGTGGCCGGTCTGTTGCATGATTTTGGCCTGGGCTGGTCCGAAATCACCCGCCTGCTGGCACTGAGCGAGCCCGTGCCGGGGCGGATGCAGGTATTGCCTGGCCGGGAGGACGGCCCCACGGTGGTGCTGGACTTTGCCCACACCCCTGACGCCCTGCAGCAGGTGCTGGCCAACCTGCGCCTGCATGTTCGGGGCCGTCTCTGGTGTGTGTTTGGTTGCGGCGGTGACCGCGATCAGGGCAAGCGGCCCATCATGGGCGCGGTGGCCGAGCAACTGGCCGACCAGGTGGTCGTGACGGCCGACAATCCGCGCAGTGAATCACTGGAGGCCATCAACAAGGCCATTCTCGCGGGCATGCGGCAAGCCGGGGCCGTGGAAGTGATTCCCGACCGGCGTCAGGCTGTATTGCATGCACTGTCCGCGGCCGGGCCGGAGGATCTGGTGCTGCTGGCTGGCAAGGGACATGAGGATTATCAGGAGATGCACGGGCAGAAACATCCGTACTCGGATGCGGCCGTGGTGGCGGAATGGCGGGAGGAGCGGACATGATCGAAATGGATCTGGTGCAGGCCGCCCGCGTCAGTGGCGCGCAACTACATGGGGAAACACGGACTTTCCGTGGCATTTCCATGGACAGCCGCAAGCTGGAAAAGGGCATGCTGTTTCTGGCTTTGGCCGGACAGCGCACCCATGGCATTCGCCACTGGCCAGAGGCGCGGCAGGCTGGTGCCGTGGCCCTGTTGTCCGACCAGCAGGCAGAAGACGCTTCTGCACAGCTGATTCACCCCCGCCCACAAAAGGCGCTGGCGCGCCTGGCCGCGCACTGGCGACAACAGTTGCCGGTGCGGGTAGTGGGCGTGACTGGCAGCAATGGCAAGACCACGGTGAAAAACCTGTTGCGTGGTCTGCTGGTCGGTGAAGGTGCTACGCATGCCACGACGGGCAATTACAACAACGAACTCGGCCTGCCCCTGAGCGTATGCCAGCTCGGCCCGAGCCACCAGTGGGCGGTGCTGGAAATGGGTGCGGCCAAACCGGGTGACATTCGGGAACTGGCGGAAGTGGCCCTGCCGGAAGTGGCGGTGATCACCAATGCCAGTGCCGCGCATTTGCAGGGCATGGGCTCGTTGCAGACGGTGGTCGAGACCAAGGGCGAAATGCTGGATGTACTGCCGCCGGGTGGCGTGGCGGTGTTGAATGCCGATGACCGGGCCTTTCCGCAATGGCAGGCGCGTGCCGGCGCGCGCAAGGTTGTTACTTTTGGCCGTGCGGAATCAGCGGATGTGCAGGTACTGCCCGGCGAAAAACCCGGTGAAATCCGTCTGTCGGTGTTGGGACAGGAATATACCAGCGCCTTCCAGTTGCTGGGAGAGCACAACCGCCTCAACGCGGCCGCGGCGGTCGCCGCCTGCCTGGGCTTGCAACTGGATCTGCCCGCGCTGTTGCCCAGGTTGGCTGCCGTACTGCCGGAGCCGGGCCGCCTCCAGTTGCACCAGCGGCACGATGGCCTGCGGTTGATGGATGACAGCTACAACGCCAATCCGGCTTCCTGCATGGGGGCCACGGATGTGCTGATGGAACAACCCGCTGCCGGCAGGCGAGTGCTGGTACTGGGCGATATGGCGGAACTGGGCACGGAAAGCCGGGGCCTGCATGAACGCGTGGGCCAATACGCACAACGACATGGTGTGGATGCCCTGTGGGCGGTCGGCCGGCATGCGGTGGCCTTGCGCACCGGTTTTGGCGAAGGTCCGGGAGCCGCGTTCGAGGACAAGGATGCCCTGGTGGAAGCGCTGCTGCCCACGCTGGGGCCGGAGGATGTGGTGCTGGTCAAGGGTTCCCGATCCATGGGCATGGAATCAGTGGTGCGCGATCTTCTGGAGGGTGGGGCATGTTGATCTGGCTGGCGGAGCAACTGAGCAGTTACTGGAGCGCCTTCCATGTGGTGCAGTATCTTACATTTCGCACCATTCTCAGCGCCCTGACCGCACTGGCTCTTTCCCTGTGGCTCGGACCTCTGGTCATCGACCAGTTGTCGGCGCGGCAACTGGGGCAGCAGGTGCGGGACGATGGTCCGCAATCCCACCTGAGCAAGGCCGGCACGCCGACCATGGGCGGGGTGCTGATTCTACTGGCCGTAACCTTTGCCACCCTGCTCTGGGCCCGCTGGAGCAATGCCTATGTCTGGGTGGTGTTGGCCGTCACCCTGCTGTTTGGCATGGTGGGCTGGCTGGATGACTGGCTGAAAATCAGCAGAAGAAACGCCAGGGGTCTCCCCGCCCGCTGGAAATATCTGCTGCAATCCATCGGCGGGGCGGGCGCGGCCTGGTGGTTGTATCACTACGCCCATGTACCGGCCTTTGACCAGTTGCTGATTCCCTTCCTGAAGGATGTGTATCTGCCGCTGGGCGTGGGGTTCGTCGTGCTGGGCTATTTTGTCATTGTCGGCTCCAGCAACGCGGTGAATCTGACCGATGGGCTGGATGGGCTGGCCATCATGCCGACGGTGATGGTGGCGGCCGCGCTGGGGATTTTTGCCTATCTGACCGGTCATGCGGTGTTTTCCCAGTATCTGTTCATTCCCTATGTGCCGGGGGCGGGCGAGTTGGCGGTCATTGGTGGCGCCATGGTGGGCGCGGGGCTGGGTTTTCTCTGGTTCAACGCCTATCCGGCACAGGTATTCATGGGGGACGTGGGCGCATTGGCCCTGGGCGCGGCGCTGGGCACCATGGCGCTGATCGTGCGCCAGGAGCTGGTGTTCATGCTCATGTCCGGGGTGTTCGTGATGGAAACGGTCTCCGTCATTCTGCAGGTGGCCTCGTTCAAGCTGACCGGGCGGCGGATATTCCGCATGGCGCCCATCCACCACCATTTTGAATTGAAGGGCTGGCCCGAACCGCGAGTGATCGTGCGTTTCTGGATCATCGCTTTCGTGCTCGTGCTGATCGGGCTGGCCAGTTTGAAGTTGCGCTGATGAAAAAGAAGACACTGGCACGCAGAAAAAGAGCCGGTACCGCAAGGTCAGTAACAGGCCCGGTGGATCCGGTGTTGCTGCACGCGCTGGCCCTGTTGCTGGGGTTTGGCCTGGTGATGGTGGCCTCCGCATCGCTGCCGGTGGCTCAGTTGCACGGGCATCAGCCCCTGTATTACCTGATCAAGAGCAGTGTGTTCCTGCTGTTGGGGGTACTGGCCATGGGGCTGGCCATGCGTGTTCCACTGGAACGGATGGAGCAGGTCAGCAGCAGCCTGATCGTTTTCATCTACATCATCCTGCTGCTGGTGTTCGTGCCTGGCTTTGGCGTGGCGGCCAAGGGCGGTCACCGCTGGATTGATCTGGGCCCGGCCAACTTTCAGGTAGTGGAATTGGTCAAGGTGATGTTGATCGTGTTTCTCGCCGGCTATCTGGTTCGGGAGGGTGAGTCGCTTCGCGAGAGTACCAGAGGGCTGATCAAGCCGCTGGCCATGGTGGCGCTGGTGGCAATCCTGTTGTTGATTCAGCCGGATTTTGGCAGCACGGTACTGGTGCTGGCCATGACCGTGCTCATGCTGTGGTTCGGTGGGGCGCGCATCCGTGATCTCTTGTTGCTCATGGTCATGACCTTGCCGCCACTGGTCTGGATCATGGTGCAGGAAAAATATCGTGTCAGCCGGCTCACCGGCTTTCTGGACCCCTGGGCAGACCCCACCAACAGCGGTTTTCAGCTGATTCAGGCGCTGATTGCGGTGGGTCGTGGCGAATGGTTCGGCACCGGGCTCGGTGGCAGTATCCAGAAGCTCTATTACCTGCCGGAAGCACATACCGATTTCATCCTGGCGGTCATCGCCGAGGAACTGGGCTTTGTCGGCGTGCTGGTACTGGCCGTGTTGTACGGAGTAATCATTGGGCGCAGCGTCATCATTGGCCGGCTGGCCATGGAGCAGGGCAAGCCATTCGTGGCCTATGTCTGCTGGGGCGTGGCCGGCTGGCTGGGGATGCAGAGCCTGATCAGCATGGCCGTCAATGTGGGGCTGCTGCCCACCAAGGGGCTGACGCTGCCACTGATCAGTGCCGGTGGCAGTTCGCTGGTCATGGGCTGTGTAGCCATGGGGCTGGTGTTGCGGGCCAGCCGCGAGGTGAAATGGCCATCGGCTGGCCGGGAGGTGGCCCATGCCTGAATGTCACATCATCATCATGGCCGGAGGTACCGGCGGGCATGTGTTTCCGGGGCTGGCCATCGCCAACCGCCTGCAGGAAAAGGGGGTTTCGGTCTCCTGGCTGGGGGGCGCCCGTGGTGTGGAGCACGAATGGGTGCCCCGCAACGGGCTGGTATTGCATGCGCTGAAGATTCAGGGTTTGCGTGGCCGTGGTGCGAAGGGCTGGGTGCTGGCGCCTTTCAGAATCCTGTCGGCTACCTGGCAGGCCCTGCGGATTCTGCGCCAGGAACGGCCCAATGCCGTTATCAGCATGGGGGGCTATGCCGCCGGGCCGGGTGGACTGGCGGCTCGCCTGCTGGGCATACCCCTGCTGGTGCACGAACAGAACCGGGTGGCGGGCCTGACCAATCGCATACTGGCCCGCATGGCCACACGTATCTATGCCGGCTTCGAAGGCGCCTTCCCCGAACAGAAGAAACTGCGCGTGGTGGGCAACCCCGTGCGCCATGGCATACAGGCCCTGCCCGAGCCGGAGCAGCGCCTGCGCCCGTCACCACCCTGGCGCATTCTGGTGCTGGGTGGCAGTCAGGGTGCTACCGCATTGAATGAACAATTGCCCGCCATTTTCGCAAGCATCGAGACGCCCATCGAGATCACCCATCAATGTGGCAAGAACAAGAAGGCAGCTACCGCCGCGGCCTATGAAAAGGCGGGCGTGCAGGTGGCCATTCATGAATTTGTCGAGCACATGGATACGGCCTATCGCGCCCATGATCTGGTCATTGGCCGTTCCGGCGCCTCCACCGTGGCCGAACTGGCCGTGGCGGGCATGGCATCCATACTGGTGCCCTTTCCTCATGCCGTCGATGACCACAAGACGGCCAACGCGCAGTGGCTGGCAGAAGTGGGTGCGGCAACCATCGTACAGGAAGGGCCGGAGTTTCAGCAGGCAATGGCCACGGCACTGCAGGAAGTTTTGCAGGCAGACGCCTTGTTGAAAATGTCCACGGCGGCACGGGCACGCGCCCATCCACATGCGGCCCTGCATCTGGTGGAAGACGCCTTGCCGGAGGTGTGCCCATGACCCGTCTGTTGAAACCGGGCGCGGGCCGGCATCTGATGCAGCGGGTACGCCACCTGCATTTCATTGGCATTGGCGGCTCGGGGATGAGCGGCCTGGCCGAAGTGCTGCTCAATCTCGGCTATGCCGTCAGCGGATCCGATCTGCAGGACGGGCCGGTGACCCGCCGTCTGCGTGACATGGGGGCGAATATCTTTATCGGACACGCGCGGGCGCAGGTAGCCGGTGCGGATGTGGTGGTGGTGTCCACCGCCGTACCG
This sequence comes from Lysobacterales bacterium, assembly GCA_015485125.1. Taxonomy (GTDB): domain Bacteria; phylum Pseudomonadota; class Gammaproteobacteria; order Xanthomonadales; family S139-57; genus S139-57. The sequence goes on along the minus strand of WFUE01000194.1, from coordinate 26,722 downwards.
GAAAACAATCCGGAACTGCTGGCAGCGAGGGATTCCCGCATCCCCGTGGTGCCCCGCGCGGAAATGCTGGCGGAGCTGATGCGTTTCAAGCGGGGCATTGCCGTGGCCGGCACCCATGGAAAAACCACCACCACCTCGCTGGCGGCGGCTGTGCTCGAAGCCGGTGGGCTGGACCCGACCTTCGTCATCGGCGGCCTGGTCAATGCCACCGGCAGTCATTCCAGCCTGGGGCAGGGTGATTATCTGCTGGCCGAGGCCGATGAAAGCGATGCTTCCTTTCTGCTGTTGCAGCCGGTAATGGCTGTGGTCACCAACATCGACACGGATCACATGGATACCTACGGGCAGGATCTGCAACGGCTGGATCAGGCTTTTGTGGATTTTCTCCATCATCTGCCTTTTTACGGGCTGGCCATTCTCTGTGCCGATGATCCGGGTGTGCAGCGCATTCTACCGCGCATCACGAGAACGGTGATGACCTACGGTACGGCAGAGGAGGCCGATCTGCGCCTGCTGGATACGCATGCCGACGGCTTGCGCCAGTTTCTGCGCTTGCGTCTGCCCGATGGGCAGGTGCTGGAAGAGTGCTGCCTCAACCTGCCGGGCCACCACAATGCCCTGAATGCCACCGCCGCCATGGCGCTGGGTTGGGAACTGGGTGTGGAGCCTGTGCAAATGAAGCAAGCCTTGTGCGGTTTTGAAGGAGTGAAACGACGCTTTAATGTGCACGGGCCCTTGCCGCTTCCCGCAGGCGGGCAGGTGGTTTTTGTCGAGGATTATGGCCATCACCCCACCGAGATTCGTGCCACATTGCAGGCGGCACGATCCGCCTGGCCGGATCGACGGCTGGTGCTGGCATTCCAGCCGCACCGATACAGCCGTACCCGCGACCTGTTCGAGGATTTTGCCGCCGTGCTTTCCACGGTCGATGCACTGGTGCTATCCGAAGTCTATGCCGCGGGTGAAGCGCCCCTGCCCATGGCCGACGGGCGCGCGCTCAGCCGCGCGGTACGCAACCGTGGGCAGGTGGATCCCGTATTTGTCGAGGACTACCGCGATCTGCCGCAACAAATGGCCGGCCTGTTGCAAGACGGCGACGTGCTGTTGCTGATGGGCGCGGGCAATATCGGTGCCCTGGCACGGGAGATTCAGGAACACGGACTGATGGGAGCGGGCAACCATGGCTGAATATCCGGGCAAGGTGGTGCTGGTCATGGGGGGGGATTCGGCTGAAGCGGAAATCTCGCGTCTCGGCGCTGAGGCTGTTGCGGCCGGGTTGCGCCAGGGTGGCGTGGATCTGGAAGTCATCGACGGCATGCCGGCCCTGCACGAGCGCATCCAGCAAGGAGGTGTGGACCGGGTGTTCAACCTCATTCATGGCAGTCCTGGTGAAGATGGCATTCTGCAAGGGTACTTGCAGGCAATGGGCGTGCCGTACACAGGCAGTGGCGTACTGGGTTCGGCCCTGAGCATGGACAAGGTTCGCAGCAAGCAGATCTGGCAGGCGCTGGGCCTGCCGGTGGCGAATGGCCGGGCCTTGCGGCAGGGCGAACCCGCCAAGGCGCTGGTGGAGGAAATGGGTTTGCCACTGGTGATCAAACCCGCGCGGGAAGGCTCCAGCGTGGGCGTGCACATACTACGGGACAGGGCGGCGCTGGAAGCCACGCTGGCCACGCTGGCCATTGACCAACCCATGGTGGAGGCCTTTGTTGAAGGGGAGGAATACACGGTGGGCATTGTCGAGGGCGAGGCCCTGCCGGTGATTCGCATTGAGCCGGGAGAAGCTTTTTATGACTACCGGGCGAAATACCAGAGCGAAACCACGCAATACCACTGCCCTTGTGGCCTGCCGGCCGCGGAAGAACAGGCCATGCAGCAACTGGCCCTGCGGGCTTTTGCGGCGCTGGATTGCAGTGGCTGGGGCCGGGTGGATCTGATCCGCGATGCGCGGGGGCAGCCGGTATTGCTGGAGGTCAATACCACGCCGGGCATGACCAGTCATTCCCTGGTGCCGAAGGCCGCGGCCCAGGCCGGGATGGATTTTTCCGCACTGGTGATGCGCATCCTCGGAACCAGCGAGGTGAGACGATGAAAAGGCAACGTGGTTTCAGTCGTACCTTCTGGCTGGGGCTGATCAGCCTGATCGGCCTGCTGGCGCTGGCGGGGGTCTGGTTGAGCGAGGGCCTGCTGGCCGGCGAGCAGATGCCGGTGCGTTATCTGCGGCTGGAAAAACCCACCGTGCGGGTCAACCGGGAAAATTTGAAGGCCGCACTGGCTCCCTGGGCCGGCAGCAGCTTTTTCAGCGTGGATCTGGATGCCGTGCGCCAGGCGGTGGAAGCCTTGCCCTGGGTCGCCTCGGTGCAGGTACGCAAGGCCTGGCCGGATACGCTGTGGCTGAATATCGAGGAACACGTACCCGTAGCCCGCTGGGGCACCCATGCACTGGTGGACCAGCATGGTGATTTGTTTGATCTGCCGCCGGGCTATGTGCCGGGGGATCTGCCCTGGCTGCATGCCGACCCGGACGCGCGAGAAGAAGTGATCGAAACTTTTGCATGGTTGCGCGATGCGTTGCGCATGCAGGGCCTGACCCTGGCCGAGCTGGAACGAAACCGCCTGGGCGCCTGGAGGCTGGCGCTGGGCAATGGTGTGCAGGTCGTACTGGGTCGCAAACACATGCGCGCACGCATGCAGCGCTTTCTACGTGTCTGGGCCCGACAGGGGCCGGACTGGCAACAGCAGCTGGTGCGGGCTGACCTGCGTTATCCCAATGGCATGGCAGTGGAGAAGGCGGGCAGTGAAGTGTTGGCGCAAAAAGAGGTGAACAATGGCCAGGGCTGATACGGAAAAACTGCTGGTTTCCCTGGATGTGGGCACGGCTAACATCGAAGTGCTGGTGGCGGAACAAAAAGCCGATGGCAGTGTGGAGATCATCGGCATGGGCAGCCAGCCTTCCCGTGGGATCAAACGCGGGGTGGTGGTGGATATCGAATCCACCACCCGGGCCATTCAACGGGCTGTAGAACAGGCGGAACTGGCCGCGGAATGTGAAATTCGCGGTGTGGTGGCCAGTATCTCCGGTTCCCACATCAGCTCACAGAACTCCCAGGGCATGGTGCCGGTGCGGGAGCGGGAAGTGGAAACCGCGGATGTGGGGCAGGTGCTGGAAGCGGCACGCGCCGTCAATCTGCCCGCCGACCGTCACCTGCTGCATGCCCTGCCGCAGGAATACATTATCGACGATCAGGATGGTATCCAGTATCCGGTGGGCATGGCCGGCGTGCGGCTGGAAGTCCGGGCGCATCTGGTCACCTGTGCGGAAAGTGCCGTGCTCAATATCAGCAAATGCATCACCCGCTGCGGGCTGGAACTGGAGGATCTGGTGGCCCAGCCGCTGGCTTCCGCCGAGGCCGTGCTGAACGAGGATGAAAAGGAGCTGGGTGTATGTCTGGTGGATATGGGGGCCGGTACCACCGATATCGCCGTCTACACCGGCGGTGCCGTGCGGCTGACCCGGGTGATTCCGGTGGCGGGCGAACAGGTCACCAATGATATTGCCGTGGCGCTGCGAACCCCGACCCAACATGCGGAAGATCTGAAACTGCGTTATGCCTGTGCCATGACTTCCATGGCTTCGGCGGATGAAGTCATTCAGGTGCCGGGTGTCAGCGGCAAGCAGGAAGAACGCACCTTGTCGCGGCAATTGCTGGCCGAGGTGGTACAGCCCCGCTATGAAGAACTGTTTTCCCTGATCAGAAATGAACTGGTCAAGCAGGGTTTCGACGGCCTGTTGGCCGGTGGCGTGGTGTTGACCGGGGGCGCGGTACGCATGGAAGGCGTGCAGGCGCTGGCGGAGGATGTGCTGGATATGCCGGTTCGCATCGGCGACCCGGTGGGCAAAGTCAGTGGGCTGGTGGATATGGTCAGGGATGCGCGCCATTCCGCCGGCGTTGGTCTGCTGTTATGGGAAGAAGAATATCAACAGGGCCCAGGCCGGCGCAGGGAAGCCGGTTGGTGGGAAAAATTCAAGCAATGGTTTCGTGGTGAACTGTAATCAAGCCAAAGGAGAAGTGAAATGACAACCTTTCAACTGTTGGAAAATGAAGATCCGGGCGCGGTCATCCGTGTAATGGGCGTAGGTGGCGGCGGCGGCAACGCCGTGCAGCACATGGCCCTTTCGGATCTGGACGGGGTGGATTTTCTCTACGCCAACACCGATGCGCAGGCGCTGAACAACAGCACCGTCGCTCGTACGCTGCAAATGGGCACCAGTGTGACCCGTGGCCTGGGCGCCGGCGCCAAGCCGGAAATGGGCCGTCAGGCGGCGCTGGAAGACCGGGAGCGGATCATCGAAGCCCTGCAGGGCACCGACATGCTGTTTATCGCCGCCGGCATGGGTGGGGGTACCGGCACGGGGGCCGCGCCGGTGGTGGCGCAGATCGCCAAGGAAATGGAAATACTGACCGTGGCCGTGGTGACCAAGCCCTTCAAGTTCGAAGGCGGCCGACGGATGAAGGTTGCCGAGCAGGGGCTGGCGGAATTGAGCAAGCATGTGGATTCGCTGATCACCATCCCCAACGAAAAACTGATGGCGGTACTGGGGGGGCAGATCAAGCTGACCAACGCCTTTGCAGCAGCCAATGACGTGTTGCTGGGCGCGGTGCGGGGCATCGCCGAATTGATTACCCGGCCCGGGCTAATCAACGTGGACTTTGCCGATGTGCAGGCGGTGATGACCGAAATGGGCATGGCCATGATGGGCACGGGTTCGGCGCGTGGCGAAGGCCGTGCCGTGGAAGCGGCGGAACTGGCCATTGCCAGCCCCCTGCTGGAAGATGTGGATATCACCGGAGCCAAGGGCGTACTGGTGAATGTGGCCGCCAGTGCCGACATGACCCTGCAGGAGTTCAGCGAGGTGGGCGAGATTGTCGGCCGTTACGCAGCGGATGATGCCAATGTGGTGGTGGGCACCAGTGTGGATGAGGAGTTGCAGGACGAAATCCGCGTGACGGTGGTGGCAACCGGGCTGGCTGGACAGAGCGGGGAGAAAACGCCGGAGCGGCCCAAAAGTCGTCCCTCTGCGGAGGTGGTGAATTATCAAGAACTGGAAAAGCCCACGGTCATCCGCCAGCAGGAGAAAAAACTGCAGGCGGATCTGACCGAACCGGCCACCGATGAGGACTACCTGCACATCCCGACTTTCCTGCGCCGTCGTCAGGCAGACTGACCGGGGATTCCGTTGGCTTGGTTTCGTTGCACAGGGAGGTGCAGCACCGGCCGGAATGTGCGCTGATCGGCAGGCGAGCTGTTGTAAAAAAGCAACAAAGCGGGGTGCTTGTGGTAAAAAAGCTTGAAGATACGCACAGGTATGGTAATATCTGCTGATTTTATAAACATTAGACCCTGCTTATGATCCGTCAGCGCACCTTGAAAAATGAAATCCAGGCCACCGGCGTGGGCATCCATTCCGGCAAGAAGGTCTACATGAAGCTCAAGCCGGCCCCGGTCAACACCGGCATTATTTTCAGAAGAACGGATCTGCCGGAACCGGTTGAAATCCCGGCCAAACCGGAAAATGTGGGGGATACCAGCATGTCCACCACCTTGGTGGTACAGGATGCGAATGGTGAGGCAGTTCGTGTTGGCACGGTGGAGCATCTGCTTTCAGCGATGGCGGGTCTGGGCATTGACAATGCCTATGTGGAGCTCAGTGCGCCGGAAGTGCCCATCATGGATGGCAGTGCCGGCCCCTTTCTCTTTCTGCTGCAATCCGCCGGCATCCGCGAACAGGACGCCCCCAAGACCTTCATTCGCATTCTGAAATCCGTGGAAGCCCGTGATGGTGACAAATGGGTGCGCTTTGATCCCTACGAGGGCTTCAAGGTCAGTTTCAGTATCGATTTCTCCCACCCCGTTTTCGAACAGGTACCCAGCCAGGCCGTGGTGGACTTTTCCACCACCAGTTTCGTCAAGGAAGTCAGCCGGGCCAGAACCTTTGGTTTCATGCGCGACATCGAGGCGCTGCGCAAGCGCAATCTGGTCATGGGTGGCACCATGGACAATGCCATCGTGCTGGATGATTACCGGATTCTGAATGAAAACGGCCTGCGTTATGACGATGAATTCGTCAAGCACAAGATTCTCGATGCCATTGGCGATCTCTATCTGCTGGGCCACAGTCTGGTGGGTGCCTTCACCGGTCACAAGTCCGGCCACGCACTGAACAACAAGTTGCTGCTGAAACTGATGGCCGATCGCGAAGCCTGGGAGGAAACCACCTTCGAGGATCTGGATTCCGCGCCCATTTCCTATGTGCATCCCGCTGAAGCAGTGGGTTGAAAACCATTATTTCCCGGATTCTTCCGCCCACAGGCTGGGCAGGGCGCGGTAGCGGTCGTCTTCCATGGGGCGCAGCTTGCTGACGCGCAGGCTGACGCGTGTGACCGGCAGTTGCATGGCTTGCAGCGCTTCCAGCAGCTGTTGCTGATGCAGATAGACCTGATTGGCGATGGTTTGTGAGGGAATGGCGATGACAGCCACGCCATTTTTGCGTATATTGCACAGCCGAACCGATTCGGCCAGTGCCTTGGGCAGTCGTTTGCGCAGTTGCAGGTGCCAGTGATACAACTGGTCTGCTTGCGCCAGGGTCTGCTCCAGCGGTGAGGCTTCCGCAGCCTGCAAGGTGTCCGCCCATTGGTGGACTGTGCGCGGAAAGGTCGTAGTCATGACAAACAGCATACCGGAAAACAGGCAGAGATGAACATCATTGTCATCGGTCGCAGGGGCCAGCGGCCCTACCGGCTGGACATCACCCTGAAACAGGCAGGTTGGGCCGCGATGATGGCCATGGGCAGTCTGTTTCTCGGTGCCATCTCCCTGGGTTACTGGCTGGGTGAAAGCCAGGGGAACAGTGAAACCGATACCCTGGCCACGATTGCTTCCTTGAAAGAAAGCATTGACCGGCAGAAAGCGCAATTGGTCGAGAAGGAAGCGCAGCACCAGCAGGCGCTGGACGCGCTGGCACGGGAACTGGGCCGCTTGCAGGCCCGCAGTGTGCGCATGGATGAACTGGCGCTGCGACTGGCGGACGCGGCTGATTTTGACCTGACCGATCTGAATCGTGAACTGGCCGGCACACCCGGTACCGGCAGTGGTCCGCTGGAAGCCGCCAAACCGCTGGCGGTGGATGAATTCCGGCAATATGTCGCCGAACTGGGGCAGCGCCTGCAGCGGCAGGAAGAACAACTGTCTATCCTGGGCACCCGCATGCAGGCTGAACTGCGGGACGCGCAATTCGTGCCCCATGGTCGCCCGGTTCAATCCGGCTGGCTTTCGAGTTTGTATGGCAAGCGGGTGGACCCGATCTCCGGCAAGACGGCTCGACACGGTGGGCTGGATTTCTCCGGTCACATGGGAACATCGGTGCAGGCGGTGGCCGATGGTGTCGTGATCTGGTCCGGGCCGCGCTATGGCTATGGCAACCTGGTAGAAATCGACCATGGCAACGGCTATGTGACGCGATATGCCCATAATCGCAAGAATCTCGTCAAAGTCGGTGAACGGGTTCGCCGCGGCCAGCCAATCGCGGAAATGGGCAAATCCGGGCGTGCCACCGGCCCGCATGTGCATTTCGAGATTCTGTTCAATAATCGCAGGCTCAATCCTCGACCCTTTCTCGGTTGAAACCCCGGGCCATGCCCTTGTGCATGACCATTCCCTTATTTCTTGAATGCCGTTTCAACCGGCCATGTATGTTTTCAGGACAAATCAATGCTCAACAAGATTTTTACCTCCATTTTCGGTAGCCGAAACGACCGCATCGTCAAAGCCTTTCGCAAGAAGGTCGAGGCCATCAACGCACTGGAAGACGAAATGCGCGCGCTGGATGATGCGGCGCTGAAAAACAAGACCACCGAGTTTCGTCAACGCCTGGAATCCGGTGCCACACTGGATGATCTCCTGCCGGAGGCCTTTGCCGTCATCCGTGAAGCGGCCCGCCGTACCCTGGGCATGCGCCATTACGATGTACAGCTGATCGGCGGCATGGTGCTCAATGCCGGCAAGATTGCCGAAATGCGTACCGGTGAAGGCAAGACGCTGGTGGCGACCGCCGCCGCCTATCTCAATGCCTTGCCGGCCAGGGGCGTGCATGTGGTGACCGTCAACGATTATCTGGCCCGGCGGGATGCCGAATGGATGCGGCCGGTCTATGAAGCGGTGGGTCTGACCGTGGGCGTGGTGGTACCGGGCATGACTGCCGCTGCCAAGCGCGCGGCCTACGCGGCGGATATCACTTACGGCACCAACAATGAATACGGGTTCGATTACCTGCGTGACAATATGGCCTTTTCCGCGGAAGAGCGGGTACAACGGGGGCATCATTTCGCCATCGTCGACGAGGTGGATTCCATTCTCATCGACGAGGCGCGCACACCGCTGATCATCTCCGGCCCCACCGATGACGATCCGCATTTGTATGTGGCCATGAGCAAGATCGTTCGTCAGCTGGTGCCGGTGGAAGGCGAGGAAGGTCCGGGCGACTTTACATCCGACCCCAAATCCAAGCAGGTCTACCTGACCGAGGAAGGCATGGAACATGTGGAAGACCTGCTGCGCAAAAACGGCCTGCTGGCCGAGGATGGCAATCTCTACGACCCCGGCAACCTGGCCCTGGTACACCATTTGAATGCCGCCTTGCGTGCGCTGGTGCATTACCAGAAGGATGTGGACTACATCGTGCGCGATGGCGAGGTCGTGATTGTGGACGAGTTTACCGGGCGTACCATGGAGGGCCGTCGCTGGTCCGATGGCCTGCATCAGGCGGTGGAAGCCAAGGAGGGTGTGCCGGTACAGAAGGAAAACCAGACACTGGCATCCATCACCTTCCAGAACTATTTCCGTCTCTACGAGAAGCTGTCGGGCATGACCGGCACGGCCGACACCGAAGCCTATGAGTTCCAGAGCATCTACGGGCTGGAAGTGGTGGTCATTCCCACCCATCTGCCGGTACAGCGGGATGACCGGCCGGATCTGGTCTATCTGACCCAGGCGGAGAAATACCGGGCCATCGTGGAAGAAATCAAGGATTGCCACCAACGCAAGCAGCCGGTGCTGGTGGGTACCACTTCCATCGAAGTGTCCGAACTGCTGTCACGGGAGCTGAAAAAGGCGGGCATTCCCCATGAGGTGCTCAACGCCAAGCAGCACGCCCGTGAAGCGGAGATCGTCGCCCAGGCCGGCATGCCGGGCGCGGTGACCATTGCCACCAACATGGCTGGCCGCGGAACCGATATCGTCCTGGGTGGCAACCTGCAGGTAGAACTGGAAGCACTGGGACCGGACGCCAGCGAAGCGCAAAAGGAAAAGGTTCGCAAGGCCTGGGAGGAACGGCACCAGCAGGTACTGGAGGCCGGTGGCCTGCATATCGTGGGTACGGAACGGCATGAATCCCGCCGGATCGACAACCAGCTGCGTGGCCGGGCCGGGCGGCAGGGTGACCCCGGTTCCTCACGATTCTTCCTGTCGCTGGAAGACAACCTGATGCGCATCTTCGCCTCGGACCGTGTGTCGGCCATCATGAAAAAGATCGGCATGGAAGAGAACGAAGCCATTGAGCACCCCTGGGTGAACAAGGCCATCGAAAACGCTCAGAAGAAGGTGGAAGGGCACAACTTCGATATCCGCAAGCATTTGCTGGATTTCGACGATGTGGCCAACGACCAGCGGCGGGTGATCTACACTCTGCGAAATGAATTGCTCGATGCTGACAGTGTGCATGAAACCATCGTGGAAATGCGCGAGGATGTGTTCCGTAATCTGCTGGATCAGTACATCCCGCCAGGATCGCTGGATGAACAATGGGATATCGAAGGGCTGGAAAAAGTGCTGGAAGGAGAGTTCGGCTTCCAGCTGCCCATTGCCCAGTGGCTGGAAGAGGACGAAAGCCTGCATGAACAGACCCTGAAAGAAAAGGTAATGCAGGCCATCGAGCAGGCATTTGCTGAAAAGGAAGCGCAGGTCGGCAGCGAGGTGATGTATTCCTTCGAGAAGGCGGTCATGCTCAATGTGCTCGACAACCTGTGGAAGGAGCATTTGGCCAACATGGACTACCTGCGCCAGGGCATTCATTTGCGTGGCTACGCCCAGAAACAACCCAAGCAGGAATACAAGCGCGAATCCTTCGAGATGTTCGAGGCCATGCTGGAACGGCTGAAGGAGGAGGTGACGACCCTGCTGGCGCGGGTGCGGGTGGAAAACGAGCAAGCCGTGGAAGCGGTACAGGAACAGCAGCAGGCACCCCAGCAGATGGAATTCCAGCATGCCGAGGCCCACGCACTGCCGGAAGAGGAAGCCGCGGCGGGCGAGCAGCAACAACCTTTCGTGCGGGAGGGGGAGAAGGTGGGTCGCAACCAGCCCTGTCCCTGCGGTTCCGGCAAGAAATACAAGCATTGTCACGGCAAGCTGTAAGCCGGAATGGGCAGGAAGGGGACAGCCGGGAATGCCATGGCATTCCTTCCCCGCTGGCTGCCAACCGCGCTCTGTCGCTTGCGTGAACCATGTTGCAGGTAGCCGCCGCACTGTTGCAACAGGCCGATGGCCGCGTGCTGCTGGCCCGGCGACCGGAAGGCAAGCAACATGGCGGCCTGTGGGAATTTCCCGGTGGTAAGCTGGAGGCCGGAGAAACGGTGGAACAGGCGCTGATTCGAGAGCTGCGGGAAGAGCTGGGCATTGCCGTGGAACAGCTTCAACCCTGGCAGTGTATCGAACGGGCGGGGCTGCGGCTGCATGTGTTGCATGTGAGCCAATGGCATGGTCAGCCGCACGGCATGGAAGGGCAGCGAATAGGCTGGTTTACCGTGAACGAACTGGTCAAGCCTGAGCTGCCCATGCCACCGGCGGATCAGTGCGTGGCCGAAAGCCTGTTCGCGCCCCTCCTGGCCATTACGCCGACCACCGTATTGCAGCTGCCCCCACGGGCCGATGTGATCGCGTACTGGCGCGATCGGGGCGTGCGCCGCGTCCTGTTGCGCGCGCTGGAGTGGAAGAAGAATGACACGCTAGCCGGCGAACATGCACAAGGCTGGTTGGCGGAAATACAGGCGGCTGGTCTGGAAGTCATCGTCCATCATGACCTGCTGTCACTGTTGCCGGCCTGGGATGGCCCCGTGCACCTGCCGCAGCGTATGCTGGAAACCATGGTGCCGGAATCCGGGTGCGCCTTTTCTGTTTCCTGCCACGATGGGGAAAGCCTGCGGCTGGCCGAACAGGTTGGTGCCCGCTTTGCCCTGCTGTCCCCGGTACTGCCGACGCAGAGTCATCCGCATGCAGCGGTGCTGGGTTGGCAGGGCTTTCAGCAACTGGTGCGAGATTGTGACCTGTCGGTCTATGCCCTGGGCGGGTTGCAGGCCAGTGATCTGGTCGAAGCGCGTCTGCATGGCGCCGTGGGCGTGGCGGGGATTCGGGCCTTCTGGCCACCATTGTTCTCAGGATGAGCAGGCTTTGGCCGCTGCCAGCAGTTGCGGGTGTAGCCGGGTGACCTGTGCTTCCAGTTCGGCAATACGGCCTGCATTGCTCAGTACATGGTCGGCCACGGCCAGGCGGTCTTGCCGGCTGGCTTGCGCGGCCAGAATCTTCCGGGCCGTATCCGCGTCCATGCCGTCCCGGGCCATCAAGCGATGCAATTGCACCGATTCCGGCACATCCACCACCACGGTTTTCCAGGCAGGATAGGCACAGCCGGTTTCCACGAACAACGGTACCACCAGCAATACATAGGGGCTGGTGGCCTGTGCCGCCTGTTCCATGGCACGTTGACGAATACGCGGATGCGTAATGGCTTCCAGTTGCCGGCGTGCTTGTGGGTGTTCGAAGATGTGCTGGCGCAGCAGCGGGCGGTTTAGTTGACCGTCCGGCAACAGGAATTGCGTCCCCAGCTGTTCGGCAATGGCTTGCAGGGCAGGCTGACCGGGCTGGACGATTTCCCGGGCCAGCCGGTCGGTATCCACCACAGTGATGCCGAGCCGCTCGAAAGTGTGGCTGGCGGTACTCTTGCCCGAAGCGATGCCGCCGGTCAGTACCACCAGTGGTGGGGTCATATGCCCAGTGCTTGCAGATAGCGTTCCACGATCATCGTGCCCCAGATGAGGGCAATCCAGCCGGCGGCAGCCAGGTAAGGGCCGAAGGGAATGGGCTGGCGGCGGTCATGGCGCAGAAAGAGCATCATCAGCAGGGCAAAGATCAGCCCCACCACGGCAGAGAGCAGGATGATCAAGGGCAGCATTTGCCAGCCCAGCCAGGCACCCAGTGTGGCCAGCAGCTTGAAATCACCATGGCCCATGCCTTCCTTGCCGGTGGCCAGCTTGAACAGCCAGTAGACTGACCACAGGGAAAGATAGCCTGCGGCCGCGCCGATTACCGCCTGATCCAGGGGCACGAAACCGTCTTGCAGATTGTACAGCAGCCCGGCCCAGAGCAGGGGCAGGGTCAGCTGGTCCGGCAGCAGCTGGGTACGGATATCGATGCCGGCCAGGGCAATCAGTACCAGGGTAAAGAAAGCGGCGGCCAGAAAGTGCAGGCTGGGGCCAAAATGCCAGCCCAGCCAGCCCAGGGCCAGCCCGGTGAGCAGTTCCACCAGCGGGTACTGCCAGCTGATGGGTTGCCGGCACTGGCTGCAGCGGCCACGCAGCCACAACCAGCTCAGCAGCGGAATGTTCTCCCAGGGTTTCAGGGCATGGCCACACTGTGGGCAATGGGAGGCCTGGAATACCAGCCCCGGCGGGGCTGGCGAGCTTTCGCCCCGCAGGTCCAGATAGTCCGCGCATTCCTGCTTCCAGTGGTATTCCAGCCGAGGCGGCAGGCGCAGAATGACTACATTGAGAAAACTGCCGAAAATCAGGCCCAGGATGGTGCTGATCAGCGAGAACAGCAGCGGTTGGGTTTGCAGCAGTTGCAGCAATTCGGCCATCAATCAGACCACGGCACCCAGCTTGAAGATAGGCAGGTACATGCCGATGACCATGCCGCCCACCAGTACACCGATGACCACCATCACCAGTGGTTCCATCAGGCTGCTGAGGGCATCCACGGTGTTGTTGACCTCGTTTTCATAGAAATCGGCCACCTTGTTGAGCATGGAATCCAGCGAGCCGGATTCCTCGCCAATGGCTGTCATCTGGATGACCATGTGCGGGAAGACGCCGGTCTGCTTCATGGCCAGTTGCAGCTGGTGGCCAGTGGCTACATCCTGTTGTACCTGGCGAGTTGCTTCCTCGAACACGATATTACCGGTTGCGCCCGCCACTGTATCCAGGGCTTCCACCAGCGGCACGCCGGCAGCGAAGGTGGTGGCCAGCGTACGGGTGAAGCGGGCAATGGCCGCCTTTTCCAGAACCGGCCCGATGACAGGGATTTTCAGGCTCATGCGGTCGATGGCCAGTTGCAACTTGCGTGATCGCTTGTACAGCTGAATGAAACCCACGATGGAAAAGATCAGTATGGCCGAGATGGCCAGGGCATTGCCTCGAATGAACTTGGATGCGTTGATCAGCATCATGGTGAAGCCGGGCAAATCCGCGCCGAAACTCTTGAATACGGTTTCAAACTGAGGGATCACGAAAATCAGCAGTACGGCGGAGACTACCACGGCCACCACCATGACCATGGCCGGGTAGAACAGGGCCTTCTTGATCTTGGCCTTGAGTTCTTCCACCCGTTCCTTGTAGGTGGCGATGGTATCCAGCAATTGATCCAGCACCCCGGCCTGTTCGCCGGCATTGACCAGGTTGATGTAGAGGCTGTCGAATTGCAGCGGGTGTTCGGCCAGGGCCTCGGTGAGTGTTGACCCGCCTTCCACACTGGTCTTGATTTCCTTCAGCATTTTCTGGAAGTTCGGATTGTTGGAGCCGCTGGCGATAATGTCGAAGGCCTGTACCAGAGGTACGCCCGAGGCGATCATGGTGGCCAGCATGCGGCTGAAAATGGCGATATCACCCGGTGTGATGGGCTTGCCTGTGCCGCCAAACAGCGGCTTGGGTTTTTTTCGTACCGTGCCAGGCTTGATGCCCTGCTTGCGCAGTTCCGCCTTGACGGCGTTGGCGTTGCCAGCGGTGGTTTCCCCCTTGAGTTTGCGCCCGGTACGATCGACACCGGTCCAGACGAAGGTTTCCGGTTCGGGCAGGCGCTTGCGGTCTTTTTTCTTTTGTGTGGTTGCCATGGGTTCAGTCCTTGGTCACGCGGTTGACTTCCGCCAGGCTGGTGACACCCTGGCGTACCTTGTTGAGGCCGGATTCATGCAGGTCGGGGATGCCTTCCTTGCGCGCCTGTTCGGCCAGGTCCAGCGCATTGCCGCCGGAGAGGATGATGCGTTGCATGTCCTCGGAGATGGGCATGACCTGATAGATGCCCACCCGCCCCTTGTAGCCTTCGTGGCACTGGCTGCAGCCCACGGGTTCGTAGATTTCCAGCTCATCCACCTCGTCTTCACGGAAGCCTTCGGCCAGCAGCGCCTCCCGCGGCAGCTTGACCTTCTTCTTGCAGTCGTGCAAACGGCGGGCCAGCCGCTGGGCGATGATCAGATTGACCGCCGAGCTGATGTTGTAGGGCGGCACGCCCATGTTGGCCAGGCGGGCAATGGTCTGCGGCGCGTCATTGGTGTGCAGGGTGGACAGCACCAGGTGCCCGGTCTGGGCGGCCTTGATGGCAATTTCGGCGGTTTCCAGGTCACGAATTTCCCCCACCATGATCACATCCGGATCCTGACGCAGGAAGGAGCGCAGCGCGGCGGCGAAGGTCATGCCCTTTTTTTCATCCTGCTGGACCTGGTTGATGCCGGGCACGCGGATTTCCACCGGGTCTTCCACGGTGGAGATGTTGCGTTCGTCGGTATTGAGAATGTTCAGCGCGGTATAGAGAGACACCGTTTTACCGGAACCGGTGGGGCCGGTGACCAGCACCATGCCGTGTGGCATGGCGATGGCGTCAAGAAAGAGTTTTTTCTGCTCTTCCTCGTAACCCAGCTTGTCGATGCCCATCTTGGCGGCGGCGCTGTCGAGCACCCGCATCACCACCTTTTCGCCAAACAGGGTGGGGCAGGTGGAGACACGGAAATCCATGGCGCGTGTCTTGCTGAGCTTGAGCTTGACCCGGCCGTCCTGGGGGATGCGCCGCTCGGCAATGTCCAGACCGGCCATGACCTTGATGCGTGCGGAAATGCGGCTGCTCATTTTTTTCGGTGGGGTGGCCACCACGGTCAGCACACCATCCTGACGGTAGCGCACCCGGTAGAAGTTTTCGAAGGGTTCGAAGTGAATATCCGACGCACCCCGGCGGATGGCATCCACCAGCACCTTGTTGACGAAGCGGACGATGGGTGCTTCATCCGCGCCGGAAAGGTCGACCTGCCCTTCATCTTCCTCCAGCTCTTCATCACCCATTTCCAGGTCTTCGAGGCCTTCGGCATCATCCATGTCGCCAAAGCCGCCTCCCTGATCCAGCAACTCGTCAATGGCCCGTGCCAGATGATCCTCCTGCACCAGAATGGGCTCGACGGAAAGGTTGGTATGGAACTTGATTTCATCCAGACCACGCTGATTGGTGGGGTCGGATACCCCGACAAAAAGCCGACTGCCACGCTTGTACAGCGGCAAGGCGTGGTGGCTGGTGATGAGCTTTTCCTCCACCAGCGAGATGGGCATGTGTTCCGGGTTGATGGCTTCCACATCGACGATGGGCAGGCCGAATTCGTCCGCGGCCGCGCGGGCAATGGCCGCGGGTTCCGCCAGTTGGTGATCCACCAGGTAGGTGACAAAGGGGATCTTCTGCTTGCCGGCCTGCTCCCAGGCCTCCCGTGCAGCCTGTTCGTCAAGCACCTGCTCGAAGACCAGTCTTCGTGCCAGGCCTGTCAGCCCGGCCAGGGTGGGTGATGGATTTTCCATGGGCTACACTTCATGATTTTCCTGCAATCTGTTCTCCAGTGTACTGAAATGGCGAAAAAAAAGGTAGCAGTTGCGCACAAAAACAAAAGCCGGGCAGAGCCCGGCTTTTGTTCGGTAGTGTGTTGTGTCGGATCAGGCGCGACACTCGGCGGGTACATACTTCACGTCGCTGGGGTTGTTGCAGTCCCAGACCACGCCGCCATTGGCGTCCAGCTGACCGACCAGGTCGAAGGTGACTGTGACGCCATTGACACCGGTATCGACACTGACGCCAATGGTGACGGTGCCGGCAGCATCATTACAGGTCAGGGTCGTCATGCCGATGGCGGCACCGACATTGACGCCGGAGCAGTTGTCTGCAACGCCATTGGCCAGGTTTTCGGAAACCGTGGCCTTGGCACCGGCGGCCTGTGCAACACCTTCAGAGACTTTCGCGCGGATGGTGTAGTCCTGGTAGGCAGGCAGGGCAATGGCGGCCAGAATGCCGATAATGGCCACAACGATCATCAGTTCGATCAGGGTAAAACCGGATTGAGTCTTTTTCATGCGTCTTTCCTCTTTGTGGATGGTTGGGTGTTGGTTGCGCCGCATGGGGCACGCCAGAAGTACAGCAGGAAGCGTGCCAATTGCGCATAGGCTGGGTGTGATTTTCTTAATGCGCTGTTTATAAAGGGATTATTCTACTTGCCGCGCATGGGGTGTGTGAAGGTTGGTGGCCAGGGCATGACAAAAAATGTCAGTCCCATGGACAAGAATGGTCAGTTTTCCAGCCCCAGTTTCTTCAGACGGTAGCGGAAGGAGCGGAAGCTCAGCCCCAGGTATTCCGCCGCGCGGGTCTTGTTCCCCTGGCATTGCCGCAGGGCGCGGCGCAGTTCCTGCTTTTCCAGATCCTCCAGCCAGGTTTCCAGCGGTACATGGTCCGGTCGATGCATGACCGGGGGGCTGGCCTGGTTGCCGGTATTGAAGTGCAGGTCTTCCGCGCGGATGGTGTGCTGGTCGGACAGGGTCAGTGCCCGTTCGAGGATGTTTTCCAGCTCGCGTACATTGCCCGGCCAATGGTGTTGTTGCAGGGGGTTCAGGGCCTCGCGGGACAGGGTGGGTGCCGGTATCTGCCATTGCCGGGCCAGTTTCCGCAGCAGGTGTTCGGCCAGTTGCGGGATGTCTTCGGCCCGCTCGGCCAGCGTGGGCATGGGCAGTTCGATGACATTGAGGCGGTAGTAGAGATCCTCGCGGAACTGCCCGGCCTCGATCAGGGGCGGGATGGCCTTGTGGGTGGCACTGATGATGCGTACATCCACCGGCTCTTCCTCGCGTGCGCCGACCGGGCGGATGCGTTTTTCCTGCAGGGCGCGCAGCAGCTTGACTTGCATGTGCAGGGGCAGGTCGGCCACTTCGTCCAGAAACAGGGTGCCGCCCTGGGCCTGGGCGAAGAAACCGGCGTGATCCTGTACCGCGCCGGTGAAGCTGCCTTTCTTGTGGCCGAAAAATTCGCTTTCCATCAGTTCGCCCGGAATGGCACCACAGTTGATGGCGACGAAGGGCTGCTCCCTGCGCGGGCTTTGCTGGTGTATGAGGCGAGCGGCCAGTTCCTTGCCGGTGCCGGAAGCGCCGCTGATGAAGACAGGGGCCTGGGAACGGGCCAGGCGGGCGATGAGGCTGCGGACCGCTTCCATGGCCGGGGAATCGCCGATCAGGCAGATGGGGTTGTCTTCGCAGGAATTTTCCGTGTTGTTGCCGCTTGCTGTTTTGGGCAGTTTCAGCGCGGTTTCCACCAGCCCGCGCAGCACCTTCAGGTCCACGGGCTTGGAGACAAAATCGAAGGCTCCGGCCTTCAGGGCTTGAACCGCTGCTTCCGTGTTGCCATAGGCGGTAATCATCGCCACCGGCAGGTGTGGGTGTTCCCGGGCGATGTGCTCTACCAGTTCCAGGCCATTGCCATCCGGCAGGCGCATGTCGGTCAGACAGAGGTCGAAGGGCTGGCGGGCCAGGGCCAGGTAGGCGGCTTGCAGGTTTTCCGCCAGCTCGACTTCCAGCCCCATGCGCCGGAGCGTGATGGCAATCAGTTCACGGATGTCTTCTTCGTCATCAATGACCAGTACACGTGCCGTCATGAGCTGCTTCGATGGTTTGTTTGAATATTTTCATTATAGGTGGTTTTACTGCGCAGCATGGTCAGCTCGAAACAGGCGCCCTGGTCACTGGCCACCAGGTCGAGGTTGGCCAGGTTGGCTTCGGCCAGCAGGCGGGCCAGATAGAGCCCCAGGCCGTAATGTTCCTGCCCCGTGGCCGTGGTGAAGAACGGGGCGAAGATGTTCTGGTCTTCATTGGCGGGGATGCCTGGGCCCTGGTCGCAGAAGCGCAGCACCGGCGTACCGTCCGGTTGCTGTAGCAGCGTGAGGGTGATGTGTGCGGCCTGGCCGGGTGGATGACCATGGCAACGGGCGTTGTCCAGCAGTTCATTCAGCAGGGTGCGCAGGTGCTCCGGGTCAAACTGCACGCTGGGGAAGGGCGGTTGCGGCAGGATCAGTTCGGGCGGTGGATTCTGCTGCCGGGCCCAGTGCTGAATCCATTCCACGAGATCCAGGCTGCGAATCTGTGCCGGTTCCCGCATGCTGACGCGCAGTAATTGCTCGATGATGCCATCCATGCGCAGGCTCTGGCTGGTGATGATTTCCAGCAGGCTGCGATCCTCCTCGGGCAGCGGCGATTCTTCCAGCAACTGGGCCGCGTGGTGGATGGCGCTCAACGGGTTGCGAATCTCATGGGCCACACCCCGCGCCATGGTGCGCAGGATGCGCAGGCTGATGGCTTCGGCGCGGCGGTTGAGGCTGGTGTCATCCTCCAGAAATACCAGCACGGCCCCGCGGTCTTGCTGGTCCAGCGGGACGAAGCGGGGCACGATGCGCGGCAGGCCGCCGGCAAGTCGCAGGGGTACCGGGTTGTGTTGACCGTTGCCACGCCATTCCTCCAGCCGCTGGCGGATGCCCTCGGGCAGATCGGATAGCCGTTCCGGGTTTTTCTCGGGCATGCCCAGCAGATACCAGCCAGCCTCGTTGATTTGTTGAACACGGCCTTGTGCGTCAAGGACCAGCGTGCCGTTACGCATACGTTGCAGGATGAGCGCGTTGATCTGCTGCTGGGTCTTGAGCTGCAGGCCACGAGTGCTGGCCAGTGCCTGGCTTTCGGCCAGTTTTTTACTGATACGGAGGGCCAGGCCCACGGTGCCGAAATAAGCCATGCCATGCAGGCCGGCGGCCAGCAGCGTGGCCATGCTGGCACCGGCGTTGATCCAGCCGTTCAGGGCCAGGGTCAGGATCATCAGTGTGGCCAGCGCGGCGTGAAACAGGGCCATTTGTGACCGCATGGCCATGCCGGCACCGGCCAGCGGCAGGATCAGCAGCAGGGCCAGGCCGCTGTGGAGATCACCGCTGCCCAGTAGCAGGGCGGTGGTGCAGAGCAGGTCCAGCAACAGACCGGCATGGAGTTGGCGGCAGATTTGGTATGGCCCCCATTTGCGCTGCCAGATGACCAGCCCCAGCGCGCCGTAGAGGTACAGCAGGGTGCCGCCATTGATCCAACCCTGGGATGCATGGTCGAAAAAATCGCGCATGGGCGGCAGCAGGAACAACAGGGCCAGTACCAGGCTGAGCAACACCCGGTAGAGGTTCAGATAACGCACCACCAGCTCAACGGTGGCGGTATCCTGTGCAGGCGGCTGGTCAGGTTGGGATGGGTCTCGCATGTCTATTACCAATTGGATATTTTTTCTTTGCCATTCACCGGCGTTTGTTCCACAATATGTGCAGTTTCGTCGCGGGTCTGCGCTTTCCGGCCTGACATGGGGTTCTCCCGGTGTTCATACGGTAAAACCAGGCGGCGAATAGAGGCCGGAACTGGTTCCGGTATCGGGCATATCGGCTTGCCATGCGCTGTCATGGCAGGCTTTCCATCTGATCATAACCTTATTGCGGGGGACAGGATGAATTTTCACGAGTATCAGGCCAAGCGCCTGTTCGAAGCCTATCGCATTCCGGTGCCTGCCGGCGATGTGGCGACGACTGCGGATGAAGCGGTGGCCGTCGCCGAGAAAATGGGCGGCGAGCGTTGGGTCATCAAGGCACAGGTGCACGCCGGTGGCCGCGGCAAGGCCGGCGGTGTCAAGCTGGTTTCCAGCCTGGAGGAAGTGCGCGAGGTCGCCGGCAACATGCTGGGCATGTCCATCGAAACCTACCAGACGGGCGGGCGGGCACTGCCGGTCAACGAGGTGCTGGTGGCCGAAGCCACAGACATTGCCAGCGAGCTCTACCTGAGCATGCTGGTGGACCGGGCCAACCGCTGCATTTCCGTTATCGCTTCCGCTGAGGGCGGTGTGGAAATCGAGGAAGTGGCCCGTACCGCGCCGGAGAAGATTCACACCCTGCATGTGGACAATACCGAGCAGTTGCAGCCCTACCAGTGCCGCCAGATCGGCTTTGCCATGGGCCTGGATGGCAAGCAGGTGCGCGAGTTGACCCACATCCTGTTGCAGTTGTATCAGCTGTTCATGGAAAAGGACCTGTCGCTGGTGGAAATCAACCCGCTGATCATCAACGGGGAAGGTCATCTGCAGGCGCTGGATGCCAAGATCAACGCCGATGACAACGCCCTGTTCCGCCACAAGGATCTGGCCACCATGCGCGATACCCGCCAGGAAGACCCGGTGGAAGTGGCCGCCAGCGAGCACGACCTCAACTATGTCACCCTGGAAGGCAACATCGGCTGCATGGTCAATGGTGCCGGCCTGGCCATGGCCACCATGGACGTGATCCAGCTCAACGGCGGCAAGCCGGCCAACTTCCTCGACGTGGGTGGCGGCGCCACCGCCGAGCGGGTGACAGAGGCCTTCAAGCTGATTCTTTCCAGTGACCGGGTGGAAGCCATTCTGGTCAACATCTTCGGCGGCATCGTGCGCTGCGACCTGATTGCCGAAGGCATCATCCAGGCGGTGAAGCAGGTGAATGTGGGCGTGCCGGTGGTAGTGCGCCTGGAAGGCACCAATGTGGAGCAGGGCAAGCAGATGCTGGCCGAATCCGGCCTGGCCATCATTCCCGCCGACAACCTGAACGATGCGGCCCAGAAGGCCGTGGCCGCTGCAAAAGAAGGAGCCGGAGCATGAGTGTTTTGATCGATGCCAGTACCAGGGTGATTTGTCAGGGCTTTACCGGCCAGCAGGGCACCTTCCATTCCCAGCAGGCACTGGACTATGGCACCCAGCTGGTGGGCGGCGTCACCCCCGGCAAGGGCGGCAGCACCCATCTGGGCCTGCCGGTGTTCAATACAGTCAAGGACGCGGTGGAAGAAACCGGTGCCGAGGCTTCGGTGATCTATGTGCCGCCCCCGTTTGCCGCCGATGCCATTCTGGAAGCGGCCGATGCCGGTATCCAGGTCATCGTCTGCATTACCGAAGGCATTCCCGTGCTGGACATGATGCGGGTGGACGCGGTGCTGTCGCAAATGGAAGGCGTGCGCCTGATTGGCCCCAACTGCCCCGGCATCATCACCCCCGGCGCCTGCAAGATCGGCATCATGCCGGCTTCCATCCACAAGCCGGGCAAGATCGGCGTGGTCTCCCGCTCCGGCACCCTGACCTACGAGGCGGTCTATCAGACCACCCTGGAAGGGCTGGGTCAGAGTACCTGCATCGGCATCGGTGGCGACCCCATTCAGGGGATGAATTTCATCGATTGCCTGCAATTGTTCCAGGACGATCCACAGACCGAGGGCATCATCATGGTGGGCGAGATCGGCGGTACGGCCGAAGAAGAAGCCGCCGAATTCATCCAGGAATATGTCACCAAGCCGGTGGTGGCCTATATTGCCGGCGTGACCGCGCCCCCGGGCAAGCGCATGGGACATGCGGGCGCCATCATCGCCGGTGGCCAGGGCACGGCCGAGGCCAAGTTCGCCGCGCTGGAGAAGGCTGGTGTAACCACCGTACGCTCGCCGGCCGACCTGGGCGCCACCATGGCCAAGGTGATGGCTGGCTGAAATGCCGCATGAAACACTGCGGATTGGCCTGGCGCAGGTCAATCCGCGGGTCGGTGATGTCGTTGGCAACCAGCGCCTGATTCTCGATGCCATGGCTCGGGCCCGGGCGCAAGGCGTGCGGTTGTTGCTGTTCCCCGAGCTGGTGATTTCCGGCTACCCGCCGGAAGATCTGCTCCTGCGCCCGGATTTTGTCAGCGCCTGTGAGCAGGCCGTGACCGAAATTGCCCAACAGTGTGAAGGCATGCAAGTGGTGCTGGGGCATCCGCAACGGCTGGATGGGCATCTCTACAACATGGCCAGCTGGCTGGCGGACGGGCGCATTCAGGGCCGCTATTGCAAGCAGCAGTTGCCCAATTATCGCGTGTTCGATGAAAAACGCTGGTTCGACAGCCGTCCGGATACGCTGGTGGTGGAATGCGCGGGCCAGCGGCTGGGCGTGCTGATTTGCGAGGATCTCTGGGCACCCGGCCCGGCGCGCGCCTATGCGGCGCAGGGCGTGGATGGCCTGCTGGTGCTCAATGCCTCTCCCTTCGAAAGCGGCAAGCGTGAAGCGCGCCTGCAAGCGGCACGCGCCCATGCCAGCGCACTGGGGCTGCCCGTGGTCTATGTCAATCTCTGGGGCGGTCAGGACGATCTGGTCTTCGATGGCGCGGGTTTCGCGCTGGCTGCCGATGGCCGGCTGCACAGCCGGCAACCGGCCTGGCGGGATGACCTGCGGGTACTGGACTGGCCACTGGGTATGCAGCCCGCATCAGCCGACTGGCCGGAAGCGGTGGAGGATGTCTGGCAGGCAGTGGTAACCGGCACCCGCGACTATATCGCCAAATCCGGCTTTTCCGGTGCCTGCCTCGGGCTTTCCGGTGGCATCGATTCCGCCGTCACGCTGGCGGTGGCGGTGGAGGCGGTGGGCGCGGAACAGGTGCACGCCCTGATGCTGCCCACCGGCTATACCGAGGATCTTTCCCTGCAAGGAGCGGCGCAGCAGGCCCGTACCCAGGGCGTGCGCTACGATGTGCTGCCCATCGAGGAAACCTTCCGCGGCATGGAGACCCGGCTGCAGCCGGTGTTCGATGGGCGCGGGCCGGATGTCACCGAGGAAAACCTGCAATCCCGCATTCGTGGCACGTTGCTGATGGCGCTGTCCAACAAGTCCGGCAAACTGCTGCTGGCCACGGGCAACAAGTCGGAGCTGGCCACCGGCTATGCCACGCTCTACGGGGACATGAACGGCGGCTATGCGCCGCTGAAGGACTGCTATAAAACGGTGGTTTACCAGCTGGCCCGCTGGGTCAACCGGGAACGGGAGATCATTCCCTGGGCGGTGATCGAGCGCCCGCCGTCGGCGGAGCTGGCCCCCGGTCAGCGTGACAGCGATTCCCTGCCGGACTATCCGGTGCTGGACGCCCTGCTGCAGCGGCTGGTGGAGGAGGATGCCTCCCGGGCCGATCTGCTGGCTGAAGGCTTTGATGAAGCGGATGTGGACCGCGTGATTCGCCTGCTGCTGCGCAATGAATACAAGCGCCGTCAGGGCGCGCCCGGCCCCAAGGTCACCCCCCGGGCCTTCGGGCGCGACCGCCGCTATCCCATCGTCTCCGGCTGGAGGCCGTGAGCTTCGTGTCCTGACGGCTGTGCCGGGGCCACGCATTCTGGCGGCACTACCTCCGGTTGCAGGCGTTCCATGAAATAGCACAGGCAGTCCTGGCGCACAATGCGGTGGTCCAGCGTCAGCATGGCCGGCATGAAAGGTCGTTTCAGCCGCAGGGCCGGTCCGTCACGAAGAAAGACCTGTTCGGTAATGTCCACGCCATGCTCGTCCTGGGCCTGTAGCGGGGCGGGGTGTGCGCCGGAAACTTCCGCGAACAGGGTGCCGGCCGGCAGTTCACGGAAGTTGAGATGATCCAGTTGGGAAACAAAGCGGATGTCCGCCGGGCTGCCGTCGAAGCTGAAGCTCAGCTCCGGTGCCACACGGATGATGGCCAGGGTGTGAAACAGGTCGATGTCATGGGCGGCCACGGGCTTGTTCGGCAGGTGGTCCATGTGCAGGCAGGCTTCGATAAAACGCTCGGCATGGTCCAGCGCCGCGCGTTCTCCCACCTGGCCGCATTCCAGGGTCAGGGCCGGGCAATATTTGGCCATGGCCATGGATTGCACGCCTTTGGGGGTTTCGAAATACACCACGGTACGGCTGAACAGCGTGGCCAGGTGCAGGGCCTGGCAGTCCAGCCGGTTCAGGGCACCATAGTGCGGGTTGAGACCGGTGTTGTTGTGCAGGTCGATGCTGGCGAAGGGCGGCTGCGAGGCCACACGATCCATCACTTGCCGGGTGACCTTGCAGAAGGGGTGGTCGGCCTGTTCCGGTGGCAGTTGCCCGCCGGGCCAGCAACGGTTGAAATCCGGCTGGTCATCCAGCTTGCGCAAGCCGTGGGCGGCAGCGGCCACGTTACCGATGAGTATCTGTAATCGTCGTGGCAGCGGTCGCCCCTCGTGTTGCAACAGCACCTTCCGCAGGGCATCCCAGCCGGTGGTTTCGTTACCGTGTTGCAGTACGCTGATAAACAAGGGGGGCTGCTTGCGCCCTTCCAGCTCGATCAGCGTGGGCCCACCCAGCTTGCGCAACAGGCCGGTGGCTTCCGTCTGCAGCAGGCCGGGCGGAAGATGATGCAGTACGCGAAGGCCCATGAAGTGATGGTTTCCAGTTGGGTTCAGTCCGGCAGTTTGGCACGAATGGCGTCGCGATCAAACCACCATTCCTCACCGACAATGGCACCTACCACCAGCCCCAGCCGCTTGAGAAAGACTTCCGGATCGCGCAGTTCCAGCCGGTCCAGCCAGGCATCCAACTCTTCCTGATTACCCACATTGCTGTGCCGTTCGGCCACTTGCACCAGCTGCTGGCGGGTGAGGAATTCCAGATTTTCGTAGTCTTCCTCGGAGGCGCGCAGGTCGGCGATATAGCGGGCAGTGACCGCGGCCACGGCGGCACCATCGGCATCGGGCGGGGTCTCGTCGATGATGTAGCTGAGCATTTGCAGGGTCAGATTGGGGTCAATGGGAAAGGTCACCGCCAGCCAGACGCCGTGGCCCAGCGCGGGCAGGGCCGCGGGTTGACCGGTCTGGTAGAGCACATCCGCCGCGCGCACGGCCATTTCCCAGTCTTCATGATCGAGAAACACCTGAAAGGCCGCACGGGCATTGATCCAGGCCTGCGCGCCCTGATTCAGCCCCACTTGCGCCTCGGCGATTTCCAGTTGTACCCGGGCCCGTTCCATGGGGTCGCCATTGGGTGGCAGCTGTTGCAGTTCCTTTTGCTTGCGTTGCAGGTGGGCCTCGATGAATTCCCGCGATTCCTCGGCCGCCGAGGCCATGAAGGGGGTGGCAAAGCTCATTTTTTGTTCAGACATGGTGACCGTTCTCTTTCCAGTGCTAAGATGTGCGCCGTTGAACACGGCTGTATATGTTGTAATGCTAATATGTGCAGTGTCCGGCAAATGCAAGTGCTTGTAAATACCCAGCTGGCGGGAGGTAATGATGCACATTCGGGTAAATGGTGAAACGCGAAGCGTGACGACGCCCCTGTCGGTGGCGGCCCTGTTGGAAGAGCTGGGGCTGGCGGGCAAGCGGGTGGCGGTGGAGGTCAATGCCACCATTGTGCCCAAAAGCCGGCAGGCCGAGCACCAGTTGGCCGATGGCGACCGGGTGGAAATCATCCAGGCCATCGGCGGTGGCTGACGGGCGAGGCCGCCCCTGCGATATGTGCAACAGCCGTCACTGCCGGGCAGCCTGGCCCGCATCATGCTGATTCGAGTGAGAAAACCCATGAACATGACCCAGTCAGATCCATTGAAAATCGCCGGCAAGACCTATCATTCCCGTCTGCTGACCGGCACCGGCAAATACCGTGACCTGGAAGAAACGCGCGCGGCCACCGAGGCGGCGGGTGCGGAGATCGTCACCGTGGCCCTGCGGCGCAGCAATCTGGGCCAACATCCGGACGAGCCCAACCTGCTGGATGTGCTGCCACCGGAGCGCTACACCATCCTGCCCAACACGGCCGGTTGCTACACGGTGGAAGATGCCGTGCGTACCTGCATGCTGGCGCGCGAGCTGCTGGACGGTCACGCCCTGGTGAAGCTGGAAGTGCTGGGGGATGAGAAGACGCTGTTCCCCCATGTCACCCGTACGCTGGAGGCGGCCAGGCAACTGGTGGATGACGGCTTCGAGGTGATGGTCTACACCAATGACGATCCCATTGTCGCCCGCGAGCTGGAATCCCTGGGTTGCGTGGCCGTGATGCCACTGGCGGCACCCATCGGTTCCGGCCTGGGCATTCGCAACCCCTACAACATCCTCACCATCGTCGAGGAGCTGACGGTGCCGGTGATCGTCGATGCCGGCGTGGGCACGGCCTCGGATGCGGCGGTGGCCATGGAGCTGGGTTGTGACGGTGTTTTGATGAATACCGCTATCGCCGGTGCGAAAGAGCCGGTACGGATGGCGCGGGCGATGAAACTGGCGGTGGAAGCGGGCCGGGAGGCTTATCTGGCCGGTCGCATTCCCAAGAAACGCTTTGCCTCCGCCTCTTCGCCGCTGGATGGCCTGTTCTTCTAGCCACGGCCAGCATGAACGAAGAGCAACTCAAGCGGCTGCGTACCGTGCGCAGTTTCGTGCGCCGGCAGGGCCGTTTCACCGAGGGGCAGCGGCAGGCTTTCGAGCAGGGCTGGCAACGCTATGGCCTGCCGTTTTCCGAAACGCGGGTCGACTGG
>WFUE01000193.1 GCA_015485125.1 Lysobacterales bacterium | reverse complement strand
GATTCTGGCCGCCGCCCAGCTCGAACTGGCCGGTGTGCAGGCCCTGGGCACCTACCGACTGAACACGGACGGCAGTACCGATACCACTTTTGCCGCAGGCGCTGGACGCAAAACCTATCGCAGGTACGCCACGCAGGTAGAAGATCTGACCCTGCAAAGCGATGGCCGTTTCATCGTGGCCGGTGCATTCACCGACGGTAATACCAACCCGGCCTTTCTCATTCGATACAATGCGGATGGCAATCTCGCGGACACCAGTTTTGGCTATTTCGGCACGGTCTACGCTGACTGGGGCACCGGCCAGGACCGCGTCCTGGCCCTGAGCCTGCAATCGGACGGCAAGCTGCTGGTGGCCGGTACCAGTGCCAATGGCGGCAGCAACGATCTGGTGCTGGCGCGCTACCTGAACGATGGCAGTCTGGATACCGGCTTCAACAGCAGCGGCTTGCACATGCTGGATCAGGGTGGAGACGATCAGGCCTCGGCCATCCTGCAGGCCAATGATGGCGCCGTGCTGGTCGCGGCCAGCAGTTCGGGCAGCAATCCCAAGGCCCTGCTGCTGCGCTTCAATGCCGATGGCAGCTTCGATACCGGTTTTGCCAGTGGCGGCATCGCCTCGGTTGCCATGACCGCAGCCACGGAAATCACCGATCTGGTTGAACAAGCCAACGGCAAGGTGATGCTGCTGGGCAACCTGGGCGCTATCGGTGGTCGCGATATCCTGCTGATTCAGTTCAACGCCGATGGCAGCCTTGATACCACATTCGGCAGCAACGGCCTGCTGACCATCGACCTGGGCAGTGATGAACAGGCCCGTACCCTGGCACAACAGGCCGACGGCAAATGGCTGATCGGCGGCAGTGATGCCGGTGCCGCTCAGGCCATTAGCTTGCGCCTGTTTGCCGATGGCAGCCTGGACCCCAGTTATGGCAACAATGGGCTGTACCGCCATGCGGATTCCAGCGGCAACGCCCTGACCCTGCAGGCCGATGGCCAGTTGCTGCTGGCCGGTTCACTCAGCAATGCCGGCAATACCGACGCCTTGACCCTGCGCCAGGACATGACCCCGGCTTCCGCCGATGTCGGCATCAGCAAAATCCTCGATACCGCCGGCCCCTATGTCACCGGCCAGACGGTGCAATATACCTTGCAAGTCAGCAACCAGGGCCCGGACCCGGCTCAAGTCATTCGCCTGCAAGACACGCCCAGCAATCTCACCATCAACACGGTCAACAGTGCCCAGTGCAATGCCCTGCCCTGCACCCTGGCACTGGCCGGCGGCAGCAGCGAAACCATTACCGTAACCGCCAGCATCAATGCCGCTGGTGCTTTCGACAACACGGCCAAAGTCAGCGGGGAATATACCGACTCGAACTTCAGCAACGACACCGATGCCAGTGGCAACGGCGGTACCGCCGCAGACCCCAGCTACACCGTGGGCGGCACCCTGTCCGGGCTGGACACGGGCAAGAGCGTGACCCTGCAGAACAATGGTGGCGATGATCTGACCCTGACGGGCAATGGCGCCTTCACCTTTGCCACGGCACTGCTTTCCGGCAGTGGCTACAGCGTGACCGTAAGCATGCAACCCCAGGACCAGTTCTGCGCCGTCAGCAACGGCAGCGGCACGATCGGCAACGGCAACATCACCAATGTGGCGGTTGACTGCATAGCCAACCAGGCCCCGCAACCACAATCACAGGGCGACTTCTACAGCATTCCCGCCGGGCAGTTGTTCAACCTCGATCTCAACAGCCAGTTTATCGAGCCCGACAACGACACCATGAGCTTCAACCTGCTCAGCGGCCCGGGCTGGCTGGCAGTGAACGCCAGCAATCTTGCCGGCACCCCCCAGAACGGTGATATCCGGCCACGGCCCGATACCGTCCAGGTCGAGGCCAGCGATCCCTACGGCGCCACCGGCACACTGCAGATGCAATTGCGGGTAATCGATGGCAACGAAGTCATCTTTGTAGACGAGTTCTAGAACGCGGCCTCTCCTCCGTTCAAGCCGTAAGATTTACCGGGCGAACAACGACGCATCCACATCGGCAAAGCCCTTGAACTCCAGGTGGTTGCCGCTGGGATCGGCGAAGAACAGCGTACCCTGCTCGCCGGGCTGGCCGGCAAAGCGGATACGGGGTTCGATGAGGAATTCCACCTGCCCGCGCAGGCGCTCGGCCAGTTCACGCCAGGCATTCATGGGCAGAACCACGCCGAAATGGGGCACGGGCACGGCATCGCCATCCACCGGGTTGTGCAGGGCCGATACCCGCCCGCTCGGCCCCAGAGCCGGGTTCAGATGCGTCACCAGCTGGTGGCCGTAGCAGTTGAAATCCACCCAGTGGGCCGCACTGCGACCTTCGGGAAAACCCAGCGTTTGCCCGTAGAAGGCCCGCGCTTCAGCGATATCACGCACGGCAATGGCCAGATGAAAAGGGTACATGGACGGCAAGCCTCCGCATTCAATGGCACACAGGCATGGCATGATACGGGCTTTGATCCGGAAATCCGACCATGCTGAAAAGACTCCAGCGTGCCTGGCAGGCCCGCCGCCTGCGCAAGCACCGCCTGCCCGAATCCCTGTGGAAGCACTGCATCGAGGACTTGCACGCCCTGCGGCGGCTGAATGCATCGGAAGAAACGCGTCTGCGGGAACTGGCCAGCCTGTTCTTGCAGCAGAAAAAGCTGCAACCGGTCGGAGAACTGAAACTGACCCTGCCCATGCGGGCGGAACTGGCGGCGCTGGCCTGCCTGCCCATTCTCGAGCTGGGGCTGGACTGGTATGACGGCTGGCACGAAGTGGTGGTGTATGCGGAAACCTTTGTGGTGGAGCGGGACGAAACCGATGCCTATGGCGTGGTGCACCGGGTACGCCGGCCACTGGAGGGGGAATCCTGGCTGCACGGGCCGGTGATTCTTTCCTGGGCCGACCATCTGCATGACAAGCAGCAGCCCGGCAGCGGTCACAATGTGGTCATCCATGAATTTGCCCACAAGCTGGACATGCAAAATGGCACGGCCAACGGCATGCCGCCACTGCACGCCGACATGGACCCGAAACGATGGACGACGGTATTCACCCAGGCCTGGGATCGACTGCAACAGACCCTGGCCCATCACCACAAGCCCTGGATCAACCCTTACGCGGCCACCAACCCGGCGGAATTCTTCGCCGTGGCCAGTGAACTGTTTTTCGAGGCCCCGTGGAAAATGCAGCAGCACGAGCCCGCGCTCTATGCCGAGCTGCGGGCCTTCTATCGCCAGAACACGCTGGGGCCGTAGCCTCAGGGCATCAACATGCCGCCGTTGACATTCAGGGTTTCGCCGGTAATGTAGCCAGCGGCATCCGAGGCGAGGAAGGCCACGGCGG
>WFUE01000192.1 GCA_015485125.1 Lysobacterales bacterium | reverse complement strand
GTCCGATATAGACCCGGTGTTTGAGCAAAAATTCCGAGATTGGGCAAATGCGAAGGATTGTAGCAGAGCCTCTCCGCCTCATCCACGCGGATGATGACGGGCATGCAAGTCCTTGAGCTGCTGGTCAGCCAATGCCGTATAGATTTCTGTTGTGGACAGATCACTGTGCCCCAACAGCATCTGAAGGACACGCAGATCCGCACCTCGACCCAGTAGATGCGTGGCAAAGGCATGACGCAGGGTATGCGGTGACAGCTTGCCTTCGATGCCTGCGGCGCCGGCATAGCGCCGGAGCCGCTGCCAGAAGTTCTGCCGGGTCATGGCCGTTCCGCGACGACTGAGAAACAGATGCGGGTCATTGCTTTGAGACAGCAGTTGTGGCCGGCCTTCACGCAGGTATTTCGTCAGCCAGTTACCGGCATGTTCTCCGAAGGGCACCAGCCGCTCCTTGCTGCCCTTGCCCAGTACACGCAAATATCCTTCCTGCAGAAACAGGGCCTGCAATGGCAGGTTCACCAGCTCACTGACGCGCAGGCCGGTGGCATACATCAATTCCAGCATGCTCTTGTCACGCAGGCCCAGCGGATCCTGGATATCCGGGGCCTGCAGCAACCGTTCCACCTGCCCTTCTCCCAGGGTCTGTGGCAGTTTGCGACCAGCCTTGGGAGTTTCGACCCGCCGGGTCGGATTTTCCTCCACCTGCCCGGTGCGCAGGAGATAGCGATAGAACTGGCGCAATGCACTCAGTTTTCTTGCTACCGAACGCGGACTGATACCTTGTTGACCCAATACCACCATCCATTGCAGCACCTGTGCCTCGTTTACAGCCAGATCCGCACCCTGCGCCTTCAGCCAGGCCGCCCACTGTTTCAGGTCACGGCCATAGGCGTCCAGCGTGTGCCGTGAAGCACCGGTGTCGCTGTAGTACTGGTCGAGAAAGGCTTCGATAATGGCTTCCATGGCCTACTGTGTGCCACATCGGACGGTTGCTGTCCACATTGCATTGAAAAACCCGCACACGGCGGGTTTTTCAATCAGGGCTGGCGCAAGTATCAGGCCTCCACTTCCTTGGCCTTTTCCCTGCGCTTGCGCTCGTCTTGCAGATGCTTCAGCCACTGGTTGGCCGACTTGCGTGTCTTTTGTACCTTTCGCGCCTGCTTGAAGGCCTTTTCTGCCTGCGCCAGGCGGTCCAGTTCAAACTGGGCCATGCCGATCATCAGCCAGGCATTGCCCTTTTCCCGTTCCTTGATACCACCCTTGCGGATGGCCGCCTGCAGGGCTTCGATGGCTTCCTGCCAGCGTTCCTGATCCACCAGAATGTAGGCCCGGCGCATGTCGATCTTGCCGTTTTCCGCGAATTTGCTGGCCTCGCCAAAAGCAACCAGCGCCTTTTCCATTTCATTGGCGGCATACCAGGCATTGGCGACACTCTCCCAGTTTTGCTTGTCAGCCTTGACGATACCCTTGCGAATCCCTTCTTCCAGTACCTGTGCAGCCTTGTAGGGTACTTTCAGGTAGCCATAGAGACTGTAGAGTTGCTTGTAATCGGATTCCTTTTCCAGCAGATCCTGCAAATGGGCCAGTGCCATCACGGCCAGTGCATCCGGATCTTTCTTGATATTCATGTACATGGAAGCCAGTTGTGTCCAGTACTCTTTCTTACCCGGATTCATGCGCACCAGAATCTCCAGAATCTCCGCGGCCTTGCGGTATTCCTTCAATTCATAATGCATGGCCATCAACAGCTGATACCAACTCTCCTTGGGCTTGTCGGCAATCTTGATCGCCTTGTTCAAGGCCTCGATGGCAGGTCGGTATTGCCCCAGCTGGGCATGGGCATTGCCCAGCAGTACATAGGCATCGGCAGTTGGTGGAGTATCCACCTCGGCAAACCAGCGCTTGAGCCAGCGGATGGTTTCCTTGTATTTTTGCTTGACCGCGTAGAGCTGGGCCACACCGAACATGACCTGGAAATGCTGCAGATTGGGCAGCGCATCCAGTTCCACCGCCATCTTGAAGTACTTCAGTGCATCGTCGTACTTCTCCATGGCCGCATAGGTATGGGCCATGGCTTGTGCCAACACCGCCCGCTCATAGGGGAATCGCTCAGTGGACGGCCAGAGCTTTTGCAAGCCTTCCAGCGCTTCAGCGTACTGCTCTTCGCCAATGGCTTTGTAGATGTTGTTCAGGCGCTTGTAGGTCCGCTCACGCAACAGACCCGGCTTGACCTTGCGCACCGGCTTGCCGGCTGCATTGAGCTTGACCTTCGCAGCCGGTTTCTTGCCACTTTCCGAAATCTGCGCATGCACGGGCAAGGCCAGCATGATGGCCACACACAACCCCAGCAGGGTGCGAATCATCGATTTGCTCATCATCCGTCACCCTCCAGCTTGAAGTCGATGGTCTGGGTCGCACGGCGACGCATGGGCACGCCGTCTTCGATGCGCGGCTTGAATTTCCACTTGTACAAGGCGCGAACCGCCTCCCGGTCAAAGATGCGCGGGGGCTTGGACTCCACCACCTTCACATCTTCCACACTGCCGGTTTCGGTGATGGTGAATTCCAGTTTCACCCAGCCTTCGATCTTGGCAATGGCGGCACGACGCGGATACATGGGCGGAATACGAACCACCGGGATGACATCTCCGTCCTGGTTCATGTTGCCACCACCCATGGGGCCGAGATAAGGGCCACTGCCGCCCATGGGCACATTGAGCTTGGGCATGTTGGGCGTGGGCATGTTCATAACCTGCTTCTGCACATTCTGCACAGCCATTTTTGGCGGTGGTGGTGGATTTTTGGGCGGTGGCGGCTTCTTGGGAATGCGACGGTCTTTCTGCTTGATCGTCTCATCCACCTTCACTTGCCCGAAACGAATGGATACCGGCTCGCCCGCATGCTTTTTCATCCCGCCCGGATTGGCAATCAGTTCATACATCAGGTAGAACAGGCCAAAAGTTACCGCGGCGGCTGCAACCAGGGCGACGAGATAACGCATCGGCTGCATGATCAGCTACCTTCCGGATTCTGCGCCGCAATGGAAATGGCTTCCACGCCAGCCAGTTTCACCTGGTCCATCACCTCGACCAGCGTGCCGGTCTTGGAGCCACGGTCGGCAATGATCACCACGCTGCCTTCCGGGTTTTCGGCATGTGCGCGTTCCACATTGGCACGCACGGCTCGAAGGTCGATACGGCGCTTCTGCATCCAGATTTCACCGTTGTCCTTGATGGCAATGAGGATGTTGCCCTTGGTTTTCTGCTTGGCGGTGCTGGCCGAAGGCCGGCTGACATCGATCCCCGTTTCCTTGACAAAGGACGTGGTCACGATAAAGAAAATCAACATGATGAAGACGATATCCAACATCGGGGTGATGTTGATTTCGGTATCTTCTTCTTTGCGATGTCTGCGTCTCATCAGACTACCTCGTTTGGTTTGGCGGGCCGCTCAGGGCCACCCGCTCAGTGATATTTCAGTTCATCTTCCAGCAGTTCGGCTTCGGCCTCGGCCTTGCGCTCGATGCGACTGGAAAGAAAGATGCCGGAGAGTGCGGCCACCATGCCAGCCATGGTGGGCACCGTCGCCTTGGACACGCCCGAAGCCATGGCCCGCGCGTTGCCGGTACCGGTCAGCGCCATGACATCAAAGACCTGGATCATGCCCGTGACCGTGCCCAGCAGGCCCAGCAAGGGACAAATGGCGATCAGCGTCTTGATATAGAGCACATTCTGGTTCAGTTCGTCACTGGTGCGGGAGATGAGCGCTTCACGTATGCGGCGCGCATACCAGCTGCTGGTATCCGCACGGCTGTTCCACTCCTCCTGCACCGCGGCCAAACGGCTGGGGGCCACGAAATACAAGTACCAGATGCGTTCGATCATGAACATCCACATCAGGAAGGTGACCAGCATGATGCCCCACAGGACCTCGCCACCGAGGTCCATGAAATCGCGGATGTTGTTCAGCGCATCAACGAACGCCTGCATCGTGCTTCTCCGCCTGCTGGGCCACAATACCCGCACTCTGCTCTTCCAGCAGGTGCAGCAGCTGGTTGCTCTTGTTCACCAGGATGGCATGCAGGAAAGTCATGGGAATTGCAACGAACAGGCCCAGCATGGTGGTGACCAGCGCGGCGGAAATACCACCCGCCATCATTTTCGGGTCACCGGTACCGAACAGGGTGATCTGCTGGAAGGTCTCGATCATGCCAGTGACGGTACCCAACAGACCCAACAGCGGCGCCACGACATAGATAATCTTCACCATGCTCAGGCCACGCTCCAGGGCAGGAGTCTCACGCATGATGGCTTCATCCAGCTTCAGCTCCAGCGCATCCACATCCACTTCCGGGTCATCGTAATAGACTTTCATTACCCGGCCCAGCGGGTTGTCATCGCGTGGCTGGTCCGGCTGCTTGAGCTGGGATTTGACCTTCATCTGCACCAGCGTCAGGGCCAGATAGCGCCAAAGGACAATCAGCAGACCAATGATACCCACCACGATGATGACATAACCGATTTCCTTGCCCTGGCGAACCCGCTCTTCCACGCTGGGTGATTGCACTACCAGCGAGAGAATCACGCCTCGTGTCGGGTCGGCCGGGAAGCCGGCATAGCCGCTGGTGAGCTTTTCCAGTGCGGCAGCCATGCTGCGGAAACGCTCGTCAGGCTGGCGGGCCAGTTCCACCAGAATACCTTCGTCACGGCCAATCATTTCACTGTTCCACTGCAGGAACTTGCCCCCGGAAACAGCATTGAACACGCCGACACGGGTTACCTGCACACCCTTGTTGATGCGACCGTCCTTGCCCATCACTTCCGTTCTGAAGCGAACCACCTTGGCCTGCTCGGTGATTTCGCGCTGGATCTCGAACCAGAGCTGACGCAGTTGCTTGATGGATGGCAGCGCCTTGCTCTGCGCCAGTTCGGAAAGAAACTTGGTACGCCCGGGAATCTCCGAGGTCACAATGGAGCTTTCAAACTGGCTCTTGGCATCGCCAGCCACCTGGCGAACCACACCGAACATCTCGCCCAGGTTGCCCTGACGTTCCTGCAGGATGGTCTCCAGCTTGGCCAGCTCGCGTTCATTGTCGTCATATTCCTTCTTCAGGCGGTCACTGCGCAATTCCTCGGCGGCCAGTTCCTTACGGGCCTTGGCCAGCAGCTGGCGCTGTTCATTGCGGCGTTTCAGGAACTCCTGCTCACGCTTGCGGTTGAAGGCGGATTCCTCGCTCATGCTGCGCTTGACCTTTTGCAGCAGCTGATCCAGCGGATCCACGGTTGCATTCGCCGTGTTCTGGGCCTGGGCCTGCAGCACACCGGCCAGCAGGAATGCGGAAAAAACAGTCAGGATGATCTTGTTCATTGTGCGTTCACCGGTGCCTGAATGGGGAGTTTCACAAGATTGGGCGGCGCCTGGTTGGCCGCAATCTTCAAGCCTTTCTGTACCGAAAGACGATATTCTTCCGGCAGGGTTTCAAACTTGCGGGTCTTGGGGTTCCACCAACCCGTCTCTTCGCCGTCCAGCGTCTGGTAGACCAGCGTGACACGACCGAGCTTCAGGAAGCGAACCGTCCGGTCGGTACCCGGCAGCTTGCCTTCATACTGGGAGAAGGAGCGACCGTATTCCATTTCCACCTGGTAGGCTTCCATCACCCGCCGATACTTCTCGGAAGTGGTGACATCGGCGCTGTCCATCAGGTCCTCCAGCTTGGCCACCCGCTCGCGACGCTCTTCCAGCAGGAAAGGCATGTCGCTTTCCACCAGCTGCTTGAGGGTTTGCACCATCTCCAGCATCATGGGCACCACGCCGCGATTGGTTTCTTCCAGCCGCGCCATCTGGTCATTGATAGACTGGATGTCCGAGCGCTGGTTCTGCACCACTTTCTCCAGCTGCGTGTTGTAAATGCGCAGATTCTCGATCTGGCGGATCACCTGGCGGTACTCCGCCAACAGTTCATCGGCCTGGTCAGCAAGCTTGTTGATCTTCTGCTGTGAGCGTGCGGCATCCTTGTTGATTTTCTTCTCAACCTGGATGCTTTCTGTCAGCGCGTCCCCGGCGATGGCCGAAACGCTGACCAACAGCGCGGCACAGGCCAGGAAGACAACGCCTCCACGGCGAAACACGGTTTGAATTGGCATATTTAGCTACCTGTTGCTTGTATGACGGATAAGAATTCGGGCCGGGCAACCACCCGGCGTCGGCCCGCAGTGTCAGGCCTCGGAGCCTGAAAAATGGCGCAGTCTACACCATCTTTCCGGCTTCTGCGAATGGCGAAACTTACCAAAACAATGTGAAAAAACAAGTGTTTTGCCGTAATTCACATAAGAAAAATCACGCCCGAAAGGCAATTTTTTCTTTATCTACAATGGGATAGGCTCGCCTTTACTTTTTTCTTGCCTTGGGGATAATGGCGGCTCCTGGCCGATTGACAAGCCCATGAGCGCACCCAACACACCGGCAAAAATGCTGTTTCGCAACCTGGCGGCACTGGTTTATGACCTGCTCATCCTGCCCGCGATTTTGTTCATTGCCGCGATCCCGACGGTTTTCATCGACAACGGCGAACCCTTCCAGCAGGGCTGGCCGCGCCTGCTGCTGCAACTGTGGCTTTTGGGCGTGGCCTTCGTGTTTCTCGGCCTGTCCTGGGTGCGTGGCGGTCAGACCATCGGCATGCGCGCCTGGCGGATCCGCCTGGTCAGTGATGACGGGCAAACCCTGCGCTGGTCACAGGCGGCGCGCCGTTTTCTGGCCGGGCTGTTGAACCTGGCACTGGGTGGCCTGGGCTTCCTCCTGTTGCTGCGCCCACCCTATCGCAGCCTGCACGATCGTCTGTCCTCCACGCATCTGGTCTATCTGCCCAAGGAAAAAACCTTGCCCAAGAAGGATTAGGCCAGCTTGCGATAGCGCCACAGGCTGAGCGCGGCCACCAGCAAGGTCGGCATCGCCACCACCCAGGGAATGGGCACCTCATAGATCTGGGCAAAGTTGGCGAATGTGCGGTTGACCACATAAAAGGCCAGGCCCAGCACCACCCCCAGCAACAACCGGCGACCGGCCGTTCCCCCACGCTGCGAACCATGAAGAAAGTTACCGGCGGCAAAGACCAGTACCAACAGAGACAGTGGATTGAACAAATGTACCCACCAGGCCACCTGATAACTGCGGCTTTCCATCTGCCGGCTTTGCAGATGGCGGATGATGGAGGCGGTATCCGCCATGGACAGAAAACGCGGCTTGATCACACCCATCTCCAGCAAACGCCGGTCGGCCAGTGGTTCGATCGCAAGTGTGGGCCGCGTTGTTTTCTTGATCTGGTGAGGCAGAAAATCCATCTGTTGCACTTCTTCCAGTTCCCAGGGAGATTGCTGCACCTTCAGCCGCCGCGCTTCCAGTCTTTGCACTGGCTGGCCGCTTTCATCCAACTGAAAGAGCAATACATCCAGCAGTAACGGGCCAGTCGAAGACTGCACACGGAAGACGCGCATGAAACGGCGCTGATCACGCAGCCAGATGACATCGCCCACGCTTTCACCTTCGGTGCGGGATTTCAGGGAAAATTTCAAATCGCGTGCGGATTGTTCCGCCCAGGGCATGACCGCCTCACCCACCAGCAACATCAACAACGCCAGCAACATTCCGGCATACAGCATGGCACGGGCAACTTTCCAGCGGGGAAAGCCGGCGGCCCGCATGACCACCAGCTCGCTGCTTGCCGCCAGAGAACCCACTCCCAGCAAGGCACCGGCAAAGGCGGCCATGGGCAGGTATTCGTAGATTCTTCGCGGCAGGGTCAGTGCCACATAGATCAGGGCATCCTGCACACTGTAGACGCCAGGTTGAACATCACCCAGTTCATTGGCCAGTGCCAGAAAACCATCCATGCTCAACAGGCCGAACAACACCAGTAAAAAGCCCTGCAACAGATGCAGGCCAATGTAGCGTTCCAGCCGTTTCATGTCGTCACCCCGGTCACACGGGCGCCGGAACGTTTCCAGGGCACGCCCAGCCAGAATGCCAGTGACAGTAGAGCCACCAGCAGATGCAGCCATTCCAGCCCCATCCAGGCCGGCGTAACCCCGCGCTCGAACCAGAGCCGGGCCATGCCGGCCAGATTGGCATAGAACACATATAACAGCAGTGCCATGGCAATACGGCCATAGCGGCCAGTTCGGGGAGAAAGGCGTGAAAGTGGCAGCGCCAGTACCAACAGCACCCATACACTCCAGCTCGCCGCAAGGCGTGCGCGGACTTCCACCCTGGCTTCCTGATCCTGCCTTTGCATCAACTCGTCCAGAGGCACATTCTCCAGTTCCGTCGGCCTGGCCCGGGATTCCGGTGCTGGCAGAAACAGCCGGTTTTTATCGAAATGCATGCGCTTCCATGCCAGCGAGTTGCCTTGTCGCTCCAGATGCCAGCCCTGTTCCAGGACAATCTCGTTCTGGCCGGCACCCTGTTTTTCCACACCCGACCGCGCGGTAATCAGCTGTTCTGTCTCCGCATTGTGACGGTAGATAAAGGCATCACGAAACCGGTGTGCACCCATCTCTACCGCCCCCAGATAGATTACGCCACCACCGGGCAGGGCGCGAAAACGGCCAGGTTGCAGCGTGGATACCCCCATCCGGGTCCGAGCGTCTTGCACCAGTTTGTCCGACATGCGATCCGCCCAGGGCACGACCCAGAGAGACAACAGCAGCAGCAGCAAAAACAGGGGCGCCACCAGCCCGCTCAATGCCCCCAGGGCCTGCAGGGGGGAGAAACCGCTACACTGCATCACCACCCACTCCCGGTCCTGCGCCATGCGTGTCAGGGCCAGCACCAGCCCAAGAAACAGAGACAGAGGCAGCAACTCCCGTGTGGCTTCCAGGGTATTCAGCCCCATCATGAACAACATCTGGTCGGGGCCGATCCTGCCTCGCGCCACCTGCGCCAGGGCATCGGCCAACAGTGTGCTCATGGCCACCGCCAGCAGAATCAGCAGCAACAGCAGCACCGTGCGGGCGGATTCAACCAGCAGGTAGCGTTGCAGCCGGTTCATGGTCTCAGCATTCTTCCGGGTACAGCCAGCCATTGAGCACGGTTCTGGCCTCCTGCACACCCTGTTTGCGCAGGGCGGAGAAGGTTTGTACGGAGATCAATGGATGTTCCACTTCCTGCCTGAAATGGGCCAGTGCCCGTGCACGCCCCTGGTTATTGAGCTTGTCCGCCTTGGTGAGCAACACATGACAGGGCAGCTGGCTTTCCGCCGCCCATTCCAGCATTTGCCAGTCTCCTTCCTTGAGGGGATGCCGGATATCCATCATCAACATCAACCCACGCAAAGACTGCCGCTGGCGGAAATACAAGTCCAGGGTGTGGTTCCAGTGCTGGCGCAGCTTGGCCGGCACCTTGGCAAAGCCGTATCCCGGCAGATCCACCAATCGCCGCGACTCATCGAGATCGAAGATTACCATCTGCTGGGTTCGGCCCGGGGTCTTGGAAGTGCGTGCCAACGCTTTCTGATCACAGATGGCGTTGATGGCGCTGGATTTTCCGGCATTGGAACGGCCGGCAAAGGCCACTTCAGCGCCCGCATCTTCCGGTAATTGCTTGAGATTGTGCGCACCCAGACGGTACAGGGCATTGCGATAGGGATTCTGCATGAAGCTTCACCTGCTGACAGGATGCATAGAATAGCAAAGGAATTCCGGATACTGGCGGATCAGAAGCATTCGCCTGCCCATCCGGGAGTTTGACCCACACTCGGGCGGCTGGTATAAGTCAACGGTTTCTTGCATTCAACCTGTATCAGGAGCCCTTCCATGTACATTCGACCCATTCTTGTTGTTTTGACCACCCTGCTGGCTGCAACACCGGCACTGGCTGCGGGCGACGCCGCGGCCGGAAAGGCCAAGGCTGCTGCCTGCGCCGGCTGTCACGGCGCCGATGGCAATGCCCCCAGCGACGCTTTCCCCAAGCTGGCCGGACAGCATGCCGAGTATGTCAGCCGACAACTGCATCTGTTCAAATCCGGCGGTCGCCAGAATGCCATCATGGCAGGCATGGCGGCCGGCCTGAGTGATCAGGATGTGGCCGATGTGGCCGCCTACTTCGAAAGCCAGACACGCCAACCCGGGGCAGCGGAAGAAAGCAAGGTCAGTCTGGGTCAGGCGCTGTATCGTGGTGGCGATGCCGAAAACGGCATTCCTGCCTGCATGGCCTGCCACGCACCCGACGGCGCTGGCAACGGCCCGGCCGGTTATCCGGCCCTGAGTGGTCAACATGCCGCCTATGTGGCAGCCAAGTTGAAGGATTTCCGCAAGGGTACCGTCTGGGGCCAGGGAGATGACGCCAACAAGATCATGGCTACCGTGGCCAAGCACCTGACGGATGAACAGATCGATGCCGTTTCATCCTATGTGCAGGGCCTGCACTGAATCACGGTCCATGCCTACCTCCAAAGGCCTTCTTCGGAAGGCCTTTTTTGTACCTGAAGCGACGAACTTTCCCATAAAGGGCTGGTCGGAATCAGGTATGATTTTGGCTCAACCATCCGGTTTTGAAACCATTGAACCATCCCATCACATGAAGGAAATCAGCTCATGAAACATTTGCTTACCACTTTGGCACTACTTCTTCCCGGCCTGTTATTTGCCCAGCAGACCGATCAGGCCTGGGTCGAGATCAACCCTCCGCAGCCCACCGCCTACAAAGACAAGGTAGTGGTGGAAGAAGTATTCAGCTACATGTGTCCGCACTGTAACAACTTCGAGCCCTACATGAAGGAATGGAACAAGAACAAGGCCGACTATATCGTTTTCGAGCGCCTGCCGGCCGAGTTCAACCGCCGCAGCTGGATTCCAGCGGCGCGCCTGTACTACACCGCGCAACTATTGGGCGTGCTGGACAAGGCACACCCCGATGTTTTCAAGCGAATCCACGAACAACGCAAGTTCTTCCGTGATGAGGATGATGTGGTGGAATTCCTCCAGGGCTATGGGCTGGACGAGGCCAAGATCCGCAGTACCTACAATTCCTTCGCGGTGGAAACCAAGCTGCGTCGTGCGCAGACCCTCATCGGTCGCTATGGTGTCACCGGTGTACCTGCCGCGATTGTCAATGGGAAATACCGCACCAATGCCACCCTGGCCAAGGGCTATCCCAACCTGCTCAAAACCATCGATCAACTGGCCGAAAAGGAAGCTCGGGAAATGGGTCTGATCCAGAAGTAGTCCCAGGCCGTTCCATGAATCGGGCCGCACCGGACCACAACCCACTCCGCCTGCTGAGCTTCAACATGCAGGCGGGGACCACCACCCGCCAGTTCAGTGATTATGTCACTCAGGGCTGGCGGCAGGTGCTGCCCAACCGGCAACGCATGCAGATGCTGGATCAATTGTCCGCCCAACTCGATGGCTATGATGTGGTGGCCATTCAGGAAGCGGATGCCGGCAGCCTGCGCAGCGGATTTCTCAACCAGACCCAATACCTGGCGGAGAAGGCCGGCTACGCGTACTGCAACTGGCAATCCAACCGCAAGGTCGGCTCGGTCGCGCATGTCAGCAACGGTCTGCTCTCCCGTCACGAACCCGTTCGGGTGGAAGACCACAAGCTCCCCGGCCGTATCCCGGGCCGGGGCGCCTTGCTGGCCATCTACGGCAGTGGCAAGGAAACACTGGCCATTTGCGTGGTACACCTGTCCCTGGGCAAGCGCTCCCGTCAACAGCAGTTCGACTATATCGCCGAAATCCTGGCCGACTATCCCAATCGCATCGTCATGGGGGATACCAACTGCCCCTTCGACAGCCCGGAGATGCTCCGTTTCCTCAGCCGCGCGGAACTGGCCGAGCCACTGGAATTGCTGCCCACCTACCCGGCCTGGTCACCGGACCGTGCCATCGATCATATTCTGGTTTCCCACCATCTGCCCGTTCTGGACTATCAGGTCTTGCCCCTGAAACTGTCGGATCATCTGCCGGTCACCATCAAAATCGATGCCCGGCAGTGTGGTTTGGAGGCCTGTAGCCTGCATTCATGAACAAGATACTACTGGCATGGACGCTGCTTGGCCTGAGTGTGCTGGCCTGGGGAAGCCCGCCGTCGGCCCTGGGAGCCTACAAGCAGGGGTTTGAAGCCGCCAGAAATCATCAGAAAACTCGTTACCAGAAAGCCCTGCAAAGCTATGGGAAAGGGCCCTTGCGCCCCTATCTGGATTTTGCCTGGCTGTATTACAACCCGAAACAGGCGCAGGATGACGAAGTTGCCGATTTTCTTGCCCGGCATGCGGACATACCTGTCAGCCGCCTGTTGCGTCAGCGTTGGTTGCGTCAACTGGGCAAACAGCACGCCTGGCGACGGCTGCTGCGCTTCTGGCGACCCCAACCGGACCCCGAGCTGAAGTGCTACCATCTGCGCGCCCAATGGCAAACCCGGCAGATTGAGGAAAAAACACTGCGTAAGGCCTTGGAATCGCTCTGGTTGACCGGGCAGAATCTGCCAAAAAGTTGTGACCCGCTGCTGCAACTACAACGCAAGCACGGCTGGTTGAACGAGGATTTACGCTGGCAACGATTCCAGCTGGCGATGAAAGCGCGGCAATGGTCGCTGGCTCGTTGGCTGGCCCGAACCCTGAATCAGCATCAACGCTGGGCACAGGCCTGGCTCCAGACTCATGGCCGCCTTCGTCGTCTGGTTCGCAGTGCCCGCCATTGGCCGGACAGTCCGATTGTGCGCCAGATTTTGCAGCAGGAACTGTTCCAGCTGGCGGTTTCTCAACCGGCCGAAGTCCGCCAGGCCCTGCAAGGCCCGCTGTCTCGTTTTTCCTGGCCTGCGGAGCAAAGACAGGCACTGCTGGCCCGAACCGCCCTGTTTGCCGCAACCGATGCACTGCCGCAGGCCCGTGCCTGGTTACAGTCCGCCCTGCAACAGGAAAACGACCCGGTACTGCGCCGCTGGGCCCTGCGTCGCAGCCTGGCCGAGTCCGACTGGTGGGCCGTGTTGCGGCATTTCGAAAAACTGACCATGGCAGACCGGCAGGACAACCAGTGGCTGTACTGGAAGGCCCGTGCACTGGAGGCCACCAGCCAGCAGGCGCCAGCCAGACACCTGTTTCTGCTGCTTTCTCGTCAGCCCACCTATTACGGTTTTCTCGCCGCCGACCGCCTGGCCAAGCCCTACAATCTCTGCCAGCAAGGCAGCGGGCTCGACCTTGCCCTGATGCAAAGCCTGCTGGACCGCCCCGCCTTGCGTCGCGCACTGGCGCTGCGCCAGGCAGGCCAGCTGCATTATGCCCGCATGGAACTGGCTGTACTCGATCGCATGCTAACGGGTGAGGAGAAAAAGCAACTGGCACTGATTCTGGATGACGAAGGCTGGCATGACGCCAGCATCCGTCTGCTGGGCGAATCACCACGGTTATATAGCCGCCGTTTTCCGCTGGCCTACCTGCAGACGGTGAAGGCTCA
Organism: Lysobacterales bacterium; assembly: GCA_015485125.1. Lineage (GTDB taxonomy): Bacteria > Pseudomonadota > Gammaproteobacteria > Xanthomonadales > S139-57 > S139-57. Next base: position 6,383 of record WFUE01000192.1, on the reverse strand, counting down.
GGCTCGTCAGCAGCAGCTTCCGCCCAGTCTGCTGCTGGCCATCATCCGCGCCGAATCGGCCTTTTCCCCCCAGGCCCGTTCTTCCGTGGGTGCGCGCGGCCTGATGCAATTGATGCCTGCCGTGGGGCGCAAACTGGCCCGGCAACACCGCATTCACCCCTGGCACAATCAGCGTCTCGAGGAACCATCGCTCAACATCCGGCTTGGCGCCGCACACCTGGCGGATGATCTGCGTCTTTTCCAGGGCCATCCTATCCCGGCCATCGCGGCCTATAACGCCGGGCCGGATAAAGTCAAAGCCTGGTTGCAACGACCCGCAGCGCGTGACACGCTGATCTGGATGGAGAACATCCCTTTTGCCGAAACCCGGCAATACCTGCGCAAGGTACTGGCCTATCAGGTGATTTACCAATGGCGCATGCGGCAACGCAGTGCTCGTATTTCCAGCTGGTTGCGCCCCTTGAACCAGCCCTTCCCCCGTGACCGGCTGTTGAATCCCGGTACAATACCTTTCTGGTGTCAACAGGCTCTACCCATGCCAAACAAGGCGAATCCATCTCCATGAAGACCTGGCTGGTTGGCGGTGCCGTCCGCGATGAATTGCTGGGTCTGCCGGTCAAGGACCGCGACTGGGTGGTGACGGATGCCACCCCGGAAACACTGCTGCGGCAGGGCTTTCGCCCGGTTGGCCGTGATTTCCCTGTGTTTCTGCATCCGGAAACCGGCGAGGAATATGCCCTGGCCCGCACCGAACGCAAGACCGGTCCTGGTTATCACGGTTTCGATTTTCATGCGGGCCCGGACGTGTCGCTTGAGGAGGACCTGCTGCGCCGTGACCTGACCATCAATGCCATGGCGCGAGATCCGGAAAGCGGCCAGTTGATCGACCCTCATGGCGGCCAGCGGGATCTGCAACAGCGGCTGCTGCGTCATGTTTCCCCCGCCTTTGCCGAAGACCCGGTGCGCATTCTGCGCTTGGCCCGCTTTGCCGCGCGTTTTCATCCATTGGGCTTTCGCGTGGCCGATGAAACCCGGGCGTTGTTGCAATCCATGGTGGCAGCCGGCGAAGTGGATGCGCTGGTACCGGAACGGGTCTGGCAGGAGCTGGAACGGGCCCTTTCCGAACCGGCGCCCTGGGTATTCATCGAAACGCTGCGGGATTGCGGGGCCCTGGAAAAACTGTTTCCCGAGGTGGACGTGCTGTTTGGGGTTCCCCAACCCGCCCAATACCACCCGGAAATCGATACCGGCCATCATGTGCTGCTGGCCATGGAACGGGCCGCGTCACTGGCCCGAGAGGAAAAACTGAAGGGGGCGGATCATCGTCTGTTGCTCTTTGCCGTGCTTTGCCATGACCTGGGCAAGGGAACGACACCCGAAGATGTACTCCCGCACCATTACGGCCACGAGGCCCGGGGCGTGCCACTGATCCAGCAGTTGTGCCAACGCATGCGTATACCCGGTGAGTACCGGCAACTGGCGGAAATCACCAGTCTCTGGCATCTGCATGTGCATCGTATGTTGCAGTTGAAGGCCCGCACCGTTCTGCGCCTGTTGCAGCAGTGTGATGCCTTTCGCCGTCCACAGCGCTTTTCCCTGTTCCTGCTGGCCTGTCAGGCGGATGCCCAGGGGCGTGCCGGCATGCAGGGTCAGCCCTATCCCCAGCGACAGCAACTGTGGCAGATTTTTGAGGCCTGTCAGGCCATCCAGGCCGGCCCATTGCTGGAACAGGGATTGCGCGGGCCAGCCATCGGTGACGCCTTGAACCGTGAACGACAGGCCTGCATACAGCGCTGGCTGGTACGGTTCAAGGCCGGGCTTTAAAAGCTGTAACCGAATTCCGCCTGGAACCGGGACTTGAATGCCGCTTCGGTAAAGTGGTGGTTCTGCGTGCCCCGGTGCGCAATCTTGATGGACCCCATCAACGAGGCGATACGGCAGGTGGTTTCCAGATCCAGTTCATGTATCAACCCGTAAAGCAGGCCGGCGCGATAGGCATCGCCACAACCGGTGGGGTCGGCGATCTGCTCGGCCTGCACCACGGGTATGCGGGAAACGCCCTCGGGCGTGTGAATTTCCGACCCCTCACCGCCACGAGTGACGAAGAAGGCCTCTACTTCACTGGCGATTCGCTCCACAGTCCAGCCGGTACGCTCCACCAACAGCTTGCACTCGTAATCATTGACGGCCACCCAGCGGGCCAGGCGAATGAAGTGCTTGAACTCTTCTCCGTCGAAAAGGGGCATGGCCTGGCCGGGGTCGAAAATGAAGGGGATGCCACGTTCATGGAATTCCCGCGCATGTTGCAGCATGGCTTCCCGGCCATCCGGGCCAACCAGGCCGATGGCAATGTCCGGCACATCGCGCACATGGTTTTCGTGGCTGTGCTCCATGGCACCGGGGTGGAAGGCCGTGATCTGGTTATCATCCAGATCGGTGGTGATAAAGGCCTGGGCCGTGAAGGCATCGGGTATCCATTTCAGTTGCTGCTGGGTGATGCCCAGTTCCTTGAAACGTCGGGCGTACTCGGTGAAATCATCTCCCACGGTGGCCATGGGCACCGGCTCGCCACCCAGCAGCTTGTAGTTGTAGGCGATATTGCCGGCGCAACCCCCGAATTCACGCCGCATTTCCGGCACCAGAAAGGCCACATTCAGTATGTGCACCTGATCCGGAAGAATATGGCGCTGGAATCGGTCAGGAAACACCATGATGGTGTCATAGGCCAGAGAGCCGCAAATCAGGGCCCGGGTGTTTTTATCCATGGGTTCTCACTTCTTGAGCTTTTCGCGCAGCAGCTGGTTGACCTGGGCGGGGTTGGCCTTGCCGCGGGAGGCTTTCATCACCTGCCCCACCAGAAACTGCAGCAGTTTATCCTGTCCGGCCTGATATTGCGCCACCTGCTGCGGAAAATCGGTGATAACCTGATCCACCATGGCTTCGATGGCGCCGCTGTCCGAGATTTGCTTCAAGCCTTCCTTCTCGATGATGGTATCCGCGCTCTCACTGCTTTCGGCCATTTTCTGGAACACTTTCTTGCCGATCTTGCCGCTGATGGTGCCATCTTCGATACGCAGCACCAGTTGTGCCAGTTGCTCTGCGCCGACCGGGCTTTCTGCCAGCGTGATACCGGTCTTGTTCAGCCAGCCTGACAATTCCACCATCAGCCAGTTGTATGCCGTGCGTGCCTGTGCGGGTTTCAACGCCTGCATCATCTGTTCGAAATAGTCGGCCCACGCCTTGTCCACCACCAGCCGTTCGGCATCCAGCGCATTGAAGCTGTATTGTTCCTGATAGCGTTCCCGGCGTTCGTCCGGCAACTCCGGCAGATCCCGCGTCCAGGCTTCCAGTTGTGCCTCGCTGATGCGTACCGGCAACAAATCGGGGTCGGGGAAATAGCGGTAATCGTTGGCTTCTTCCTTGCTGCGCATGGAGCGGGTTTCGTTCTTGTCCGGGTCGTACAGGCGCGTTTCCTGCACGATCTCACCACCGCCTTCCAGTATCCAGGCCTGCCTTTCGACTTCATGCTCAATGGCCTTTTCCACGAAACGGAAGGAGTTGATGTTTTTCAATTCCGTGCGCGTGCCCAGCTGGTCACTGCCTTTGGGGCGCAGTGAAACATTGGCGTCACAACGGAAGGAGCCTTCCTGCATGTTGCCGTCCGAAATACCCAGATAGCGTACCAGTGTGTGAATCTTGCGCATGTAGGCCACGGCTTCCTGGGCCGAGCGCATGTCCGGCTCCGAGACAATTTCCAGCAAGGGCGTGCCGGCCCGGTTCAGATCGATGCCGGTCATGCCCGGCACCACACCATGGATGGACTTGCCCGCATCTTCTTCCAGGTGCGCGCGGGTGATGCCGATCCATTTCTCCGTGCCATCCTCCTTGAGTATGCGTATTCTGCCCGCTTCCACGATGGGCTGGTCCAACTGGCTGATCTGGTAGCCCTTGGGCAAGTCCGGGTAGAAGTAGTTCTTGCGCGCAAACACGCTTTCAGTGGCCACGCGTGCTCCGATGGCCTTGCCAAAGCGGGCGGCCAGCTCCAGTGCGCGTTGGTTCAAGACCGGCAAGGTCCCCGGCATGGCCAGATCCACCGCGCAGGCCTGGGCGTTGGGTTCGCCGCCATAGCTGGTGGCGGCGCCACTGAACAACTTGCTTTCGGTCTGCAATTGCACATGAATTTCCAGACCGATCACCACTTCCCATGACGTGCTCATGCTGTTGCCTCCAGCCATTCGGGCATTTGCAGATGCCAGTCTGTCTGTAGCTGGTACTGGTGGCCTGCGGCCAGCAGCCGCTGTTCCTGCAGATGCGGTGCCACCAGTTGTAGCCCCACCGGCATGCCGTCACTGAAACCACAGGGTATAGACATGCCTGGAAGACCCGCCAGATTCACCGCCACCGTGTTGATGTCTTCCTGATACATGGTGACCGGGTCCTTGACGCTACCAATGGCAAAGGCGGTCGTCGGCGTCGTGGGGCCGGCCAGGATATCCACTTGCCGAAACACACGCCGGAACGCGTCATGTATCCTGCGTCGTACCTGTTGCGCCTTTCGATAATACGCATCGTAGTAGCCTGCCGATAAAGCGAACGTACCCAGCAGAATCCGCCGTTTCACTTCCTCTCCAAAGCCTTCCGATCGGCTGCGGCTGTAGAGATCCTGCAGATCCCTAGGGCTCTCGCAGCGGTAGCCATAGCGTACCCCGTCGTACCGGGACAGGTTGGAGGAGCATTCCGCAGATGCAATCACATAGTAGGCGGGTATCGACCATTCCAGTTCAGGCAAGTCCACCTCCACCAGTTCGGCGCCCAGGTCTTTCAATACCCGCAGGGCGCCAACCACCGTCTCGCGCACGCCTTCCTCTACGGCTTCGGATTGCCATTGACGGACCACACCGATTTTCACACCCTCCATGGAGGTATCCAGCTGTTCACTCCACGCAGGGACGGGTTCGTCGAGGCTGGTCGAGTCCCTGGGGTCATGACCGCACATTTGTTCGAGTACCCAGGCGCAATCCTGCGCGGTCCGGGCCAGTACGCCGGCCTGATCCAGACTGCTGGCATAGGCCACGATGCCATACCGGGAAGCACGTCCATAAGTGGGCTTGATACCGGTAACGCCACAAAAGGCCGCCGGTTGGCGGATGGAGCCACCGGTATCGGTACCCAGGGCAACAGGCGTCAGTCCTGCGGCCACGGCCGCGGCAGAGCCACCGGAGGAACCACCGGCGACGCGGTCGGTATTCCATGGATTCCTGCATGGCCCGTAAATACTGTGCTCGTTGGACGAACCCATGGCAAATTCGTCCATGTTCAGCATGCCCAGACTGCTGAAACCGGCCTGTTGCAGTCTTGCCACCACCGTGGCTGTATAAGGTGGTACAAACCCCTGTAACATCCGTGATGCACAAGTGGTTTCCACCCCCTCCATGCAGAAAATGTCCTTGTATGCAATGGGCAGGCCCGCCTTTTCATCCTGGCCGTGCTCATGCACAAATGCACCCAGCTGGTCATTCCATTGCTCGATCCGCTTGCGGTAATAGGCGTGTATTTCTTCAGCGGCGAGACCGTCTGTCTGCTGTTGCTGACGAATTTCCCACAAGGTCTGGTTGGGTTTCATCATTCCACGACCCTCGGCACCAGATAAAGCCCCTCTTCCTGCAAGGGCGCCAGGGATTGAAAGGATGACCGCACATCGGCTTCGGTCACCCGGTCTTCTCGCAATGGCTGGCTCAGATCCATCGGGTGTGCCATGGGCGGCACGCCCTCGGTATCCACGGCCTGCAATTGATCGACCATGGCCAGAATGGCGTTGATATCCTGTTGCAAACGCCCCTTCTCCTCATCGGCCAGTTTGATTCTGGCCAACCAGGACAGGCGTTCGATCAGATCTGCATTGATTTCCACGGAGCTTACCCCTGCGGTGCCTGTTCAAAACCGGGTAAAACTAGCACAAGGGCTGTTTTTACGCCATTGTCCATGCGGAACATGGATGAACATCAGACAAAAAAAGGCCCCGCTCTAACGAACGGGGCCTTGTATTGGATGCCTGGCAGTGACCTACTCTCGCATGGGAGCCCCCACACTACCATCGGCGCTGAGGTGTTTCACTTCCGAGTTCGGAATGGGATCGGGTGGTACCACCTCGCTATGGCCGCCAGGCAAACTGGTTGCCAACAAGCTCGCGCTTGTCAGCCAATTCGATAGAGATTCATTCCGTGCGTCTTTAAATAACCCGACCTCTTCCAAGGCCATCAAGGCGTTATATGGTCAAGCCTCACGGGCAATTAGTACTGGTTAGCTTCACACGTTGCCGCGCTTCCACACCCAGCCTATCAACCTCGTAGTCTACAAGGGCCCTACAGAACCTCAAGGGTTGG
>WFUE01000191.1 GCA_015485125.1 Lysobacterales bacterium | reverse complement strand
TGGTGTTTGGGTTTTCTTCTTCATGCTGCTTGCTCCGTTGTGGGTTGGCGGAATATAACGCGCCGGTATGGGGTGCGCAAGTTGTGTGAGAAACAGCATGGGTCGCGATCTCTGGCTGCGGTTGGTATCCTTGTGAAATCAGGAACTGAAACCAGGCAGTGACCATGATCAGACAACTGACCGCCATTATTGAAAAGGAAGATGGCATATACGTGGCCCTCTGCCCTGAAGTGGATGTGGCCAGCCAGGGTGAGACGGTGGATGAAGCCCGGGCCAATCTGAAAGAAGCGCTGGAGTTATTCTTTGAAACCGCTTCTCTGCAAAAAACCATTTGCATCAAACTTCGTTTAAAGACCACTCATCGAGCTTGCAGAATTCATCCTATGCTTCCATTGATCTTACTTGTTGATCTGTGTTTGGGGTGTGGAAACGTGATGGCTGAGGAACATCCGCACATTCCAGAAAGGCCGGCGATCATCAGCCAGCTGGATGGGAAGTGGCGAATGACGGGGGATGTAATGGGAAAACCCGTGACCTATGCCATGGAAGCCCGACCGGTACTTCAGGGTGCCTTCACTGAAATACACATGAAAGATGTACAGGTTCCACCGGAGTATGAGGCGCGAGTTTTTATTGGATATGATTCCGACAGCAAGACGGTAATTGCACACTGGATGGACAGTTTTGGTGCGCGGTATTCCATTCCACATGGTAGTGGAACAATCACGGAAAACAGCATCCGCTTTGTCATCCCGTACCAAGGTGGATCATTCAGGGACAGCTTTTCCTATGATCAGGACAAGGGCATCTGGAAACTACAAATTGAGGCTGAGCAACCAGATGGTAGCTGGAAACGCTTTGCCCGTTACGACATTACAAGACGATAAGGGTATTGAGTTTGCTGCCAGTCCATAGTGCAGAAATACCCTACAGAAAAACCTTATAAAGACACTAACCACCGTTGCGGGTCGATGGGTTGTGCCTGCTGGCGCAGTTCCAGATACAGGCGGCCATCTTCATTCAGCTTGCCCAGTTTTTCGCCGGCGCTGACCCATTCGCCCACTTCCCGGTACAGGGCCGCCTGGTTGCCGTAGAGGCTGAGATAACCGTCACCATGGTCGAGAATGATCAGCAGGCCGTAGCCGCGCAGCCAGTCGGCGTAGACCACCCGGCCATGGGCGATGGCTTGCACTTCGGCGCTGTTCCCTGCCTGGATTTCCACCCCGCGCCATTGCAGGCCGCCGCCCCTGGGGCTGCCGAAGCGGTGCAGTATGCGACCCTTGACCGGCCAGGGCAGGCGGCCTTTCAGGCGGGCGAAGGGTTGCGGCAGCTGGGTGTCCAGCGCCTTCAGGGATTGCGCCAGTTGTTGCAGCACGCGTTGCAGCCTTTGCCGGCGGGCGCGGGCCTCGCGCAGGGCCTGTTCGGTCTGCCGCAGTTGCTGCTGCTGTTGCCGCCGGCGTTGTTGCCATTGTTGCTGGCTGGCTTTCAGGGCGGCGGCCTGTTGCCGCAGCGTTTGCAGGGTGGCTTGTTGTTCGCGGGATTGTTGTTCCAGCTGTTCCAGCAGTTGCAGGCGATGTTGCTGGTTCTGTTGCAGCTGATCCAGCCACTGGAGTTGCTGGCGGTCCAGATAGCGTTGCCGGGCCTGCCAGCGGAAGAAGGCGTTGGGGTCGCGGCTTTGCAGCAGGGTGCGCAGGCGGCTGAGTTGCTGCCGGCTGTAGGCACTGCGCCATTGCAGGGCCAACCGGGCCAGCAGGTTCTGTTGTTCCTTTTCCAGTTGTTGCAGTTGCTGGCGCTGGCTCTGGATGGCCTGTTGCAGTTGGCGCAGCTGGTGGTGGCTTTGTTGCAGTTGCCGGTTTTGCCGCGAGATGCGCGCTTCCAGCTCGGCCAGTTGCCGCTGGCTTTCATCGAGATGGACGCGGGCCTGCCGGCGTTGTTGCTCCAGTTGCCGGATGCTCTGCTGCAGCGCCTTCAGGGCTTGCGGGTCGGCCTCCCCGGCCAGGCCGGGCAGTTGCCACAGTAGCAGGAGCAGGCAGAGGCTAAGCCTTGCAGAGATCACGGCCGGTCATCTGCTCCGGCACCGGCAGCCCCATCCGGCCAAGCAGGGTGGGTGCGATGTCTTCCAGCGCGCCACCGCTTTGGAGGCTACAGTCAGCGGAACAGATCAGCGGCACCAGATGGGTGGTGTGCGCTGTCCAGGGCTGGCCGGTCTCCGCGTCACGCATTTTCTCGATGTTGCCGTGGTCGGCGGTAATCAGGTAGACGCCGCCGGCGGCTTCCACCGCGGCGGTGATGCGGCCCAGGGCGGTATCCACCGCTTCGGCGGCCTGCAGGGCCGCTTCCCAGACACCGGTATGGCCCACCATGTCGCCATTGGCAATGTTGCAGACGATGAGATCGTATTGTTCAGACTGGATGGCCGCCACCAGCTTGTCGGTGACTTCCGGCAGGCTCATTTCCGGTTGCAGGTCGTAGGTGGAAACTCTGGGGGAAGGCACCAGCACGCGGTCTTCCCCATCGAAGGGTTCTTCCCGCCCGCCGTTGAAGAAGAAGGTGACATGGGCGTATTTTTCCGTCTCGGCGATGCGCAGTTGTTTCAGCCCCAGGCTGGCGATGTATTCCCCCAGCACCATGTCCAGTTTCAGCGGCGGGTAGGCCACGGTGGCCGGCAGGCCTTCCTGGTATTCGGTCAGGGTAATGAAGTCGGTCAGCTTCGGCGGGGCGGGGCGCGAAAAGCCGTCGAAATCCGGATCGGTGAAGGCGCGGGTCAGCTCGCGGGCGCGATCGGCGCGGAAGTTCATGAACAGCACCACATCGCCGTCGCGGATGCGGCTGTCCTCGCTGCAGCGGACCCGGCCAGGCTGGATGAATTCATCGTTTTCACCGGCGGCATAGGCCTGTTCCACCAGCTCGGCGGCGTGGTCGGCGCTGCGGGCGGCCTCGCCTTCGGTGAGCAGGCGGTAGGCCCGTTCCACCCGTTCCCAGCGGTTGTCGCGGTCCATGGCGAAATAGCGCCCGCAGACGCTGGCGATGCAGCCTTTGCCGGCCATCCGCAGGTGTTGCTCCATCTGCTGGATGTAGTCCAGCGCGCTTTGCGGCGGGGTGTCGCGCCCGTCGAGGAAGGCGTGGACGAAGATGCTCTCCGCACCCTGTTGCACGGCCAGGTCCACGGCAGCCTGCAAGTGGAGGATGTGACTGTGGACGCCGCCATCGGAGAGCAGCCCCAGCACATGCACCCGGCCACCGCCATGCAGGGCTTCCCGCACGCCCTTGACCAGCGAGGGGTTTTCAAAAAAGCTGCCGTCGGAGATGGCCTTGGTGACGCGGGTGAAATCCTGGTAGACCACCCGGCCGGAGCCGAGGTTCATGTGCCCCACTTCCGAGTTGCCCATCTGCCCGTCGGGCAGTCCCACGCGCTCGCCGCTGGTGTTGATGAAGGTGTGACTGTGCGTGGACCAGAGGCGGTCCCAGTGGGGGGTGTGGGCCCGGGCAATGGCGTTGTACCGGGTGTCATCGCTGCAGCCCCAGCCATCGAGAATCAGCAGCAGGGCGGGTCGGGTCAGGTTCACAGGCGGCTCCCGAAGGTGCAAGGAGGCGGTATTTTAGCCCATCTGTGCCTGAAAAACCGGGACTATTCCATCCGGGAGCACCCGCCACGGGCGGGTGCTGGATGACAGACTGCCGCCGGGGGTCATGGTTGTCCGAAGCGCCGGTCCCAATCCTCGCGTTTCCGCCGCAGTTCGGCTTCCAGACTGTCCAGCTCCGGGTCGCCGGCCGGCGGGGCGGCTGCGGTTTCGCCGGCCTGGCGGTTGTCCGCCGGCAGCCAGATGGCCAGGGCCACATAG
>WFUE01000190.1 GCA_015485125.1 Lysobacterales bacterium | reverse complement strand
GACGTGGAACTGGCCGCCGCCGTGGATGCCGATGGCGTGCATCTGGGCCGGGACGATGCCGACCTGGCCACGGCGCGGCAGCGGCTGGGGCCGGCGGCCATCATCGGGGTTTCCTGCTACCACGATCTGGAACGGGGCCGGCGCATGCAGGCGGCGGGGGCGGATTACCTGGCCTTTGGGCGGGTGTTTCCCTCCACCACCAAGCCCGAAGCAGTGGCCTGCCCGCTGGCCACCCTGCAAGCGGCAACCACCCGGTTGCAACGGCCCGTGGTGGCCATCGGTGGCATTCACGCGGGCAATGCCGGCGCGGTGCTGGATGCCGGCGTGCGCTGGCTGGCCGTCACTGCCGCCGTCTTTCTGGCCGAACAGCCGCGGGCCGCCGCCCGCGCACTGGCACAAACCCTCCACGCGCGGGGCTTGTGAGCGGCCCGGCCACAAGGCAGAATGCCCGCCATGTCGATCCAACTACAGGAAGCGCTTTCATGAGCAAGAATGCAGCATTGTTTGAGCAGGCCCGGCGGCACATTCCCGGCGGGGTCAATTCCCCCGTGCGCGCCTTTCGAGGCGTGGGCGGCACACCGGTGTTCATCCAGCGGGCGGAAGGCGCCTGGATGGAGGATGTGGACGGCAAGCGCTATGTGGATTATGTCGGCTCCTGGGGGCCGATGATTCTCGGCCACAACCACCCGGCGGTGGTACAGGCCGTGCACGAGGCCGTGGACCGGGGCATGAGTTTCGGCGCGCCCACGGCGGTGGAAGTGGACATGGCCGACCGCATCGCCGCGTTGATTCCCGGCATGGACATGGTGCGCATGGTCAACTCCGGCACCGAGGCCACCATGAGCGCCGTGCGTCTGGCCCGGGGCTTTACCGGCCGCGACCGCATCATCAAGTTCGAAGGCTGCTACCACGGCCATGGTGACAGCTTTCTGGTCAAGGCCGGCAGCGGTGCCCTGACCCTGGGCGTGCCCACCTCCCCCGGCGTGCCCGCGCCGCTGGCCGACCTGACCATGACCCTGCCCTACAACGATCTGCAAGCCGTGGAACAGGCGCTGCAACAGGTGGGTGAGGAAGTGGCCTGCATCATCGTCGAGCCGGTGGCCGGCAACATGAACTGCATCCCGCCGGTGGAAGGTTTTCTGCCCGGCCTGCGCCGCCTGTGCGACCAGCACGGGGTGGTGCTGATCTTCGATGAAGTGATGACCGGCTTCCGCGTCGGGCTCACCGGGGCCCAGGGCCGTTTCGGCGTGCAGCCGGACCTGACCACCTTCGGCAAGGTCATCGGCGGCGGCATGCCGGTGGGCGCCTTCGGCGGCAAGCGGGCCATCATGGAACACATCGCTCCGCTGGGGCCGGTCTACCAGGCTGGCACCCTGTCGGGCAACCCGGTGGCCATGGCCGCGGGCCTGGCCACGCTGGAACAGATCAGCCAGCCCGGCTTCTACGAGGCGCTGGAAGAAAAAACCGCCACCCTGCTGGAAGGCCTGCGCCAGCGCGCACAGGCCGCCGGCGTGGCCTTCACCACCAGCCAGGTGGGCGCCATGTTCGGCTTGTTCTTCACCGACCAGCCGCAAGTCACCCGCTTCGATGAAGTCATGGCCTGCGACGGTGATGCCTTCGCCCGCTTCTTCCACGCCATGCTGGCCGAAGGTGTCTATCTGGCCCCCTCGGCCTTCGAAGCCGGCTTTGTTTCCGCCGCCCATGGCGAGGCGGAGTTGCAACACACGCTGGACGCCGCCGAAAAGGCCTTCGCCAGCCTGTGATGCACGCCCGGCTGCAACAACTGCGCCTGTATCCGCTGAAATCCGCCGCCGCGGTGCCGGTCACGCAATGGCCGCTCAGCCGCCGCGGCCTGGTGGACGACCGCCGCTGGATGCTGGTACAACCCGACGGGCAGTTCCTCACCGCCCGCCTGCTGCCACAACTGCTGGCGCTGCGCCCGCAGGCAGAAGACGAACACTGGTGGTTGCGCCTGCCGGATGGCCATCGGGAAATCCTGCAAAGCGACGGCAAACCGACGCTGCCGGTACGCATCTGGAACGACCGGCTGAACCTGCCGCAAGTCAACCCGGCGTTGAGCGCGCGCCTGTCGGAATGGCTGGGCCGGCCCTGCCGGCTGGTGTGCCTGCCCGACCACCTGCAACGGCCGGTCAAGCCCAAATACGCCCAGGCGGGGGATGAAGTCAGCCTGGCCGACGGCTTTCCCCTGCTGCTGACCCGTACCGCTTCGCTGGAAGCCCTCAATCAACAGCTGCCGCGGCCGGTGTCCATGGACCGCTTCCGCGCCAATGTGGTGCTGGAAGACGATGGCCCGGCCTGGCAGGAAGAATCCTGGCGCAAGATTCGCATCGGCGAGGTGGTCTTCCGCCTGGCCAAGCCCTGCACCCGCTGCGTGATGGTCAACACCGACCCGGAGCGGGCGGCCCGCGACCCCGACCTGCCCGTACTGCAAACCCTGAAAACCCTGCACGCCAATGAACAGGGCGAAGCCTTGTTTGGCATGAACCTGATTCCGGAAAACACCGGCACACTCCACGTTGGCGATCCGGTGGAAATACTGGCATGACCGCCCCCGAAAGCCGCCTGCTGGAACGCCATCTGCACACCCTGGCCGGCCAGCGGCTGCTGCTGGTCAACCCGCCGGCGGATGAACTGCCCACCCGCCTGCGGGCCGAAGGCTGTGACCTGCGCATCTTCCACCAGGACCTCAACGCCGCCCGCCAACTGGAACAGCGTGGCCTGGCCGTGGAATACGGCCCCTGGCTGGCTCCCGCCGAAGCCCCGCAACGGGTGCTGTTGTGGCAGATGAAGGCCCGCGCCTGGCATGCGCTGTTGCTGGACATGCTGCAAGCCGAGCTGCCGGAAGGCACGCCCCTGTGGCTGGTGGGTGAGAAACGCAGCGGCATCCAGTCCAGCCTCAAGCCACTGAAAAAACGCCTGGGCCAGGCCGAAGTGCTGGACAAGGCCCGCCACTGCACCCTGATTGCCAGCCGCCTGCAAGCCGCGCCATCAAGGCTGGAAGACCACCTGCAAAGCCAGCAGACCGAAGTGGCCGGCGAGACCCTGCGCTGGCAATCCCTGCCCGGCGTGTTCGCCCACGGGCGGCTGGATGCCGGCAGCCGCTTCCTGCTGGAACACCTGCCCCGGCCCGTTGAAGGGCAGGTGCTGGATTACGGCGCCGGCGTGGGCCTGCTGTCGCTCTACCTGCAACAACGCTTTCAGCCGCAACGGCTGGTGCTGCTGGAACCGGATGCCCTGGCGCTGGCCTGTGCCCGCCGCAACCTGCCCCAGGCCCATGCGCTGGCCGGCACCCGCCTGGCCGATGCCCCGAACGGGCTGGACTGGATCATCAGCAACCCGCCCTTCCACCAGCGCCAGGCCCAGAGCGTGGACGTGGCCCTGGCCCTGATCGAACAGGCACCGGCCCATCTGCGCGCCGGTGGCCGCCTGCTGCTGGTGGCCAACCGCTTTCTGCCCTATCATTCGCCCCTGAGCGCCGCCTTTCAACAGGTGGACATTGTGGCGGAAAACCCGCAATACCGCGTCTATCTGGCGCAATAGAACGGAGAAGCCCATGCGCATCCTTCGCTACATGCTGCTGGCCGCACTGGTCCCCATCGCCCTGTTTTTCGCCGTGGGCCTGCTCTATTCACAGAGCGACTACCACACCCGCCTGCCGGTGCAGGACCCGGCCGCCGTCTGGCAGCGCCTCAGCACCCCGCAACAACTGGGCCGGCTGGTGGGCGAGCCGGTGCGACTGCGGGAAGACGGCATCCTCGCCTGGCAACTGCTGGACGACCACGGCCAGCCCCGTGCCCGCCTGCAACTGCTGAAACTGGAACCCGGCCGTTCCATCCGCTACAGCGTGGACAGCGAAACCATGCACAGCGAAGGGCAACTGGCGCTCAGCCGCGACCCGGACGGGCAGATCTGGCTGGAGAGCCGGCAGCAACTCCAGGGCAAGAGCCTGTTCTGGCGCGCGGTGTTGAAACTGTCCACCGACACCCTCATCACCCGCCACCGGGCCGATCTGCTGCGCATACTGGGTGGGGAAAACGACCCGAAAACGGCCAAAACCACCACCCCCTGAACGCCCGCCTGGGCCTGTTCCCGAAAAAATACTGGTTTTACAAGCTGTTGCGGTACAAACCAAACTGGCACGCAAGCTGCAACAAGGGTCATGCAACCCAAGGAGACCTGACCCATGAGTACCTTTCAACGCTTCAAGACCGTGGTATCCGCCAATGTCAACGCCGCGCTGGACAAGGCCGAAGACCCGGCCCGCATCCTCGCCGCCCTGATCCGGGAAATGGAAGACACCCTGGAACAGGCACGGGTGGCCATCGCCGAGGCCCTGGCCGAGCAAAAACGGCTGCGCCGGCTGCAACAGCGGCTGGCCGACGAGATCCCCCTGTGGGCGCGGCGCGCCGAAGAGGCCCTGCAACAGAACCGTGACGAACTGGCGCGGGAAGCCCTGCAGGAAAAACTCGCCCTGGAACAGAAACAACAGCAGATCCAGCGGGATCTGCAACAACTGGAACGGCGCATCGAAGACGCGCAACAGGACATCCAGAAGCTGAAGGCCCGCCTCAAGGCCGCGCGGGAAAAACAGCAGCAACTCCAGCAAAGCGAACGGCAACGGCCACCGGTGGTCGTCTCCCGGGCCGAACGGGTGCTGCAACAGGTGGACCAGCGCTTCGAGCAACTGGAAGCGCGCATGGAGAAACTGGAAGCGCGGATGGAATCCTACGCGCTGGTGGAAGAAGCCATCGCCACACCGCCCGCGCCACCCGCCGACCCGCTGGTGGAAGCCGAACTGGAAGCGCTCAAGCAGCGGGTACAGGGAGGTTCGGCATGAGCGCCTGTTGCTGCGAACGCCCCCTGAGCCGCCGGCCCCGAGAAGGCGTGCTGGCCGGTGTTACCGCCGGCCTGGCCCACTGGCTGGGTTTCAACCTGGTGGCCACCCGCCTGGTGAGCTTCGTGCTCTTTCTGCTCAACCCGGTGGTGTGGGTGGTGGTCTATGTGGCCCTGGCCGTCTGGCTGCCGGCAGACAACCGCCAGGCCGGCGGGGCGGCTGCAGTTTCGCCGGCCTGGCGGTTGTCTGCCGGCAGCCAGACGGCCAGGGCCACATAG
>WFUE01000189.1 GCA_015485125.1 Lysobacterales bacterium | reverse complement strand
GATGGCATAAGTGCCCCTGCCTTCCAGATGGAACAACAGTACTTCGAAAAAATCCTCGGCGGATTTTCTCCCCTGCCCGCGTGCGCTACCCGCCGCCTGTACCCGCTGTGTCATGGGTTCCACATCTCCAGACCTTGCATGATTCAGCCCATTTGCCTGTAGATCATCTACCATCGGTTTTACGGCATCAACCATGAAAACTTGAACCGATCCGCAAATGAAACCGGCATGGTAATTGCTTCTGTTCACAGGAATCTCGTTGATGCGTCAGGAAAACGACACCATGAAACCACGCCTGCTTGCCGCAACCATCTTGCTGTCCGCCCAGTTGGCGGCCACGGCAGCTGCGGGCCCGGCGAGCCAGTCACTGGAAGCCATCCGCCAGGCCGCGGCCGATTTCATCCGCCAGCAAATCCGACTGAACCGTGACGAACGCCTGCAGATTCAGGTGCGGCAGCTGGATCGCCGCCTGCGCCTGTCCGCCTGCCCGTCCCCGCTGCAAGTGCGCCTGCCGGCGGGTTTTCAACTCAAGAGCCGCACCAGTGTTCAGGTCATCTGCAACGACGGTAGCGAGCCGTGGAAAATTTTCGTTCCCCTGCGCATCCAGCGGGAAACCACCGCCTGGACGGCAGAAACCGCCCTGCCACGCGGCCACCGGATTGCTCCACAGGATCTGCGCTCAAGCCGCGTGCTGGCCGATCTGGAGCAGACTTTTCCCGATAAGGCGCAACTGATCGGCAAACAACTTCGGCAAGCCGTACAGGCCGGGCAGCCACTGCAAGCCAACTGGCTGGAATCCCCGCTTGCCCTGCGCCGGAGTGAGCGCGTCACCCTGATTGCCGGCCAGGGCCGGGTACAGGTACGCATGGCCGGCGAAGTGCTGCAGAATGCCCGCCTGGGCGAAAAGGTGCGGGTACGCAACCTGAGTTCCGGCAAGAAGCTGGAAGGCTGGCTGGTCCGGCCCGGAGAAGTGCAGCTGGGTGGCCCACCGCCCGTGGCGCAGCAATGGCCACAACCATGAACAACCATCTTGCTCGAAGATCCACCAAAGGCAAAAAAATAACTCAAGTTTTCTTTTGCCTGGCCGATACACCGCTATATTATAGTATGTAAGTATTCAAGCATTTGGGAATTTTTGCATGAACACCATCAACCCCTACGGCAAAGCCGGTGGCATCCGCAACCAGACCAGCACGCCCAAACCGGCTGCTGAAAAGAGTGACAGCCCTGCCCGTACCACACAGCAGGGTGACAGCGTCAGCCTGTCGCAAACCGCCGAGCAACTGAGCCAGATTCAATCCCGCCTGGATGAAACCCCGGCCATCGACCGTGCCAAGGTGGAAGCCATCAAGACCGCCATCGCCCGTGGCGAATACCGGGTCGATGCCGAAAAGATCGCCGACCAGCTGATCGCGCTGGAAAAGGAAAGGCTGGCCTGAGATGGAAGACGCCGGCCTGAACAGGCTACCGGCCCTGCTCCGGGAAGAACTGCGCCACAGTGAAACCCTGCTGGCCTGCCTGCAGGCAGAGCAGGCCCTGCTGACCGGCATGCAGCTGGAAGACCTGCCGGAACAGGCCGCGCGCAAGCAACAGGCGCTGGATGATCTGCAACAGGCCACTACCCGCCGCCTTGCCGCCCTTGAGGCCGCGGGCTTCGACACGCTGGAGGCAGTGGAAAAACGCTTTCGCATGCCAAAGGCACTACAGGCGCAGATCCGCCAGCTACGGCACAACATCGAGCAGGCACAAGCGCTCAACAACCAGAACGGTCTGCTGATCCAGCGCGGCATGGCCGTCAACCAGCAACTGCTCTATATTCTAGGCGGCCAGCCTGATGACCGGCAGGCCCCACCCCACTACGCGCCCGCAAGCCAACCCGCGCCGTCCTCCAGTTCGCTTCTGGGCGAAGCCTGAAACAAGTCTGCCACCACAGATTCCCCACGGCACGCCGATTCATGGCAAAATCGCCACTTTCCCCTGCACAGTACATTCCATGAATGCGGACCCCATCCAGAGCAAGGCCCCTCTGATTGAATATCTGCAACAGGGCTGCAAACCCGCTAAAGACTGGCGCATTGGCACCGAGCATGAAAAATTTGGTTTTCGTCAGGCCGACCTGCGCCCGCTGCCTTATGACGGCGAATGCGGCATCCGGGCCATGCTGGAGGGGTTGCGCCGTTTCGGCTGGGAAGGCGTCAGCGAAAACGGGCAGCTGATCGCTCTCAAGGGCCAGCAACACGATTCCATCACCCTGGAGCCGGGCGGGCAATTGGAACTTTCCGGTGCGCCGCTGGAGAACATCCACCAGACCTGCGCCGAGGTACATACGCACCTGAAGCAGGTCAAGACCGTGGCCGAGGAAATCGGCGCCGGCTTTCTCGGCATGGGCTTCCAGCCCAAGTGGCGGCGCGAGGACATCCCCTGGATGCCCAAGGGGCGCTACAAGATCATGCGCGAGTACATGCCACGGGTAGGCGACCTGGGGCTGGACATGATGCTGCGCACCTGTACCGTGCAAGTCAATCTGGACTTCCGCTCCGAAGCGGACATGGTGAAGAAATTCCGCGTCTCCCTGGCCTTGCAACCGCTGGCCACCGCGCTGTTCGCCAACTCCCCCTTCAGCGAGGGCCGGCCCAACGGTTATTTGTCCTGGCGCTCGCACATCTGGACCCGCACCGACCCGCAACGCTCCGGCATGCTGCCCTTCGTGTTCGAGGAAGGCATGGGTTTCGAGCGCTGGGTGGACTACCTCCTCGATGTGCCCATGTACTTCGTCTACCGCGATGGGCAATACATCGATGCCAGCGGCCAGTCCTTCCGCGACTTCATGCAGGGGCAGCTGCCGGCCCTGCCCGGCGAACTGCCTACCCTGCGGGATTTCGAAGACCACATGACCACCTGCTTCCCGGAAGTGCGCCTCAAGCGCTATCTGGAAATGCGTGGCGCCGACGGCGGCCCCTGGCACCGGCTCTGCGCCCTGCCAGCGCTGTGGACCGGCTTGCTCTACGACCAGAGCGCGCTCGATGCCGCCTGGGATCTGGTCAAGGGATGGAGCACCCCCGAGCGGCAGCAACTGCGCGAGGAGGTAGCCCGCATCGGCCTGAAAGCGGAAATCGACGGCAAGAGCCTGCGGGAACTGGCCATCGAAGTGCTGGCCATGGCCGAAAGCGGGCTGAAGAACCGCGACCGCCGGAACGAACAGGGCCGGGACGAGCGCATCTATCTGGACAGCCTGTGGCGCATCGCCGAGCAGGGCATCACCCCGGCCGAGCGCAAGCTGCGCGCCTTCCACAACGAATGGAACGAGGACATCGACTTCCTGTTCAGCGAGTGCATCTACTGACACCCGGGGCACACTGCCCGCGAGCCGCCCGCAAAACCGCCCTTGTCTGCCCTTTGGTTTTTCCATAGTCTGCACCCATGAGCAGGCAGGAGAGCATCGCATGAAACACGTCGCCATCGTCGAGGACGAACCGGACATTCGCGCCAACTACCGCACCGCGCTGGAACGGCAGCACTACCGGGTCAGCGACTACCCGGACCGGCCCAGCGCCCTGGCCGCCTTCGAGCGGGAACTGCCCGATCTGGTGGTCATCGACATCGGCCTGGGCGAGGAAAGCGAAGGTGGCTTCGATCTCTGTCGCCAGCTGCGGCAGATGAGCGCCACCCTGCCCATCATCTTCCTCACCGCCCGCGACAGCGAACTGGACGAAATCTCCGGCATCCGCCTGGGCGCCGACGACTATCTGAGCAAGGATGCCTCCATCAACCAGCTGCTGGTTCGCATCGCCGGGCTGTTCCGCCGCGCGGAAGCCTTTCGCCAGGACAAGCCGGAAGAAGAGGTGCTGGAATGCGGCCCCCTGCGGCTGGAACCGGAACGCATGCGGGTCTACTGGCAGGCACGGGAAGTACCGCTGACGGTCACCGAATTCTGGATCGTCCATGCCCTGGCCCGCCGTCCCGGCATGGTCAAAAGCCGTGACCAGCTGATGGAAGCGGCCAATATCTATGTGGATCTGGCCACCGTCACCAGCCATGTCAAGCGCATCCGGCGCAAATTCCGCCAACTGGATGAAACCTTCGACGGCATCGAGGCCGTGCACGGCCTGGGCTACCGCTGGAAGGCAGCCTGAGGCTTCATTCCCTTGAAACTGCGCCGTCAACTGTTGATTCTTTCCCTGCTGGTGCTGGCGCTGCCCCTGGCCGCCTGGCAGTTTGTCGGCGAACTGGAAGAGCTGCTGCGCCAGGCCCTCAGCCAGGCCCAGCAACAGGCCCTGCAGGCCGTGGCCGGCAACCTGCAGCAACGCCAGGCCCGGATGCAGGATCTGTACGACAAGCGCCAGGCGCTCTACCTGCAGCCGCTGCCCGCCGGCATGCAACTGGACGGTTACGGCGAAGACTGGCCCACCCAGGCACCCCAGTTTCAGGCCGAGGGCCTGCAGGGCTGGCTGGGGCGCACCGCGGATGCCCTCTGGCTGCGGCTGGTGCTGACCGATGCTCAATTCCGCTTCTCGTACCCCGGCGGGCAACAGGGGGACGGTCTCATTCTCTGGCTGCAACAACCACAGGATCTCCTCCGCCTGCCGCTGTTCTGGGAAGGCCTGGGCCAGGGCAGCCTGCCCCTGCCCGAGGCCCGGCGGCTGGAGTATGCCGTCACCGATCTGGCCGGTGCCTACGGGATCGAACTGCGCCTGCCGGTGCTGGCACTGAAAGGCGTGGCCCTGCAATGGCGGAACGACGGCCAGCCACAGCTGCGCCTGCCGGAGACCGGCCTCTGGCCGCTGACCGGCTACGACCGTTCACTGGAATTTCTTCTGGCCGGCCACGCCGGAGCGGAAGCACGCTACTGGCTGCTCAACCCCGATGGCTGGGTGCTGGCCCGCTCCGAACCGCCGCAGAATGCCCCGCCCGGCCAGCGCCCGGGTTGGCAGAACTGGCTCTACCGCCTGCTCTCTGGGCCGCTGGATCTGGACCGGGCGGCCACGGGCCAGCGCTGGCGGCTGCAATCGTCCGCCATCGAACAGGCCCGCAATGGCCAGCCGGCGGTGGAATGGCTGCTGGAACCGGAAAGCGGCCGTCTGGCCACCCTCGCCACCCTGCCGCTGAAAAGCAACGACACGGTGGTGGCCATTCTGGCCTCCCGCCAGGACAACAACCGCCTGCTCACACTGGCCGCCAGCGCGCTGCGGCAACTGCTGCTGGTCTCCGGCATGGTCTTTCTGCTGGCCGTGCTGATTCTGCTCATCTACGCCAGCGTGCTCACCCGCCGGGTACGCCGGCTGAAGCAGGCGGTGGATACGGCCTGGCACGAACAACACGGCCTGAACGCCGATTTCGAGCCCTCGCGGGCACAGGACGAACTGGGCGAGCTATCCCGCGCCTATGCGGAAATGCTGGGCAGTCTCGGGCAGCATACCCGCTACCTGCGCACGCTGGCCGACAAACTTTCCCATGAACTGAAGACCCCGCTGGCGGTGGTGCGCTCCTCGCTGGAGAATCTGGAGATGGAACAAGGGCTGGCCGACTCCACCTACCTGCGGCGTGCCCGTGGCGGGCTGGCGCGCCTGCAACGCATCCTGCAGGCCATGACCGAAGCCAACCGGCTGGAACAATCCATCCAGCAGGAACCGATGGGCAGTGTCGCCCTGTCCGACCTGCTGGCAGAGTATCTCGTCGTGGCCCGTACCACCTGCGAACACGCGCGGGTGGAGGCGGACATCACGCCGGGGCTGTACATTCAGGGCGCGGCGGAACTGCTGATCCAGCTGCTGGACAAGCTGCTGGACAATGCCTGTGGCCATTGCCCGCCGGAAGGAGAAATCCGCTTGCGCCTGTACACTGAAGGAGAACGAATCGTCCTGTCGGTGGAAAACGACGGCCCGCCCCTGCCCGCGGAACCGCCGCCCGAGCGACTGTTCGATTCCATGGTCTCCGTGCGCGCCCATGGTCGCGAGCGGGATACGCCCCACCTGGGCCTGGGGCTGTATATCGTGCAGCTGATCGCCCGCTTTCACCAGGCCGAAGTACGAGCGGAAAGCCGCGCCACCCCCTCGGGGGCACGCTTCAGCGTCTACTTTCCCGCGAAGGCGTCGGTGGCCTGAATCAATGCATCGGTAATGCCGGGCTCGAAGGCGGAATGGCCGGCGTCCGGCACCAGAACGAAGCGGGCCTCCGGCCAGGCCCGGTGCAAGGCCCAGGCGGTTTCAGCCGGGCAGACCACGTCATAGCGGCCCTGCACGATGACCGCTGGTATCTGGCGAATGCGGTCGATCCCTTCCAGCAGCTGATTCTCATGACTGAAAAAGCCGCCATGGACGAAATAATGCGCCTCGATGCGGGCGAAGGCGGTGGCGAAATCATCACCGGCCGCCGAGGCGATATGCTGCGGGTTTTGCAGCAGATGGCTGGTGGAAGCCTCCCACACCGACCAGGCGCGGGCCGCTTCCAGCCGTACCGCCGGGTCTTCGTGGGTCAGACGGCGGTAGTAGGCACTGATCAGATCCCCGCGCTCCACGACCGGAATGGGGGCGAGAAAGGCCTCCCAGGCATCGGGAAACAGGCGGCTGCAACCTTCCTGATAGAACCAGAGCAATTCCCGCCGGCGCAGCAGGAAGATGCCACGCAACACCAGCTCGCTGACGGCTTCGGGATGGGTCTGGGCATAGGCCAGCGCCAGGGTACTGCCCCAGGAACCGCCAAAAACCTGCCAGCGCTCGATGCCCAGATGCCGGCGCAGCTTCTCGATGTCTTCCACCAGATCCCAGGTGGTGTTCTGGCGCAGTTCCGCATGCGGCTGCGAACGGCCACAGCCACGCTGGTCCAGCAGCACGATGCGATAGCGCTCCGGGTCGAAGAAACGACGCGGCTCGGTACTGCCGCCGCCACCGGGGCCGCCGTGGAGAAAGACCACCGGCTTGCCTTCCGGGTTGCCGCACTGCTCATAGTAGATCTCATGCAGGTCGGAGACCGGCAGCATGCCGTGCTCGAAGGGCTCGATTTGCGGATACAGTTCGCGCATCAGAAACCCCGCAGCTGCTTTTTCGATGGTTTGCCCAACACCCGCTGCCAGGAACCATAACTGGGGTTGGGCAGTACATACCAGCGTTCTCCCCAGCGGCTACGGTACTTTTCCACCAGCTCGGCCCGCTTCTGCCAGCTCAACTTGCGTACGCCGGGGATGAAATCGCTCAGGTCATCGCCAAACAGCATGAGAATGCGATAACGCACCGAAAGCAGAAAGCGGCGGTCCTTTTTCTCCGAGCCCCAGTCCTTGCGTTCACCCTTCAGCAAAATCTGGCGGGCAGGAAAATCCTTGAAGCCCAGACGGGCCAGATTGTGGACGATATCCTGCTTCTGCGGGCAACTTTCCGCACGCCCCTTGCGCTTGCGGCACTCCCGGTTGGAGACCAGAAAGACCTTCACGCCCTTCTTCTGCGCCGCGCGGATGAAATCCAGCGCGCCGGGCACGGCACGCGCCTTGCCGGTGGATATCCACCAGTCCCAGCTCACCCGGCTGAAACGCTTGCCCTTCTGGATCAGCCAGGCCTGGTAGCGGCTGTTGTCCAGTACGGTCTCGTCCACATCCAGAATCACCGCCGGCGGCAGGTTCTCGTATTCGTCGGTCTGTTCCAGTGCCGCCGTCCAGCGCCGATTGGCCAGGGCACGGTCCAGGTTCAGGCTGGCCGAGCGATAGGCTTGTCGGGCCAGAGCCCGATATTCGGCAGCGGTCTGCATCCACAACACCGCATGGAGATTGTTGTGCGCCTCGGGCTGAACGGGTTGCTGCGCCACCGGCCGGACCGGCTGCTGTGCCGGTTCGCAGGCCTGGGGCTTTTCCTGCCGCACCGGCTGGGTCTGGCAGGCGGACAACAGCAACAGCAGTGCCGGAAAAACCCCCAAACGCAAGTACCGGGTTCCGTGATTCATCTCCCTACCCCTGTCGATGGAAAGAGGGCCATTATACCCATTGGGCCAGCGGCTTGCGCGGACGGGCAATGCTATGATGGCGACTGAATTTGACCACAGGAGAGGCCATGCATCACCTGCTGCTGATCGCCCATGGCAGCCGCCGCGCCGCTTCCAATGAGGCGGTTGTCGCCCTGGCTGAAACCATGGCACAACAGGCCGGCCAGCCGGTGCGAGCCGCCTTTCTCGAACTGGCCCTCCCTTCCATTGCCGAAGGCATCGCACAATGTGTTCAGGCCGGCGCAACGCGGCTGGACATCCTGCCCTATTTTCTCGCGCCGGGCCGGCATGTGCAGCAAGACATTCCCCAACAGGTGGCGCAGGCCATGCAAGCCCACCCACAGGTGAACTGGCGGCTGCTGCCCCATCTGGGCGCGGCACCGGAACTGGCTGATTTCCTGCTGCGCCACTGGCAGGGCGCAAACCTGTGAACCCGCCCACATTCCGGGCTGCAAAATAAAAAATGGGAATCTTTACACTGGAATGAAAGCCCCGTCCGGCGTAGCATGGGAGCCAGATGCCCACGCCAGGAGGAAAGTCCATGTACAAGCGCATTCTGGCCAGCATTGGATTGTTGCTGACCCTGCCCGCTTCTGCCCTGGAAGGCCTGCCCGAACCGACCACTATCGATCTACTGAATGTCCGCACTCCAGCGGAAGTAGCCGAACGCATACCTCTGGAGAAAGACTTTCTTCAGGGACTGAAACAGGCCCGGCCCGGCCAGGCCATCAACCTGCGCGGGGTGGTAAAAAAGGCCGGTGATCCGGTCCTGCGCTTCCGCCCCTTTGCCCTGCATGCGCCCGGCAGCAAGGTGCATGTGCTGCGTGACGGCCAGGAAACCATCCTGAAAAGCCAGCGACGCTATTTTCTCGCCGTCAACGGCCAGACCGCCGCCGGCCTGGCCCTGAACGAAGACGGCAGCCTGCAGGGCATGCTGATGGAACAGGGCGCGCTCTATGACCTGAAACAGGAAGGCAACTGGCTGGTGACCCAGAGAATCCTGATCAACCAGCCGGGTATACAGAGCCAGTGCGAAACCGGAGACAGGCAACAGGCACCAGAGATTTTACACACACTGGAGAATCTGAAAAAGCGCTTTCCGGCAACGCAGAACAAGGGTGCCATCCAGTATTCCACGGTCATTGCGGTAGATACCGACAATGAATGGATGGCCAACAAGTTCAGCAACAACACCAGCAACGCGCAGACCTGGATCGACGACTTGTTTCTGGCCATGAACGTGTTCTATAACCGCGATCTCAGCCTCTATCTGCAGCTCGGTGATGTGTTTTTACGCACCACCAGTGACCCCTACAGCAACAACGGAGCATCCGATGGCCTCGGCGATGATCTCAGCGCATTTGGCCAGTACTGGAAAAACAACATGAGCACTGTTTCGCGGGATTTTGCCATGATGTTTTCCGGCAAGATCAGCGCCAACCAGTTCAGAGGCATCGCCTGGGTTGACGTCTATTGCAGCGGTGGTTTCACCTGCAATGGCACGGAGACTTGCGGCAGCTACAGTTTCAATGCCATTGGTTCCAATCCCGCCATTTCCGCCAACTGGGCCTCCACCCTGATTGGCCATGAACTGGGTCATAATCTGGGTTCGGTACATACCCATTGTTACAGCCCACCCATCGACAATTGCTACAGCGGAGAAAGCGGCTGCTATAGCGGCGCCACCGCCTGCCCTGGTGGTGGAAGAGGCACCATCATGAGCTACTGTCACCTCAATGGCTGTGGTGACAACCTGGCCCAGTTCCACCCGACAGTGATCAGTACCCTCAGTGGCCGCATTACAGCCAACTATCCCAGCTGTATCGATGCCTACGGCACCACCGTCGACCTGGCTTTTGCCGATGGATTCGAGGGTGTGGTGCCCTGAAGCCCCAACTGGTTGCTAAACCACTGCCGCCCAATGAAGCCGATACCCTGCTGCAGCAACTGCTGCACTGGTCCGGCTGGCGGCAGCATCAGGTACGGCTGTTTGGCCGTTATCTGCCCCAGCCACGCCTGAGTGCCTTTGTGGG
>WFUE01000188.1 GCA_015485125.1 Lysobacterales bacterium | reverse complement strand
CCACCCCACGGGCCGCCACCCCACGGGCCACCGCTCCACGGGCCGCCACCCCACGGACCGCCACCCCATGGACCACCACCCCATGGACCACCACCCCATGGTCCGCCCCACGGGCCACCCCAGCCTGACCAGGGCGTGCCCCAGCCATTGCCATTGGCATTGGTGCTGAAGCTCATGCTCATGTCGCCAAAGCCATTGCCATTGCCCCATGGGCCACCGCCCCAGGGACCCCATCCCCACCAGGCCTGGGCATCGCTGGAGACGGAGATGCCAGCAACGGCAATGCTCAAGGCCAGTACGGCTGATTGGATGTTTCTGTTCATGTGGATTCCTCCATCCAGGATTGTTTCCGGAGAAGTTCAATTGATCCGGGCAGGTCATCCTGCCCGAACCGTTTGTGCCTGTTGCTTACTTTTGCCCTTGCGCACCTTGTGCAGGTGGCTGACCCCAACGCGGACCCGGTCCCCACGGGCGGGCCCAGGGGTTGGCGGGTGGCTGTGCCGGAGCGTTTTGCCCTTGCGGAGGCTGATTGCCTTGTGGGGCGCCATTCCAGCCGGGACGAGGGCCACCGTAGGGAGCACCATAATAGGGTGCGCCGTAGTAGCCATAGGGTGCGCCATATCCATCGGCATTACCGCCCATGCTGAAGTTGAAATTGCCGGAACCGGTACCGTTGCCCCAGCCATTGCCGTAATAGGGGTTGCCATAGTACGGGCCATAGCCGCCCCAGGGCGCGCCATAGCCGTTGCCATTGCCGGCCCAGTCGCCACCCATGCTGAAGTTCATGTTGCCGGAGCCGGTGCCATTGCCCCAGCCGTTACCGTAGTAGGGGTTGCCATAGTACGGGCCATAGCCGCCCCAGGGTGCGCCATAGCCGTTGCCATTGCCGGCCCAGTTGCCGCCCATGCTGAAGTTCATGTTGCCGCTGCCGGTACCATTGCCCCAGCCGCGGTTGTAGTAGGGATAGCCGTAGTACGGATTGCCGTAATAGGCCGGTGGAGGCGGGGTCTGCGTTTTGGCCGTCGGTGCCGACTTGCCCTTGTTGTCACCGGCCTGAACGCCTGCGACCAGGCCGAGGGATGCCAGCACGGCACCGGCTATGAGTGTGGTTTTGAGTGTTTTCATGGGTTTTTCTCCATTGGTTTGGGTTGCGTTGTATGAAAGGGTTGAGCGATCTGCTGGTTCCACCATTGATACAGTTGGTACTGGGTCCAGGGGGCCAGTGGTGTGCCCCAGCGCACCGGTGGTGACCACCAGCCATCCCGCCAGACCGGAGTCCACGGGTTGTCATACAGCCCCGCCTGGTTTCTGCTCCAGATCAGCAGTGGCATGGGGGGTTGCCGGGCAGGCTCAAAGGGCCAGGAAGCGGGGGGTGCCGGGTTCTTCCGCCAGAATCTGGGGGATACTGGCTGAACAGTTTGAAACTGAGGTTGCTGGGGTGTCTGTACCTGTGTCAGCGCCTGCCAGGTCGCGGCCTGGCTGGTGCCCATGCATGCACAAATGGACAGGAAAGAGACGAATAATGGTTTCATCAGCGATCCTCCTCCGGTTTTTTCAACTGAATGCCACGACGGCTCTTGCGCGTGGTTTTTTTCTTGCCCGTTTTCTTGCTGCCAGTCTTTTTGCTGCCTGCTTTGCTGGCAGTTTTTTTGCTGGTCGTGGTCTTCCGGCTGGTGGTTTTTTTCCGTGAACCGGTTTTCCGGACGGCTTTCTTCTTGCTGGCCGTTTTGGTTCCGGCATCCGGCTGCTTGTCCTCTGACCCGGTGGTTGCAGGAGGCGGGTTGGCCTCTGCCCTGGCTGCAGGCTGGGCTGCCGTTGCGGGCTGATCTTCTTTCGTGGCTTCTTCGGGGTGTGTCTGCTGTTGAATGACCGCTTCCGATTCACCCAGCATGTTGAGGATGCGGGCCTTGGTTTGCGCCTTGTGTTCGGCTTCATCATCCACATCCGGGAAAAAGGCATTGGGGTCCTTGATGCTTTCGCACAAGGCCGAACGCCAGGACAAGCAACCCATGGGGATGATGATCAGGGTCAGTGCGGTGGCGACGATGACACCAAAGGCCAGGGAAATGGCCATGCCCTTGAAGATGGGATCTCCGAACATGAAGTAGGAACCGGCCACCAGTGCCAGGGCGGTCAGCACGATGGGACGCATGCGGATCTGTCCGGCCA
Source organism: Lysobacterales bacterium (assembly GCA_015485125.1). GTDB lineage: Bacteria > Pseudomonadota > Gammaproteobacteria > Xanthomonadales > S139-57 > S139-57. The sequence continues at coordinate 5,243 of WFUE01000188.1, read as the reverse complement.
GGCACAGCGCTTCCCGCACTTCGGTACCCGCGCGAATCTGCTGCTGGGTGAAATCCACCAGCAGGATGGAGTTGCGAACGATGATGCCGGCCAGGGCGATAAAGCCGATCATGGAAGTGGCAGTGAACTCCGCTCCCAGCAGCCAGTGGCCGGGGATGATGCCGATCAGTGTCAGCGGAATGGGGCTGATGATGATCAGCGGCACACGGAAGTTCTGGAATTCCCACACCACCAGGATGTAGATCAGTACCAGCGCGGCGGCGAAGGCAATGCCCATGTCCCGGAAGGTTTCATAGGTGACGGTCCATTCTCCGGTCCAGAGAAAGCCGCTTTTTTCGTTGTCTGGCACGCCGACCAGTTGTGGCTCCAGCTTGACGCCATCCGGGGCCGTGTAATCTTGCAGTGCATCAGCCACCGCCATCATGCCGTACACGGGTGCACCGAGCCGACCGATGGTGTCGCCCACCACGTATTCCACGGCCTTGAGGTCCTTGTGGTAGATGATGGGGTCGGCCTGTACCTCCCGGAATTGTCCCAGCACGCCAAGAGGTACCAGTTGCCCGCTGGCCGAGCGTATGGGCAATTGTTCCATGCGGCTGCGGGCGACCCGGTCGGCATAGGGCAGTTGCAGAGTGATCCAGGTGGGTTCCAGATCATGCCCTTGCTTGACATCACCCACCTTGAAACCACCACCGGCCATGGCCAGATTGCGGCTGATATCGGCCATGGAAACTCCCAGCCGGTTGGCCTTTTCCCGATTGACGGCAAAATGCAGGTAAGTGTGCGGCGCCTCCATGTAGTTGCGCACGTCGGCGATATTGTCGAGTCCGCGCATGATCTCGGTGAGATCGGCGGCTACCTGCCGGCGTATCTCGGCGGTGGGGCCGTGCACTTCCGCCACCAGGGTTTGCAATACCGGCGGGCCGGGGGGCATTTCCACGATGGTCAGCTCGGCCTTGAATCGCCGGGCGATGGGCTCCAGCAGGGTGCGGGTGGCGGTAGCGATGTCATGGCTGCTGCGCAAGCGTTCGTGCTTGTCGGTGAGCTTGATCTGGATGTTGGCCTGCCAGGGGCGATCTCGCAGGTAGTAGTGACGCACCATGCCGTTGAAATCATAGGGCGAGGCCGTGCCCACATAGGTTTGCAGATCGATGATTTCCGGAATTTCCGCCCGCAGCGTATTGGCCATTTCTTCCGTGGCGGCCTGGGTCAGTGGCAGTGCCGTACCGGCCGGGAGATCGATAACCACACTGTATTCGGGCTTGTTGTCCAGTGGCAGCATCTTCACTGGCACCACCTTGGAATAGATCAGCCAGCAGGCCGCGGCAAAGGCGAGCAGGATGAGGATCAGCGTGGACCAGCTGGCCAGCCGGTTCTGGGTCAAGATGCCCATGACTTTGCGATAGGCCCGGCCGATGCGCTCGTTCCCCTTGGCTTCTTTCTCCTCGGCCTTGCGCAGATAACGCATGCTGGGGCGGATTTTTTGCGTCAGCCAGGGAGCGAAGAAGAAACTGGCAAACAGTGAAAGCAGCATGGCCACCGAGCCCAGTGCAGGAATGGGTTCCATGTACGGGCCCATCATGCCGGAGACAAAACCCATGGGCAGCAGGGCGGCGATGACGGTGAGGGTGGCCAGAATGGTGGGGTTGCCCACTTCCCGCACGGCATCGATGGCGGTGTGTACATCGGTTTCCCCCTTGAGCAGCCAGCGACGGTAGATGTTTTCCACCACCACGATGCCATCATCCACCAGAATGCCGATGGCAAACACCAGGGCGAACAGGCTGACGCGATCGATGGTATAGCCCATCAGCCAGGCGATGAACACGGTGGACAGGACCACCACAGGAATAGTGATCATCACCACCAGTGCCGGGCGGATGCCCAGTGCCAGAAAAATCAGCACGGAAACGGCCACGGTGGCCTCGAACAGGCGCAGGAACAGTTCGTCCACCTTGTCCTTGGCGGTTTTGCCGTAGTCTCGGGTTACCGTTACCCGCACATCATCCGGGATGAGATAGCCCTTGAGCTGGTCCACCCGCTGCAGGATGGCGTTGGCCACGGTCACTCCGTTGCTGCCTTCCTTCTTGGCGATGGCGATGGTGACGGCGGATTCGGCATTGGCCTCATCCGGTCCGGCTTCATTGCTCCGGCCGCTGTAGTGGCGCACCATCTGCCGGGTTTCTTCCGGCATCTGCTTGATCAGGGCCACATCCGCCAGATAGACGGGCATGCCCTGATAGGCGCCCACCACCAGATGGGCCACATCGGCCGCGGTTTGCAGAAAATCTCCGGCCTGGATGCTGAAGTAGCGTTGCTGCTGCTCCACTTCACCGGCGGGTTGGCGTACATTGGCCGCTTGTATGGCATGGGCGATCTGGTCCAGGGTGATGCCGTAGGCGGCCAGACGCGCCATGTTGGCCTCCACGCGGATTTCCTCTTCACGCCCGCCCACGACAAAGCTCAGGCCGGTTTCCGGGATCTGTTTCAGATCCTGGATGACATCCAGCGCCAGCTTGCGCAGGGCGGCATCGTCCACCCGCTTCGACCACAGGGTGATGGCGGCCACGGGCACATCGTTGATGCCCTTGGGCTTGACCAGCGGCGGCTGCACGCCCGGGGGAATATGATCCAGATTGGATTGCAGCTTGTCGTACAGCTTGACCAGCGAAGGCCCCATCTGCTCGCCCACCTTGAACTGCACCGTGACCATGCCGCCGTTCTGGCGCGCGGCGGAATACACATGCTTGACGCCGGGTATTTCGCTCATGATCCGTTCCAGTGGCTCGATGGCCAGCGTGGCTACCTGTTCGGAAGAGGCGCCGGGGTAGGCGATGAAGATATCGATCATCGGCACGGAAATCTGCGGATCTTCCTGCCTTGGTGTGATGATCATGCCCAGCATGCCCACCGCCAGCGTGGCGAACAGCAGCAAGGGGGTCAGGGGTGACTGGATAAAGGTCTTGGCAATGCGGCCGGCAATGCCCAGATCCTGCGTTTGTTCCGTCGTGGCATTCATCGGGGCAACCTCAGGATGAAGGCGTGCTGACAGGGGCAGGCCAGTTCATGCTGGCTGCTGGTGTTCGAGATGGATCAGTGGGCGCCGATTGGGCTGGAGATGGAGGGGGTGTCGGCGTGGCAGCAGGCAGACTCATGCCGGAACGCATCATCGGCGGCGGGGTCACCAGATACCGCTCACCCGGCCACAGACCGGAAAGCACGGCCACGGTATCGCCCATGCTGTCGCCGAGGCGCAGCATGCGCAGCTGCACCTTGCCCTGTGCATCGACCACAAAGGCGGAAGGCTGGCCGCCACGCCAGACGACCGCCGTGGCGGGAATGACCGGCATCGGTGCCTGCTGTTGTGCGTAATCGGGTAGCTGCACTTCGGCATACATGCCTGGCGCCACCGGTGCGCCCGGTGGAATGGCCAGCTTGACGGTGATGGTGTGGCTTTCCGGGTTCGCGCTGGGATAGATCTGTTCCAGCATGGTTTTCAACCGCAGGCGGCTGTCGAATTCCACGGGAATCATCATGCCCTGGCTCAGGCTCTGGATGTAGCGGGTGGGTACCTGTACCCGTACCTGCAGATCATTGGCATCAGCCACCCGGGCCAGTGGCATGCCGGGTTGGACGATATCGCCCACCTCGACCATTTTCTCCATGAGTACCGACTTGCCGGGTGCCAGCGCCACCTTGTCACGCAAGCGGCTGTCCAGCTCGTCGATGGCCGCCTGGGCCTGAACCACGGCGGCCTGGGCCTGTTCCACGCCGGTTCTTTGCTGATTGACATCGGCATAGCGGTCCAGGGCTGAATTGCCGAAGCCCATCATGTTGGACATGGGGCCGGTAAAGAACTTGTCGAACATGGAAGGGATGCCCATGCCACCCGGTGCCGGGCCATTGCCACCGTAGATCTGCCGGGTGAGCTGCAGATGAGCATTCTGCAACTGCGACATGGCCTGCGCCAGTCGCGCCCAGGCCGCCCGGCGCTTGGCCAGCAGATCCTCGTCATCCAGCCCGACGACCACCTGTTCTTCTTCCAGCACGGTGCCGGGTTCACCGGCGATATACACCACCCGGCCCGGCATCTGTGCCTTCAGTACCACTTCAGTTCGGGGAATGACCGTGCCACCCAGCTTGAATGTGCCCGGTACCGTCTGCAGTTGCACCCAAGCCAGGTTGTATGCCTGGGCTGGCAATGCGGGCGCGGGCTGGGCGGGTTCGCTGGTCTGGTTTGTCGTATCCGTTTCTGCTTCCTGTTCGGAGCGCTGCTCCATGCAGCCGGTGAGCAGGCTCAGGGACAGCAAGAGTGCGAGTGCAGATTTCGGGTTGGACATGGGGCCTCCTCATTCGTTTTTGGTTGGCAAGGCGCAGGGCGCATGCGACAAGTGAAAGAAAGCAGGAAGCGTGCCAAAAAATAAAAACAATATAAATCAAGGAGTTATCAGAATGATTGTGGAAATGGCATGTTGCGTTGCATCACTCTCATTGTGGGTGGATTATGCAGATGCGGTTATTTAACTAATTGAAATGCAAGAGGTATTTTGTTGTGTTGCATTTTTTTGTTGCTGTGCAACAATGCAACACATTGCAACGATTGCTCGGGTGTGTGGTTGCGGGTTCATGCATCGAGCCGAGGAGTTTCCCCTTGTATCAGACCGAAACCTGTTTTGAACCCTTTGTGGATGCCATCGTCTCGCAACTGGATATTGGCGTGCTGATTGCCGAAATGAAGGGGCGTGTGCTCTACCACAATGCGGCCATGCCACGCTTGCTGGGTCTGGAGCCGGAGCATCACATCGCCAACCTGAAGGAGCTGAATCGGCTGAAATTGCAGAAACTGCTCTACCGCGCCTTGTTCGAGGCCGGCGAGCCGGACGCCATCAGCCGCAAATCCAAGTCCTGGGTGCATTTCGAGCACAAGCTGGTAGAGGGTGACGATGTGCGCTATTTGCAGTTCAAGACCGGTGTGCTGGAAATGCCGCAGAAGAAGGGCTGGGTTCGCCTGCTCATGGTGCAGGACATCAGTGCGGACAAGCGTCTGGAGGCGGTGCTGGGCGGGCCGCAACCGGGCGGGCTGGTCACCAACGATCCGGCCATGCTGGAAATCGTCGAACGCATTGCCCAGCTTGCGCCTACCGAGGCCTCTGTGTTGCTGCAGGGAGAATCCGGTACCGGCAAGAGCTTGCTGGCACGGCTGATTCATGCCCAGTCACGCCGTGCCGGCCAGCCATTGGTGG
>WFUE01000187.1 GCA_015485125.1 Lysobacterales bacterium | reverse complement strand
TCCTATCGCATGCCCATGGTTGTCATTGACAGGCTTGAAGTTGTCCAGATCCATATAGACCAGCCCGATACTGTGCCAGTGGCGGATCGGGCCGGCATCCAGATCGCAGAGCGCGTGGAAATAACGCCGGTTGTAGAGACCGGTCAGCGCATCCGTGATGGAATCGGATTCCAATTCTTCCAGTGTTTGCTGCACTGGCGTGAAATCCTGAATGGTGGCCACGCCGTAGACGATGTGTTCGATCTCCACGGTGGAAATGGTGATCTTGGCGTGAAAATCCCGTCCATCTGCGGTGCGGCAACGCATGTTGCCACGGGTCATCATCGATTTGGGCGAGGATTTTTTATCGATAAAATTTTGCACCAGTTTTTCGTGCTGCCCATCCGGCATGGGTGTGGCCATCAGGACGGGCAGCTTCATATCCACCAGCGCCCCTTCCTGATAGCGGAACAGACGGTGTGCCGCCCGGTTGGCAAAGACGATATTGGAATCCCGATCCACCAGGACGATGGCATCACCCAGGCTGTTGAGAAATTGGCTGATGTGTTCAATCGGGTTCATCAAAACCGGATTCATTTCAAAAATCCCACAATATCATGGGCTTACAAGAATGTCTAATTTTTGTGCATTTTGTTATAAATGCCTGTTGTATCGTGAGCGGGCAGCCATTTCATCCATCTGTTTCTGCGTCTGTTTTTCACGGTCACGGTTTTCTTCCGCTTCCATGCGTGATTGCGCTTTTTCCAGCGCCTTGAAGCGCTGATGCATTTCCATGAAAGCCTGGCGTTTCAGTTCGCAGCGCGCATCCGCGCTTTGCAGGGCCTGTTCCTGCTGTTCGATGGCCTGTTGCAGCTTGTAGACAAATTCCTGCAAGGTGCCCAGTTGCGCCATGGAGGTGGCCGGGCCGGGCCGGTGATGATATTGACGGTATTCGTTGTAATGCATGCGCAACAGGCCCAGGGTGGCATCCAGCCGGTTTCTTTCCTGCCGGGCCAGGCTCAAGGCCTGCGCCGCCTGTTCGCGTTGGTGGGCGGCGATGCGAATCAGGCCCTTCATTCGTTGGCTGCGTGTGCTCATGAGGCGGTGCCGGTAAACAATTGTTGTAATTGTTGAACGCTTTCTCGCCAGCTGCAAGCCTGTTCCATGGGCTGGCGCAGGTAATCCAGCAGGGCCGGGCGCATGCGGATGGCTTCATCCACCTGCGGGTCGGAGCCGGGCTGGTAGGCCCCGACGGTAATCAGATCGGCGTTGGCCTGATAGACCGAGGACAGACGGCGGAACTGGCGGGCGGCCTGCTTGTGGGCCTCGGTGGCGATCTGTTCCATCAGGCGGCTGATGGAGGCGTCCACATCCACGGCCGGATACACGCCCTGTTCCGCCAGGCTGCGGGAAAGCACCACATGCCCGTCCAGAATGGCACGGGCGGCGTCCACGATGGGGTCCTGCTGGTCGTCGCCCTCGGCCAGCACGGTGTAGATGCCGGTGATGGAACCACCGTTGTCCAGCGTGCCGGCTCGTTCCACCAGCCGGGGCAGTTGGGCGAACACCGAAGGCGTGTAGCCACGGGTGGCCGGGGGTTCGCCAATGGCCAGGGAGATTTCCCGCTGGGCCTGGGCGAAACGGGTGAGAGAGTCCATCAGCAGCAGTACCTGCCGGCCCTGGTCGCGGAAATACTCGGCCACGGTGGTGGCCATCAGCGCACCATGCAGGCGCATCAGCGGTGGCAGATCGGCGGGAGCGGCCACCACCACAGCCTTTTTCATCCCGGCCTCGCCCAGGTTTTCTCGGATGAATTCCTGCACCTCCCGCCCGCGTTCACCCACCAGCCCCACCACCACTACATCGGCGGCGGTGAAGCGGGCGATCATGCCCATGAGCACGCTCTTGCCCACGCCGGAGCCGGCCATCAGGCCGATGCGCTGGCCCTGGCCGATGCTCAACAGGCCATTGAGGGCGCGGATGCCGGTGTCCAGTGGCTGGCGGATTGGGGGGCGGGTCAGCGGGTTGATTTCCCGGCCGTTGAGTGGCATCCAGCGATCCACTTCGATGGCGGGGCCACCGTCCATGGGTTGACCAGCGGCATCGATGACCCGCCCGAGCATGCCCTGACCCACGCCCACGCGGTACAGCCCGGACTGGGGCAGTACGCGCGCGCCGGGTGTGATGCCTTCCACCGCGCCCACGGGCATGAGATAGAGCCGGTTCTCGGCGAAGCCCACCACTTCGGCTTCCACGCAATGATCACCGGATTCCACCAGGCAGCGCCCGCCCACGGGCAGCTCGCAACCGGCGACTTCCAGGGTCAGGCCCACCATGCGCACCACCTTGCCGCTGGCCAGCAGTTGCGGTGGGTGTTCCGGGCGGTTTTCCCATCGTTTCAGGCGCTGGCGGATCTCCGGGTTACGCCGGCTGGTCATGGGTGTCGTCCGGTTCGTCCAGTGCTTGCCGGCGGTCACCGAGGAAGGCGGTGATCAGTTGATCCAGCCGCTTGTCCAGCCGGGCATCGACTTGTGAATCTTCCGCTTTTACCAGACAGTCGCCACGCTGGAGACCGGGCTCGGACTGGATAGCCCAGCGATCGCCACGGGTGTCGCCGAGAATCTCTTCGGCCAGTTTGGCGTCGTCGGGATGCAGCAATACACGGATGTTACGGCTGTTTTCCGGCAGGGCATCCAGTGCCTCGCGTATGACCGGGATGATTTCGTCAGGTCGGGTCTGCATTTCCCGATGAACGATATGCCGCACCAGGCGGGTGACCAGTAACAGGATCTGGTTTTCCAGCGCCTCGTCCATGGGTTCCAGTGGCCGGGTCATGGCCTGCATCAGCTTGTGCCATTGTTGTGCGAGTGTCTGTTGCTGTTGTTCGGCCTGCTGTTTTCCGGCCCGATAACCGGCTTCGGCGCCTTCGCGGCGGGCGGCTTCGCGGATGGCTTCCAGCTCCTCGGCCGTGGGCGGTTCCGGTACTTCTTCCCGCTTGATGGCACTGGAATGGCCCTGCCGGCCCTGGACTTCGGGCAGCACCCAGGGTGTGGTCATTTCGACCTGATCAGCGGGAATGATGCGTTTGCGCGTGCTCATGGTTCAGGCCGTCAGACGAATTCTTCGCCGCCACCACCCAGCATGATGTCGCCCTGATCGGCCAGACGACGGGCGGTATTGAGGATTTCCTTTTGCGCGGCTTCCACATCGCTGATGCGCATGGGACCGGCCACTTCCAGATCGTCCCGCAACATTTCGGCGGCACGCTTGGACATGTTCTTGAGGAATTTCTCGCGCATCTCCTCGTCGGCACCCTTGAGGGCGGGAATGAGCAGATCGCCGGAGACCTCGCGCAGCAGGGTCTGGATGCCCTTGTCGTCCACATCCTTGAGGTTTTCGAAGACGAACATCAATTCCTCGATGGATTCGCCCAGGGATTCGTCCTGCTCCTTCACCGCTTCCATCAGTGTTTCTTCCGTGGAGCTGTCAAGGAAATTGAGGATGTTGGCTGCCGTTTCCAGCCCGCCGATGCCGGAAGACTTGCCACCGCCGGCGGTGCTGAACTGCTTGTCGAGCATGTCGTCCAGCTCCTGCAGGGCCTGGGGCTGGATGCCTTCCAGAGTGGCGATGCGCATGACGATATCCGCACGGACATTTTCCGGCAGTTGGGAGAGTACGGCGGCGGAATGGTCCGGTTCCAGATAGGAGAGCACGATGGCGATGATCTGTGGATGTTCGTGGCGGATGACATCGGCCACGGCGCGGGCATCCATCCATTTCAGGGCTTCCAGCCCTTTGGAGTTGCGCCCGAGGAGGATCTTGTCCACCAGCCCGGATGCCTTGCCTTCACCCAGGGCATCGACCAGCACCTTGCGAATGTATGAATCGGAATTGACCCCCAGCGCGGTCTGCTCGCCCACTTCCACGGCAAATTCGCGTATGACGGCGTTGACCGCGGGCTTGGGGATGTTGTCCAGATTGGCCATGGCCGTGCCCACCCGGTGCACTTCCTTGGGGCCCAGGTGCTTGAGTACCTCGGCGGCGGCCTGTTCGCCCAGGGTCATCAGCAGGATGGCGGATTTCTCATCCCCGCCGAGCTTGATTTCTTCTTCGTTTTCTTCAGCCATCTTCGTTCAACCAGCCCTTGACCACCTGCGCGGCGCGCGCCGGGTTCTCGTTGACCACATCCCGCAGCCGGTCCAGCCGTTTTTCGTAGTTTTCCTCATCCTCCAGCATCAGCAGGTCATCCGTTTCTTCTTCGCCGACATGCCCCTCGCCACCCTGCTTGATTTCCGCCTCATAGGCCTTGCGCTGTTCCGGCGGCAGTTGTGCCAGTTGTTCCGCCGTCAGTGGCGGCAGGGTGTCGGTGTTCTGCCCCGGAGGTGGCAGGGTTGCCGGCGGTGTGGTCAGGTTGCGCAGTACCGGGCGCAATACCATGACGGCCAGCAGCAACAATAACATGGGGCCGATGAACTGGCGCAGCAAGTTCCACAGCCAGGGTTGTTGCCAGACGGGCAGTGGCGGCGCCACTTCTTCTTCCGCCGGGCTGAAGGGCAGGTTGGTGACTACCACTTGGTCTCCACGTGACTCATCGTAGCCCACGGCATCCTGCACCAGCCGGGTGATCTGTTGAATCTCCTCGTCACTGAAGGGCTGTTCCACCGGTTTGCCTTCGGCATCCTTGCCCATGCGATGGTTGAGTACCACGGCGACAGAGATACGCTTGATTTCACCCGGTGTCACCCGTACATGGCTGTAGGTCTTGTCCAGCTCGTAGTTACGGGTGGCCTCGCGGCTGCTGTTGAGCACGCTCTGGCTGTTCATGGCGGCAGCTTCGCCGGTGGCGCCGGCGGGCGGCGGCTGGTTGGTCAATGCGCCGGGAATGCCCTGGGCGCCGTTGCCGGTGCGGCTTTCCTCGCGGGTCTGTTCGCTGCGGATGGATTCCGGCTTGGGCGTGTAGTTTTCGCTGGCCATTTCCACCCGCTTGTACTCGATTTCAGCGGAAACCTGTGCCCGTACCCCTTCCACACCGGCAATGGGTTGCAGCAGGCTCAGTATCCGTTGGGTATAGAGCTGCTCCACTTTTTGCCGGTAGGCCAGCCGGTCGCTGGCGGTGTCCAGTTCTCCGGCCTTGTCGCTTCGGGTCAGCAGGCGTCCCTTCTGATCCACCACGGTGACCTGCTCCGGAGCCAGCTCCGGCACGCTGGAGGCCACCAGATGCACGATGCCCTGAATGTCATCCTGGGCAATGCTGCCGCCCTGCGCCAGTTCCACCACCACGGAAGCGCTGGGTTTCTGGTGCTGGCGCACGAAGGCGGAAGGTTTGGGAATGGCAATATGCACCCGTGCACTGCGCACGGTTTGCAGGGAGGCGATGGTTCGTGCCAGTTCGCCTTCCAGCGCCCGGTTGTGGCGGCTGGCTTCCATCATCCGGCTCATGCCGAAGGGTTGTTCCTTGTCCAGCAGCTCATAGCCCAGGCTTTCGGTGGAGGCAGGCAGCCCCTGACGGGCCAGCAGCAGCCGGGTGCGATGCACCTGGTCGGCGGGAACCTGAATGGTGTTACCTTCGAGCTTGTAGGGGATGGCCATGCGGTCCAGCTGCTCCACCATTTGCGCCAGATCGCGGGAAGAGGTGGTGCTGTAGAGCATGGCGTAATTGGGCTCACGGCTCCAGAGCACGATCATCACGCCCAGGGCCACGGCAGCGGCCACGCCCAGCAAGGCACCCATCTGGCGCAGCAAGGGCATGCTGGTCAGCCCGCCGAGGGGCTGGCTGGTGGGTGCGCTGGCATTGCTTTCCAGCGTTTCTGCCTTGACCATGGCCATCTATTGTTTCCTCACAGTGGCATGTTCATGATGTCGCGGTAGGCTTCCACCAGCTTGTTGCGTACCTGCTTGGCGGCTTCAAAGGCTACACCGGCCTTTTCCGAGGCGATCATCACCTCGGACAGGTTGATATTGGGGTCGCCCAGCTGCCAGGCCCTGGCCAGGGCCTCGGCCTGTTTTTGTTGCTGGTTGATGCCCTGTACCGACTGTTCCAGCAGCTTGCCAAAGCTTGCACGCGCCGGTTCCGTGGCGGGTGTTTCATTGGCCGGTGGCTGGATGCGCGCCGATACACTGCGAATCTGTTGCAATACAGCTTGAATGTTCATCTCGCTCATGGTGGTTCTCCCGTGCGTTCATCCGGGGATGGTCATGCCCAGTTCCCGCATCCGCGCCAGCTTGTAGCGCAGGGTTCGGGGGCTGATGCCCAGGGTTTCCGCCGTTTGCTTGCGGTTGCCGCCATTGGCTTGCAGAGTCTGCTGGATCATCTGGTATTCCTGCATCTTCAGATCGCTGGAGAGCTTGCCGCCTGTGGGTGGTTCCTGCGGTTGCACGGGCAGGGCGCTTGATGGCGGGGCCGCCGGTTCCAGCGTCTCGAAATGCAGGTCGATGGCTTGAATGATGCCACCGCTTTTGAGAATCATCGCGCGCTGAATCACATTCTCCAGCTCGCGCACATTGCCCGGCCAGTTGTGTCGCAGCAGCTTTTTCTTGGCCTCGGGGCTGAGATAGACATTGCCGGCCTGGCGGCGGATAAAAGCCTGGGCCAGCGGCAGAATATCACCGGGTCGGGCGGCCAGCGGTGGCAGGTGTACCGGGAATACATTCAGCCGGTAGTAGAGATCCTCGCGAAATCGGCCTTGTTGCACTTCCTGCTTGAGGTTGCGATTGGTGGTGGCCAGTACGCGCACATTGAGCGGGATGCTTTTCTTGCCGCCGATACGCTCCACCTCCCTTTCCTGCAGGACCCGTAGCAGCTTGGCTTGCAGCCCCAGCGGCATTTCCGAGATTTCATCCAGCAGCAGGGTGCCGCCCTGGGCCTGTTCAAACTTGCCGGGACGGGTGTCGATGGCACCGGTGAAGGCCCCTTTTTCGTGGCCGAAGAGAATGGCTTCCAGCATGTTCTCCGGTATGGCGGCGCAGTTGACCGCCACATAAGGCGCGCGTGCCCGTGGCGAATACTGGTGGATGTAGCGGGCGATGACTTCCTTGCCGCTGCCGGAGGGGCCGGAAATCATCACGGTGACATCCGTCAACGCCACCCGGCGCACCAGTTGCAGGATTTCCTGGCTGCGCGGGTCTTCGGCGATCAGTTGATCTTCGTCCCGGCCCAGCCGTGTGAGCAACACTTTCAGCCGGGACAGCAGTTTTTTCGGTTCCACCGGCCTGGGCAGGTAATCCGCCGCGCCGGAGCGCATGGCCTCGACGGCCTGTTCCAGCGTGGGTGATTCCGCCAGCACGATCACTGGCAGGTCGGGCTTGAGCGCATGCAGCTGTTTCAGCAGCGAGCGGCGGGAATGGACGGACTGGCTGTCGTGCCCAATGACCAGGCTGTAGTGCTTTTCAGCCACCTTTTCCCGAGCCTGCATGCGGTCTTCCGCCTGTTCCACCACGAAGCCGGCTTCCTGCAACGCCAATGCCGTATGCTTGCGCAAGGCGGGGTCTTCATCCACCACCAGTATGGTTTCTCTTGCCATGTTCTACTCCACTCATCCCGCGTCAAAGGGTTGACGCATGCCAGGGGGCAAGAAGAGAGAAGCAAGAGGTGTGCCAATGCGGCAAACCACCGGCAAGCGGCTGCCTGCTGGCGGCAAGGGAGTTCAGAGAAAGCGGGGCTTGCGTTTTTGCAAGAAGGCCTCGGTGCCTTCACGGGCATCCGGGTGGTCAAAGCAAAGGCCAAACTGCTGGCTTTCGACTTGCAGGGCGTGTTCCATGGGCAGGTCCAGACCGGTCTCCACCGCTTGCAGCAACAGCTGGCTGGCCATGGTGGCATTGCCGGCCAGTTGCCGGGCCAGTTGCTCCACGGCGCTGGCAAAATCGGCTTCCGGCGGGCACTGGTTGGCCAGCCCCAGCTGGACGGCTTCTTCGGCCTTGACTGGCCGGCCGGTAAGCATCAGTTCCAGTGCGCGCGCCTTGCCGATGAGCCGGGGCAGGCGCTGGCTGCCGCCAAAGCCGGGCATCAGCCCCAGGGTGATTTCCGGCAGCCCGAAGCGGGCACGCGGGTGGGCGATGCGCAGGTGGCAGGCCATGGCCAGTTCGCAGCCACCGCCCAGTGCGTAGCCGTTAACGGCGGCGATCACCGGTTTGCGCAGGGTTTCGATGCGGCGCATCATCCGGTTGCCCAGGCGGGAGAAGGCGGTGGCTTCCAGCGCGCTCATGGCAGACAATTCCTCGATATCGGCGCCAGCGGCAAAGGCCTTGTCGCCGGCACCGGTGAGAACGACACAGCGGATTGCGTCGTTTTCATCGGCATAGGCAAAGGCCTCGTCCAGGGCCAGCAGCAGCGCGCGGTTGAGTGCGTTGAGAGCTTCCGGCCGGTGGAGGGTGAGCGTGAGGATGTGATCTTGTTCTTCCTGCAGCAATATGCTCATGGCTGACTCCTGCCCAAATGGGATATTCTCGCACGCACTCGGCTTTTTCGGCAACGCGGGGCTTGCAACTGCCGAACAGGCCCCGCATATTGTGGCCTGACCGACTCAGGAAGCCGCCATGTACGATCCACTGGAAGCCGAGCGTCCACGTTTTTCCGCCTATCCACCGGCCATCAAACTGATCATCACCAGCTGTGTGCTGGTGTTCTTTCTCCAGGGGCTGTTTCCAGGCGCGCTGGAGCCGCTGCTTGCGCTCTGGCCCTTGGGCACGCCGCCAGTGGTGGCCACGCCCTACGGCGCGGTGGCCGTGCCCCAGTTTTATCCCTGGCAACTGCTGACCTACAGTTTGTTGCACGGCGGCCTGGCGCATATCTTCTTCAATCTGTTTGCCTTGTGGATGTTCGGCGCGCAGGTGGAAAATATCTGGGGTTCACAGCGTTTTCTCATCTACTATGTGGTCTGCGTGATGGGGGCCGGTCTGGTGCAGTTGCTGGTGGTCAGCCTGTCCGTGGCCCAGGGCCAGCCCCCCGTTCCCACCGTGGGGGCATCGGGGGGCGTGTTTGGCGTGTTACTGGCTTTCGCCTGGATGTTTCCGGAAGCACGCATCATGTTGCTGATTCCGCCCATCCCTATCAAGGCCAAGGTGTTTGTGCCCCTGTACGCGGCGCTGGAATTGTTCTTCGGCGTGACCGGCACCCAGTCTGGCGTGGCCCATTTCGCCCATCTGGGTGGTTTGGTATTCGGGTTGCTGCTGATCCAGTACTGGCGCGGGCGTTTGTGGTGGAAACCGGAGCGTCGGTTTTATTGGTAGCCGGGTGATTTGGCGTTCGTTGTTGCAGTCAGCCTGGTTAAGCCTGACCATATTGACCAGCCTCTATAGCGTACATACAATGTATGTATGATTCGGTTTGAGTGGGACAGGGCCAAGGATTTGGCTAACCAAAAGAAACACGGCGTTTCCTTCGCTGAGGCAAAGTCCGTGTTTTTCGATGAAAATGCACTTCAGTTCTATGATGAAATGCATTCCGGGGAAGAGGATCGCTTCATCATGCTGGGCATGAGCAATCAATGTCGAATGCTCGTTGTCTGTCATTGCGAGCGCGATGAGGGAAACAGCATTCGAATCATCTCGGCACGAAAAGCTACCAGAAAGGAATCTTCTTTCTATTCCAAAGGTACATCATGAAGGCAGAATACGATTTCTCGGAAATGAAATCTCGAAAAAATCCTTACGCTTCCAGGCTCAAGAAGCAGGTAACCATACGCATGGGTGAGGATGTGATCGAGTATTTCAAAAAAATGGCAGAGGAAACGGGCATTCCTTACCAAAGCCTGATCAATCTCTATTTGCGTGATTGTGTTGCGCAACAACGCAAGATTGATCTGACCTGGGCCAAAAAGCCCTGACGCTGACATCCGCTCCTGTAGTACATGAAGGGAATCGTTTCAGCTCATTGTGCAGGTTCTGCTTCCGGTTCGGTTTGTATCTATCCGGCCAGCCAGGGCACCAGCAAGCTCAACAATACGGCGGCCAGGCTGTTCATATAGAGACCGGCGCGCATCATCACCCGCTGCGGCAGGCGTTCGGTGCCGAAGACCATGGCGTTGGGCGGGGTGGCCACCGGCAGCATGAAGGCGCAGGAAACCGACAGGCTGAGTAGAAAGGCCACCAACAGCGGTTCCAGCCCCAGTTGCGGTGCCAGCGGCAGCAATAGCGGCAGCAGCAGGGCGGTGGTAGCGGTGTTGCTGGCCAGTTCGGTCAGAAAGACCACAAAAAGCACCAGGCCCAGAATCAGTGCCCAGCCGGGCAGCATCTGTAATGGGCCCAGCAATGCCTGTGTCAGCCACAGGCTGGCACCACTACTCTTGAGGATGCTGCTCAGGGCCAGCCCGCCGCCAAAAAGGATCAGTACGCCCCAGTCCGTGCGGTTTTTCAGGGTTTGCCAGTCGAGCCAACCCAGCGCATGCAGCATGACCAGCGCGCTGATGGCAATCCAGCTGTCCATGCCCTTGGTAATGCCCAGCCACTGCGCCAGTGATTTGCTGAAAATCCATGCCAGTACGGTGAGCAGAAAAATCAGCACGGTACCGCGTTGCGCCCGATTCCACCGTAGCTTGTGTTCACTGGAGAGGTCGATCGGGTCATTGCCGGGGTGAAACAGGACGTACAACAGCCCCATGCCCATTGGCCAGAGCAGGGCGCTGACTGGCAGGCCCACAGCCAGCCATTCACGGAAGTCGATGCCGGTTTCCGCTGCCATGATGGCATTGGGCGGGCTGCCCACCAGCGTGCCCATGCCGCCGATATTGGCCGACCAGGCCAGCCCCAGCAGCAGAAACCAGGCTGTTCCCGGCCGCTGTTCATCCGCATCCTCAATCAGGCCCAGCACCAGCGGCAGCATCATGGCCGTGGTGGCGGTGTTGGAAATCCACAGACTCAACAGGGAAGTGGCGGCAAAAAGCAGCAGGCTGGCCGGCAACATTCTGCCCCTGCCCAGCCGGAGAAAACCCTGCGCCAGCCAGCGATCCAGACCCTGCTGGTGCAGGGCCGCGGCCATGGCGTAGCCGCCAAGAAAGAGAAAGATGATGGGGTGGGCAAAGGCGGCAAAGGCCTGCCCGGCGGCTTGCAGGCCGGAGGCCATGGCCAGCAATGGTACCAGCAGGGCGGTGACTGGCAGGGGCAGGGCTTCGCTCAGCCAGAGCAGGGCGATGACCAGCAGCAGCCCCAGTCCGCTATTGAGAGTGGCGTCACCCGGCCCGTGGAGGGCAAGGAGTACCCACCCGCTCAATGCGGCCAGCAGTGGTAGTACGCGGCCCAACAGGAGTACTGCCTATTTCTTCTTCTTGTTGGCGCGTGCCACGGCCTTCAGGTGTTTTTCAATGTCTCCGGGTGCCGAGGAAATGCGAATGAAAGTGCCCATGCCCAGGTCGGGAAAGCTTTGCGCGATACGAAACTTGCCGTGCAGCATGTATATCTTGCGCCCAGAGACCAGAATTTCGTAAGGCAGATGGGCGGTATGCTTCAGTTCGGCCGTATCGATTTTTTCCATGATGAAGGCATCATTGGACTTGCCTGCCAGAATGGCGACGCCAAAGACGGTTTCGTCCTTGCCAGGCAAATCCACACGATAAATCTTTTTCGTATTGCCCAGACCCTCTGCCAGGCCTTTTTCCACCGCATCCACGGCCTGCTGGTATTTTTTGTACTTGGCCAGGCGGATGTTGTCGTCAAAGCGGGGCATCATCATCATGTAGCGGTATTTGCGCAGCTTTTTGGCTTTCAGGCCCTTTCTGGAGCCGAAGGTCTTTTCATGGCCCAGCAGATTGCCCAGATCACGGCTGATATCGGCCAGGCTGCCATCGAGGCGGTAGATGTGCGTGACCCAGTCGGGGTTGTTGTAACTGACTTGAATACCGTTGTCGGTCTGGGTCAGGGCAACCTTCAGTACCGCGCCGAATCCACCGAAATCGGTCTTGGCCGCGGTGGCTTTCAGATCATCACGGGTTATGGCGATGATTTCCGCGCCCTCGTAAGGGGCGTATTCGCCGACAATCTCGAAATTGCCAGCCTTCAGTTTGTTGCGGGTGCTTTGCAGGGTTTCCTCCATGGAGGCCTGGCTGGTACCGGCCAGGACGAATGGCCGCAGTCGCTTCTCGACCGCCTGTACCTGCAAAGACAATAGTGCCAGCAGCAAGAGCAGTGTTTTTTTCATGTGTTTCCCCAGCGTGATTGATAACCGATTACAAGGCGCATTCCCTTGTCAGGTCAGGCTCCAACTACCACAAGATCATAGTGCAGCGTCTATTGAACGGCCAGCCCCCCTGCCTGGATAAATATTAGCGTTTTCTAACAAGCCATGCATGCCGCATAGGCGCTTTTTTTTGCAAGAAAGGATTAAACTTTATCGCCAAGTGTCCGATATTGCGGGGTAACCAGCCAAAAATGGAGGTGTCATGAAGCTGAAAGTCAGGCCCACCGGGGTGGAACGGGTGATGCGCGAGGAAGACTTTATCGTCTCCAAGACCAACCCCAAGGGCATCATCACCTATTGCAATGAAATCTTCATGGAGTTTTCCCAGATGGATGAGCAGGAACTGCTGGGCAAGCAGCACAATGTGATACGCCATCCGGAGATGCCACGGGCCGTGTTTCGCCTGTTATGGAACACGCTGGAGAATGGGCGGGAATTCAACGGTTTCATCAAGAATCTGGCCGCGGATGGCGGCCATTACTGGGTATTTGCCAATGTCACGCCCAGCAAGGATGACAAGGGCAATCTGCTGGGCTATTTTTCCGTGCGGCGCAAGCCATCCCAGGCGGGCATCCGCTGGTTCGAGCCACTGTATGCCCGCATGCTGGAAGCGGAACAGGCGGCCGGCGCGGCGGCGGCCATCGATGCATCCACCCCCCTGTTGAACCAAGCACTGGATGAAGTGAAGCGAGGATACAATGAACAGGTTTTTGCACTTCAGTTCAGCTGATACCCGCCGGGTACTGGTTGCTACCACGGTGGTTTTTCTGCTGGTCAGCCTCTATACCAGTGATTTCGCCTGGCAGGAGCTGGTCATTACCGGCCTGTTGGCCCTGGCAGGCTGGGCCCATTATTTGGCCAGCCAGAAAGACCGGCAGATCATGAAACAGATTCATCGGGTACTGGATGAAGTGGGCGACGGCAAGCTGGAAAGCCGGGTCACCTACATCGACAGGAAATCCCCGCTGGCCGCGCACGGCTGGGCACTGAATGACGCCCTGGATCAGTTCGAGGCCTTCATGCGCGAAGCGCTGCGTTCCATGAATATGGCGCGGACCGGCGTGATGTGGCGCAAGCCGTTGCCGGCTGGTTTGAAAGGAATGTTCCGTTCCGGCATGGATGAGCTGTACTACGCCACCGATGCCTTTCATGCGAACATTCTCCAGCAGCACAAGGACAAGCTGTTTGCGGAGATGGGTATCAAGAAAACTGAAAACCTGTTGGGCAGCCTTCGGGGTTTGCAGGATAATCTGAAATTCATTTCCACCGAAATGGGGGAGGTGGATCAGCTTTCCTCGGAAATGGCCGACGAGGCGCTGAAAAACCAGGAAGCGGTGAAAGGCGTGGATCAACGGGTACAGTCGCTGTCGTCGGTCATCGCCCATGTGAAGGAACAGGCACTGGAACTGGAGCAAAGTTCGCAGACCATTGCCAACATGGCCGAGGTGATTACGGGTATCGCCGACCAGACCAACATGCTGGCTTTGAATGCCGCCATCGAGGCTGCCCGCGCCGGTGAGCATGGCCGCGGTTTTGCCGTGGTGGCCGACGAGGTACGCAGCCTGGCGGAAAACACCAAACAGCAGACCGAGCAGATCGGCGAGAATGTCAACCAGTTGTTGCAGGTAACCCGGCAGGTGGCCGAGGCTTCAGAAAAGGCCGATCAGGATGCGCAGGAATCGGTACAGGTGCTCCAGCGCTTCGCAACTTCATTCGGTGCCTTTGCGCAAAGCGCCAACCAGAGCAAGCAGCGGGTCAATCACAGTCGGGTTCTCAGTGACCTGACCCTGGCCAAGATCGACCATATTCTCTATGTACAACGGGCGCAC
>WFUE01000186.1 GCA_015485125.1 Lysobacterales bacterium | reverse complement strand
GAGGCCGAAGTGGATTTCATCATCGAGGCCGTGGCCTTCATCGCCGAACACGGCGCGCGCTTTCTGCCCTGGTACCGTTTTTGTATCCGCAAGGCCTGCTGGCAGCACATCGAGGCCACGGAATCCTGCCCACAGCTGTCGCTGGACGACGCCTTCTCCCGTGATGACAACTGCCCGCCACCCCTGCCGGTGGGGGTGCGCAAGCAGCTCTACCGGCAGTATTTCGAAGAAGCTCGTCAGTGGGCTGAAAAAGCGGATGTATTGCCTGCACAGCCGCTGGAATTGGAAGAAAGGGAAGTGGCGCAGATCTTCAATGCCCGTTTTGTCATTTCTGCTACTCCGAGCGCAACGCCTCCACCGGATTGAGGCCGGCGGCCTGCAGTGCCGGCACCGTGCCGGCCAGCAGGCCGATGAGCAGGGAAAGGCCAAGGGAGAGGGCGACATAATCCCAGGCGACATGCACCGGCAGTGCCGGCAGCAGCCATTGCAGCAGGCCGGCCAGCCCCAGCCCCAGGCCCAGGCCGGCCAGCCCGCCCAGGCTGCCCAGGGCGGCGGATTCCGCCAGAAACAGGGCCACGATCTGGCGCCGGGGCGCGCCCAGCGCGCGCAGCAGCCCCACTTCATGCATGCGCTCCTGCACCGAAATGGTCATGATGGTGAAAATGCCGATACCGCCGACCACCAGCGAAATGGCGCCCAGCGCGGCCACGGCGAAGGTGAGCACCTCCAGCACCGAGCCCAGCACCTCCAGCATCTGATCCTGGGTGATGATGGTGAAATCCTCCCGCCCATGCAGCGCCATCAGGCGCGTGCGGATGTGCCTGGCCACGGTGTCGGCCTTTGCGTTGGCCGAATAGAGCACGTCGATTTCCATCAGCCCTTCGCGGTTGAACATGGCCAGCGCCCGTCCCACGGGGATGTAGACGGTATCGTCCAGGTCGAAGCCCAGCATCTGGCCCTTGGTACGCATGCTGCCGATGACCCGGTAGCTCTCGCCACCGATGCGAATTTTTTCCCCCAGCGGCGAGTGGCTGCCGAACAGTTCCCGGCGCAGCTTGCTGCCCAGCACGGCATAGGCTCGCGCGTGGCGCGGATCGTCATCGGGCAGAAAGCGGCCCTGGGCCACGGGAATCTGCCAGGCCTGGGGCACGGCCGCGCCGGTGCCGAACAGGTTGCTGCGCCGGCTTTTCCCCTGCCATTCCACTTCCGCGTTGCCCTGCACGAAGGGTACTACGGCCTCTACCTGCGGCAGCTTGCGCAACTGACGCGCGTCCTCCAGTGACAGTGGACGCACGGTGCTGATCACGGCGCCGGACAGGCCTAGGGTTTCGCTCTTGCCGGGCGTGACCGCCAGCAGATGGGTGCCGAACTGGGTGAACTGGCCGATGACAAAGCGCTGCACACCCTCGCCAAAGGCGGTCAACAGCACTACGGCCAGTATGCCCACGGCAATGCCCAGGCCGGTGAGCAGGCTGCGACCCGGCTGGGCGCGGATGGCGCTGGAGGACAGTTGCAGCAGGTCAGTCAGACGCATGGCGGGCCCTCATCGTCCGGTCAGGGCCTGGACCGGGTCCAGGTTGGCCGCGCGCCGGGCCGGCAGGATGCCAAACAGCGCCCCGGTCAACAGCGCGGTGCCAGTGGCGGCGGGGATGGCCCACCAGGGTGGAATCAACGGTAGGTTCGGGTAGAGCAGGCCGGCCAGTGTCAGGGCCAGGCCCGCCAGCGCCAGCCCCAGCAGGGAACCGGCGGCGGCCATGAGCACCGCTTCCAGCAGAAACAACTGCAGCACCTGCCCGCGTGCCGCGCCCAGCGCCTTGAGCAGACCGATTTCCGGCACCCGTCGGCTGACGGTGACCAGCATCACATTCATGATCAGTATGCCGGCCACCAGCAGGCTGATGGTGGCGATACCGGCCACGGTCAGGGTCAGGGCGGAGAGAATCTGATCGAAGGTGCTCAGTACCGCGTCCTGGGTAATCACGGTGACATCGGCCTTGCCGCCGTGACGGCGGGCGATGATGGCCAGGGCGTCCTCGCGGGCCTTGTCCAGGTCGGCCTTGCTGCGGGCCTGCATCAGCACCCGGAACAGGGAAGGGTTGTTGAACAGGTTCTGGGCCGAGGCCACGGGGATAATGGCCACATCGCCCAGATCCGTGCCCAGGGAAATGCCTTCCGGTGTCAGTACACCGATGACCTGATAGCGCTGGTCACCAATGCGCACCCACTCGCCCAGCGCATTGCGATGTCCGAACAGGGCCTTTTTCAGCTTGTGACCCAGCACGGTCACGGCCCGTTGCTGTTCCACCGGCATTTCCGGCAGCATGCGCCCCTGTTGTACATGAATCTGGCGGGCGATGAAGAAATCCCGGTTGCTGCCCAGAATGGTGACATCCCGTTCCAGTGCGCCGTGGGAAACCGGTGCCTGCCCCACGCTGATGGGGCCGATGCGCACGATGGCCGGGCTGCGCAGCAGGGCTTCGGCGTCATCCAGGGTCAGGTCACGGGGGGTGAGGCCGAACAGGGGCGGCGGCCCACCGGTGGTCTCGTTGCGGCCCGGCAGCATGAACAGCAGGTCGGTGCCCAGTTGCTGGAACTCGCCCACCACATAGCGGCGCGCGCCTTCGCCCAGGGCGGTCAGCACCACCACCGAGGCCACGCCAATGCTCATGGCCAGCAGCATGAGCAGGCTGCGCCCACGCGCGCTGGTGATGGCCTGCCAGGCGAAATGCAGGCTGTCAGCCGTGCGCATGGGCCTCGTCCCGGTGAATGCGCCCATCCAGCATGTGCAATTGCCGGCGGGCACGCTGGCCCAGCGGCGGGTCATGGGTGACCACCACCAGGGTGATGCCATCCCGGTTGAGTTGTTCCAGCAGTTCGATGACTTCATGCCCGGACTGCTGGTCCAGGTTGCCGGTGGGCTCGTCGGCCAGTAACAGGCGCGGGCGCATGAGAATGGCCCGGCCAATGGCCACCCGTTGCCGCTGGCCGCCGGAAAGCTGGTCCGGGCGATGGTGGGCCCGATCACTCAGACCCAGCTGTTCCAGCACTTCCGCCACCCGCTGTTGCCGCCGTGGGGGAGGCACGCCGGCCAGCACCATGGGCAGGGCGATGTTTTCCGCCGCGCTGAGCCGGGGAATGAGATGAAAGGCCTGGAAGACGAAGCCGATATGTTCCCGCCGCAAACGGGCGCGCGCCTCCTCGCCGAGATCGGTGGTTTCCACGCCGGCCAGACGATACCGGCCGGCATCGGGACGGTCCAGCAAGCCCAGCACATTGAGCAGGGTGGATTTGCCCGAGCCGGACGGGCCCATGATGGAGAGATAATCCCCGGCTTCCACCTGCAGCTGTATCTGGC
>WFUE01000185.1 GCA_015485125.1 Lysobacterales bacterium | reverse complement strand
GGCCGGTTCAGCAGCGGCGGCCGGCGCGGTCGCTTCGGCGATCGTATCGGCGGTGGCGCTTTCCGCGCTGTCGTCCAATTCCAGCTCTGCCAGCAGGTCGCCTTCGTTGACCTTGTCGCCCACATTGACTTTCAGGCTTTTCAGGATGCCGGCCCGCTCCGCCGGCACATCCATGGTGGCCTTGTCGCCTTCCAGGGTAATCAGCGGCTGATCCTTTTCCACCGTCTCGCCGGGGCGGGCCAGAATCTCGATCACATCCACATCATGGGCACCGCCCAGATCCGGTATCTTCAGGGTGATGATGTCACGCATGGCCGGCCTCCGTCACAGGTAGAGGGACATGGGCTTGCCCGCGTCCATCCGGTAGCGCTCCCGCGCCTTGAGCACATCCGCCTTGCTCAGCTCGCCCGCCCGGTAGAGGGCTTCCACCGTATGGTAGGCGATGGCGTTGCGGTCCACCTCGAAGTGCTGGCGCAGTTTTTCACGGGTATCGCTGCGGCCGAAGCCGTCGGTGCCCAGCACGGTGTAGTCGGCCTTGACCCAGGGGCGAATCTGCTCGGCGAAGGTGCGCACATAGTCACTGGCGGCGATGACCGGGCCCTTGCGATTGTCCAGGCATTTTTCCACATGGGCCTTGCGCGCCTTCTTCTCCGGGTTCAGGCGGTTGTGGCGGGTGATCTCCTCCGCCTCGCGCTTGAGCAGGGTGAAGCTGGGGCAGCTCCACAGGTCGCAATGCACGTTGAAATCGGCCTTGAGCATGTCGGCGGCCGCCTCGCATTCGCGGAAGATGGCACCGGAGCCCAGCAGCTGGGCCTTGATCTTCGCCCGCTTGTTACCCTCGCGGAACAGATACATGCCCTTGAGGATGCCTGCCTCGGCCCCCTTGGGCATGGCCGGGTGCGCGTAGTTTTCGTTCAGGGTGGTGATATAGAAAAACACATCTTCCTGATTGTGCAGCATGCGTTGCAGGCCGTTCTGCACGATCACCGCCACCTCGTAGGCATAGGTGGGGTCGTAGGGAATGCAGTTGGGCACATAGCTGGCCATGATGTGGCTCTGGCCGTCCTCGTGCTGCAGCCCCTCGCCGTTGAGGGTGGTGCGGCCGGATGTACCGCCGATGAGGAAGCCCCGCGCACGCATGTCGCCAGCGGCCCAGATCAGGTCTCCCACCCGCTGGAAGCCGAACATGGAGTAGAAGATGAAGAAGGGGATCATCGGCACGCCATTGGTGCAATACGAGGTGGCGGCGGCAATCCACGAGGACAGGGCCCCGGCTTCGGAAATGCCTTCCTGCAGAATCTGCCCCTTGGTGTCTTCCCGGTAGTACATCAGCTGGTCCTGGTCTTCCGGGGTGTAGCGCTGCCCTTCGGCGGAATAGATGCCCAGCTGGCGGAACATGCCTTCCATGCCAAAGGTGCGCGCCTCGTCCGCGACGATGGGTACCACATGCTTGCCCAGGTTACGGTCACGCACGATGGTGTTCAGGCAGCGCACGAAGGCCATGGTGGTGGAGATTTCCCGCTCGCCGGTGCTTTCCAGCTGGCTGGCAAAAGCCTTCAGTGCCGGCACCGGCATGGGCAGGTTCTGGCAACGTCGTTCGGGGATGAAGCCACCCAGCGCCTCGCGCCGCTCGCGCAGGTATTGCATTTCCTCGCTGTCTTCCGGCGGGCGGTAGAAGGGCACTTCGTGAATCTTGTCGTCGGGGATGGGCACCTTGAAGCGATCGCGGAAAGCCTTGATGGCCTCATCCGGCATCTTCTTCTGCTGGTGGGTGGCGTTGAGGCTCTCGCCGGCCTCGCCCATGCCGTAGCCCTTGACCGTCTTGGCCAGGATCACCGTGGGCTCACCGGCGTGCGCCACCGCCTCGGCGTAGGCGGAATAGACCTTGTGCGGGTCGTGCCCGCCCCGGTTGAGCCGCCAGATGTCATCGTCGCTCATGTTGGCCACCATGGCCTTGAGCTCGGGATACTTGCCGAAGAAATGCTCGCGGGTGTAGGCGCCGCCCTTGGCCTTGTAGTTCTGGTAGTCGCCATCACAGGCTTCTTCCATGCGCTTGCGCAGCAGGCCCTTGGTGTCCTTGGCCAGCAGCGGGTCCCAGCGGCTGCCCCAGATCACCTTGATCACATTCCAGCCCGCGCCACGGAAGGTGCCTTCCAGTTCCTGGATGATCTTGCCATTGCCGTGTACCGGCCCGTCCAGCCGCTGCAGGTTGCAGTTGATGACGAAGATGAGGTTGTCCAGCCCCTCGCGACCGGCCAGGGAGATGGCGCCCAGGGTTTCCGGCTCGGAAGTCTCGCCGTCGCCGACGAAGCACCAGACCTTGCGCTGGCTGGTATCGGCCAGGCCACGGTTGTGCAGATACTTGAGGAAACGGGCCTGATAGATGGCCTGAATGGGCCCCAGCCCCATGGAAACGGTGGGAAACTGCCAGAATTCCGGCATCAGCCACGGGTGCGGGTAGGAGGACAGGCCCTTGCCATCCACCTCGCGGCGGAAATTGTGCATCTGTTCCTCGCTGATGCGCCCCTCGAGAAAGGCGCGCGCGTAGATGCCCGGCGAGGAATGCCCCTGAAAATAGACCAGATCGGCGCCACCCTCGGCATCGAAACCATGAAAGAAGTGATTGAAACCCACATCGTAGAGCGTGGCGATGGAGGCAAAGCTGGCAATGTGCCCGCCCAGCTCACCGGGAGCGCGATTGGCCTTGACCACCATGGCCAGTGCGTTCCAGCGAATCAGCGAGCGGATGCGCCATTCCAGATCCTGCCGGCCGGGACAGGCCTGCTCCCGGCTGGGAGGAATGGTGTTCACATAGGCGGTGGTGGTGCGGAAGGGCAGATGCGCGCCGCGCCGGCGGGCCAGGTCCACCATTTTCTCCAGCAGCTGGTGGGCGCGTTCCGGGCCGTCCTTTTCCAGAACGGCCTCCAGGGCCTCCAGCCACTCCCGGGTTTCTTCCGGGTCCAGATCCTGTGTAAGGGTTTGCATGGCCTTGCTCATGGCGACTCCCCTGATACTCAATTCGATAGCAGCCCGCCATCATAACAGATGCGCCCCTTCCACTCCGTACGCCAAGGTAGGGCGGCACCCCATTGCGGCAGTCTCCACGGGGCGGGGAATGGGCTATGATGAGCGCGTTTTTTGCCGGAGGTGAATCATCATGCGGGAAATCAAGGTGGATGTGGCCATACTGGGTGCCGGTTCCGCCGGCCTGTACGCGCTGGGGCCGGTCAAGCGTTCCGGAAAAAGTTTCGTGCTGCTGGATGGCGGTATCCTGGGCACCACCTGCGCGCGGGTGGGCTGCATGCCCTCCAAGGCCGCCATCCAGATCGGCCATGATCTGCACCGCCGGCAATGGCTGGCCCGCGCCGGTGTCAGCGGCACTGACGGGCTGAAAGCCGACCCGGCACAGGCCATGGCCCTGGTGCGCAAGCTGCGGGACGGGCTGGCTGCCGGCCCGGCGAAGCGGGTGGAAAAACTGGGCGAACATTTCATTCCCCATCATGGGCGTTTCATCGCCCCCGGCGTGCTGGAAGCCGGTGATACCCGCATCCACGCCGAAAAGATCATCATCGCCACCGGTTCCTCGCCAGTGGTGCCCAAGGCCTGGCAGGCCTTTGGCGAGCGCATTCTCACCACCGACAGCCTGTTCGAGCAGGAAAGCCTGGGCCCGCGCCTGGCCGTGGTGGGGCTGGGGGCCATCGGTCTGGAACTGGGGCAAGCGCTGGCCCGCTGGGGGCTGGAAGTCCACGGTTTCGACCTGGCGCAGGAAATCGGCGGCATCCAGGATTATGTGGTGCAGTCCCAGGCCCGTGCCCTGCTGGCCCGTGACCTGCCCATGACCCTGGGCCATGCGGTGGAGATCGAACCGGCTGGTAATACCCTGCGGGTACGTGCCGGAGATACCGCCTTCGAATGTGACCAGGTGCTGGCCAGCCTGGGCCGCCGCCCCAACCTGGCCGGGTTGAATCTGGAGGCCGCCGGTATCGAGCTGGATGCACACGGCCTGCCGCCCTTTGACCCGGAAACCCTGCAGATCGACGGGCAACCGGTGTTCATCGCCGGAGATGTGGATGCCTACCGCCCGCTGTTGCACGAGGCCGGAGACGAAGGCCGCATCGCCGGCAGCAATGCCGTGGCCGATGTGCCTAAGGCCTACCGGCGCAAAACGCCGCTGGGCATCGTTTTCACCGACCCCAACCTCTGTACCGTCGGCCCGGCCTTCGACAGCCTGGACGAGGACGAAATCGCCATCGGCGAGGCGGATTTCTCCACCGAAGGTCGCGCCGTGCTGATCGGCGAGGATTATGGTGTCTTGCGCCTGTACGCCGAAGTGGAAAGCGGCAAGCTCATTGGCGGCAGCATGGCCTGCCCCGGTGGCGAGCATATCGCCCACCTGCTGGCCTGGGCGGTTCAACAGGACATGACCGTGTTTGATCTGCTGAAGATGCCCTTCTACCATCCCGTGCATGAAGAAGGCCTGCAGGCGGCGCTCTACGATCTGCTGCACGAGGTGGAAGCGAAGGCCCCGCGCCCGCTGGAACTGCAGGAAAAAAGCGACTGATCAGCGCTTCAGGTACAGATGCCCTGTCTGGCTGACGAAACGCAGCCGGGGTACCTGTACCGAGGCCGGGGTATCCGGCGGGCTGCAATCGATGCGCTGACCTGAGCCGGTACTGGATTCCACGGGCAGGGGTGTGTCGTTGACATAAACCTGCCCCGTCAGGGTTTCGAACTGGCAACGGTAGGGGCCGTTGCTGAGCTGGACCTGAATGGAACCGCTGAGGGTTTGCGCTTCCACCCGCGCGCGGTTCAGCAAATCCACCTGCAGGGCCATGCCACCATTCTGGTTGTACAGGCGGATTTCTTCCATGGCCCGGCCCTGCAGGCTGATCTGGCCATTGAGCACCCGCACCCGCGCGCGACCGGCAAGCCCCTCCAGCGCAACCGTGCCGTTGAGCAGGGAAACTTCCGTCATCCGGCTTTCATTCAGCCGCAACTGCACGCGCCCCTGCATGGCCTGCATACGCAGTTTCGGGGTGCGCAGCTCGCCGTGAAAATCCAGCTGGTTGACCTCGACCCGTACCCGTTGGCTCTGCACCCCCTGGGCGGCCACTTCCAGCCGCAGGCCCTGAATACGCAGACTGTCCAGTGCCGGCAGCGACAATTGCAGGTCCAGATCCTCGGGAGGCCGGGCCAGCGGTGCCTGCCAGTAGAGCCGGAACACCCCGCCGGCCTGACCATGGCGCAAAAAACCCCGGTTGCGCACATTGCCGCTCACTTGCACACGATCACCCTGGCCTGCGGTCAGGGTGAGCTTGCCGGCCGGCAGATCAATGATGAAGGCACGGGCACCGTTCAACGGCCAGCTTTCATCGAGGGTATCGGTCTCGACAGCCTGTTGCGTCCAACCATTCAGGCTCCAGACCAGCCAGCATACGCCCAGCCATATCCGCATTGACTCCAGCCTCCACAAAATGCGCAGCCCAGCATAGCGCGGGCGTAAATGCTGCGTCCACCCATGCTTTACAGCCAGCGTTCAGCAGCCTGCAACAGAAAGCGATCCGCCCAGCTTTGCAGATGATAGTCGGCGATAAAGCCGCAGTGACCCCCATGCGCGGTACTGAAAACGCGGGTGTTCTCATGAGTTTGCACCCGCAGAAGATCCGCGAAGGGAATCACCGGG
>WFUE01000184.1 GCA_015485125.1 Lysobacterales bacterium | reverse complement strand
TAGAGGCGGGATGCGTCATCACTGAAGCCCATGGCAAAGGGGCCGCCATAGGCCGGAATATCGGCCACGCCCGGCTCGATGGTCTGTACCAGGGTCAGCGTGGTGTCAGCCACGGCCTTGGAGAACACGAACAGATTGCCACTGCCTTCCGCCAGTACATAGAGGAAGCGTCCCTGCATGGTGCTGTGCAGCTGGCTGGGCACGCTCAGGCCGCGCAGGGTCTGCGTGCCGGCCTGGGTGGGAATGCTGGCGTTGTTGCGCACCACCTGCTGGTAGTTCAGCGCGCCGGTGGCGCTGTCGATCAGGAAAGCACTGAGGGTGTCGGACACGCTGGAGGCGGCATACAGAACACGACCGTCATCGGCCAGGGTCAGTGCATTCACGCCCCGCAGCACATTGCTGTCCGGGAAGACGGTATCGAAGCCGTCCCGCTGCTGCCCCACCCAGGTCAATAGACCGCTGGCCGGATCACGCTGGAAGCGGCTGATGGTATCCGCGCCGCTGGAGGCCACATAGGCATGCAAGCCATCCGGCGTGATGACCATATCCTGCGGGCTGACCAGATTCACCGCCTGATCCGGCGTGTTTTCCATGCGCTGGATCAGTGTCAGCATGCCGGTGAATACATCCCGCTGGAAGACCAGAATGCGGTTGCTGGCGGAGGCCAGCACATAGAGGCTGTCTCCGCCGGGGCTCAGGCGCATGGCCTGCGCACCCACCAGCCCTTCCACCAGCAGGTTGTTGCTGCTGTTGCCTTCATCCACTTGTTGCAGGGCCTGCGGCACGCCGGTGTTGATCGTCCAGCTGAGCAGGCGGCCGTTGCTGCTGTCCAGCCCATACAGGTGCTTGCCATCGGCGCTGGGTAACAGGTGATCCACCTGGCTGATACGGGCATCGGCATCCAGCTGTGTCCATACCAGCGGTGGCGAACCGGTACACTGCAATACGGTCTGGGCCGGGTCGAAACCATCGCTCTGATCGGGCTGCCACGGCAGGGCCACGGAGAGGGTCTCCATCATGGCATCCGCATTACCGGTATTGTCCACGATCATGCTGTAGCTGGCATCCAGCCCGGCCACCAGTGGCGGATTGTCCAGGTCCAGGCTACCGGCCAGGCTGGGCGTGCCGCTGACCGGGTCGGCGTCCACGGCCACATTGTCCAGCGGATTGCGCTCGATGGTGGGCAATTGCACCACGGCTTCCGCCGCCAGGCTCATGGTGCCGGTGAAGGAGGCCGACACCGAGGTGTTCAGGGTATAGACGGCCTGCCCGCCCACGGCCAGGGAGAGGTTGTCCAGTATGCCGCCGTAGCCGAAGGCCGCGCAGCGGCTGCCACGCAGGCGGTTGGCCAGCTGGATGCCGGCATTGCCCAGATAAAGCCGCTGTTCCGCCGCATCGGCCACCATGGCTGCCGGTTGCAGGTTGGCGCTGAAACTGGCGATCCGGGCATAGCCAGTCGGGCTGTCTTCCCAGATGCTGACGGTGCTGTCATCGGCGATCAGTACCTGCTGGCCTTTCTCCACCGGCAGCATGGCCGTGGGTGCCGTGGCCAGTGACAGGGTCTGGGCCTGTTGTAGCACCAGCACACCGCTGGTGTCTCGCAGATAACTGACCAGCTGCCCGCCGTTGGCGGCACCCAGTACCAGCAGGGCCGATTCATCACGGATAAGCCGCAGACCCAGCGGGTTGCCGAACTGGCTGATGCCGCTGAGATCCTGACTGGACACCACCTGCAGATCACCAAGACCACCATGTTGCAAGGTCACCAGACGATTCTGACCGGTCAGGAGATAGAGATCCCGTCCGTTACCGGCCACCGCCAGAGCCAGGGGTTGCTGCACATCCGGATAAGCGCCGGCAAACAACGTCTGCTGCCAGCTCAGCTGTCCCAGTGCATCCACATCAAAACGGGTCAGGGAATCATCCAGGCTGGCCAGTGCGTAGAGCCGGCTGCCATCGGGCGACAGGGCCAGATGATTCACCCCGGCCAGGCCATCGACACCGCCAACCTGATCGATCCAGCTGCCCGCGAGGGTCAGACTGCCATCCGCCGGGTCACGCTGGAACAGCAGAATGGCATCGGCATCCGGCGCGGCCACATAGACGAAGGCACCATTGGGGCTGATAACCACATCCGAAGCGCCGTCCAGATTGCTGATGGCCTGGCCGTTGAAGGTGCTGTTGTTCTGAATCAGGTTCAGTTGCACCAGTTCGCCGGTACGCAGATCACGCCGGTAATGGGCCAGGGCATCCACGCCAGCAAACTGCCCCACTACGTAGAGGTCATTCTGATCCGTGGAAAGGCGCATCTGCCGGACCACGTCCAGATCGGTGGCCGGCAGGGCGGCATCCTGCAACAAGCCCGGCAGGGGCGTGGCCTGACAGGTCCAGCTGCTGAAGCCCAGGCCTTCCGGCAAGGGCAGGCGTGCCGTCACGGCGGCGGCATGGGAAGGCCCGCTGTTGCTCAGGGTCAGGGTGTAGGTTACCGACTGGCCGCTTTCCAGTGCCGTGGCACCGTTGTCCAGTGTGACGCTGACATCCACTTCCGGGATCAGCACGGTATTTTCATCCGTGGCCTGGTTGTTGCTGGCATCCGGATCCAGCACACCCGCCGGCGCGGTAACGCTGGCGGTGTTCACCACCATGCCCTGCGCCTCGGTGGATACATTGGCCACGGCAACAAACTCGGCCTGACCACCCGGTTGCAGGTTGACCAGCGTGTCGAGGTCGCCCGTGCCACTGGGTGTACAGATGCTGTTGTCCTGCTGGCAAGTCCAGTTGATGGTGGTGAAGGCCAGCGGGAAGACATCGCGTACCCGCGCGCCCGTCACCGCCGCCGGCCCATGGTTGGTCACCAGAATGTGGTAGGTCACCGTGTCACCAGGGGCCACACCGCCGCCCTCGTCCACCAGTGCCTGCTGCCAGACCAGTCCGGTGGCCGTGTCCCACTGTGCCAGCGCGGAGGCATCCGCCGCGGCCGTCCACACATCGCCGGTGGCCGCATTCCGCGCCAGCGCGCGCCCGCCACGCAAACCGTGCACAAAGACCGTGGGTGTCGTCGTAGCGTCCCCTTCCCGTACCAGCGCATCGGCCGCCAGACTGCCATTGGCCGTATTCCGGCTCAGACGGTTCAAGGCGTTGCCGTTGCCGGAAAGGGCGTAGACGGCATCTCCCGCGGCATTGCCCAGCAGCGCGCGCAGGTCGCTGAATTCCACCGCTGTTCCGGCGGCCTGACCGGTGAGGCTGCCGGCAAAACTCAGGCTGCCATCGGCCTGACGGTCAAACCAGACTATGGCTTGCGAATCGGCTGCCGCCACATAGACATGGGCATTACCGGGCTCTGGCCAGACCGCGCTGGGGCCAACCATGTCCGTGACGCCATTGACGCCACTGACATAACTGGCCTGATAGCTCAAATCACCGTAGCCGGCCTGCTGGCTGTCATTGCCCCGGTTCAGCACCACCAGCGCATTGCTGGCCCGGCTGACCACATAGAGTTGATCCCCATCCGCGGAAACGGCCAGCGCATCCGGCAGGCTCATGTCCTGCACGCCATTGATGGCATTCCGTGCCACGGACTGGTAACTCAGCTGACCGGTGCTGCTGTCACGGCTGAACACCACCACGGCACCCAGCGTGCGGCCCAGTGCGTAGACATGGGCGCCATCCGGGCTGACCACCACATCCACGGCCCCGCCCAGCCCCTGAATGGTGCCGTCATCCCGCAGATCCTGTAGCTGGGTCAGGGTGCCATCCGCTTCGATACGGAAGCTCAACAATGCATTGTCCAGCGCGGAAACGGCATAGAGATGGGCATCATCCGGGCTCAGTGCCAGTGCGGTGACGCCACTGAAACCGCTGTTGCCGCTGGTGTTGTTGCGCAGGGCCTGTACAAAGCTCGGTGCCGTGCCCGTGTTGTCCCAGACACCCAAGGCATTGTCGTCGCGACCAGCGGTGTAGAAATAATCGCCCGTGGCGGTCATGACGATATCGGTCACCCCGGCCAACCCGTCGTACTGGTTGAACTGGTCCCATTTCTGGATGCGCAGATCCGCCCGCTGCTCCAGCTGGTCGGTGTCGGTGGCGCTATTGTCGGCCACTTGCAGTTCATTGCTGTTGTTGCCGATTTCGATGGTGGCGGTGTTGCTGACCGTGCTGGTCACACCCGCCTTGACCTTGACCTGAAGGTTCAGGCGAATTTCACCACCGCGCGCCACGGTGACCGGAATGCCGGCGGCCAGCTGGCTGTTGTCGCCGCTGTCCGGGCACAAGGTATCAGCCTTGCGCCGGTAGACGGCCAGTGCATCCACATCACCGGAAACACTAGCCAGGAAACGGCCATCGGGGCTGAAGGCCAGGCCATTGGGCTGGGTCAGGGCCGGCAGGCCGTCACTACTGAGCAATTGTTGCTGCAGGCGGAGTGTGCCGTCCGCAGCCACGCCGAACTGGCTCAGGCTGGCGCTGTTGACCGCGGCCACATAGAGATGCAGGGCATCCGGGCTGATGGCCATGCGCACCGGCCCGTCGAAGTTGCCCAGGTCACTGCCGTGGGTCAGTTTCTGCACCCACTGGGCATCGCCGTTGCTGTCGGTCATGGTCAGGGCTACCAGGCTGTTGTCACCCCGACTGGCGGCGTAGAGGTAGGATTGACCCGACTGTACCCCTTCGGCCAGGGCCTGTACCCCGCTGAGCCCGGCCACCGTGTCCGCGCCCAGGATATCGCCATTGGCAATGGCCCGCTGGTAGGTCAGCAAACCCGTGGTTGTATCGCGGCTGAAGAAGACCAGTGCATTGCTGGCCGACGCGGCCACCACCACACGGTCACCTGCGGCGTTGAGCAGTACATCCACCGGGCCCTGCATCTGGCTGATGCCGCCGGCATTGTTATTGAAGCTGGCCACCACATTCAGTGCGGTGCCATCGAAATTCAGGTGCACCAGCGCGCTGTTGCGGGCACCGGCCACATAGAGGTCACCGCTGGCGGCCACCCGGCTCAGGGCCACCGCCTGATCCAGCCCGGTACTGTCTGCCTTGTTGACGCTGTCGAGCAAGGTCAGGCTGTAGCCTCCGCTTTCCGAGGCCTGGTAGACGGAAACGGCATCGCTGATCTGCGCGCTGACATAGACAAACTGCCCATCGGCCGAAACCTGTACATCACTGGCACCCTGCAACGGGTTGCTGGCATCGGCACTGACCTTCTGCACAAAACTCAACTGGCCGGTAGCGGTATCCAGCTGGAACACGGCCAGGGCGTCCTCCAGCAGGCCGGTGGCATAGACATAGACACCACCGGTGCCATTGAGCGGCGGGGCGATGGCGGTGGCACTGGCACCGGCCAGGCCATCGGCCAGGTCAATGCCGTCGTATTCCACATCGGTCAGGGTCAGACGGCCGGAACCGGTGGCTTCACAGCTCCAGCTGACCTGGGTGGTGTCGAACAGGGCCGGGTCGAGCACATCCCGCAGCAGCACGGCATCCGGCGCGCCATGGATGGCGTCGGAAGGCCCCTGATTGCGGACCACGATTTCATAGCTCAGCGCCTCGCCGGCGGTGGCACTGACCCGGTTGTCGGTCTTGCTGATCTGCAAGTCCACCCGGGTGAGCAGATTGGTGCTCCGGGTATCCGAAACGCTGGGGGTGCTGTCGGTGAAGCCCTGCGGGTCTTCCACGGTCATGGTGTTGCTCATTGTGCCTACGGTGGCAGAAGGCAGAACATCAGCCGTCACTTCAAAGCGCAGGTTGCCACCGGCGGCCACATCCACCAATAGCTGATTCAAATTGCCGGTGCCACTGGCCGGGCAGCGGGAACCGGTGCCCTGGGCAAAGCTGGCCACGGCATTGTCCGCCAGCGCCGCCGTATAGACAAAGCGGCCATCGGCGGAAACCAGGGTGGCATAGACCTGTTCCAGCCCGTCCACGCCATTGCGATCCTCCTCGTGGCGCAACACCTGTGTGAGCTGGCCGAATTCGGCACTGGTGGGCTCGTCATTGCGATCAAACACGCTCAGGCTGCCGTCTACTTCCGCCGCCACATACAGGCGCCGGTCATCCGGGCTCAGGGCCAGACCCCGCACGCCGCGAATACCACTGACACCACCAAAACCGTTCACATACTGCCCCAGCAACACCAGGTTGCCGTAGTCACTGCGGTTACCATCGGCCACCCGTTGCAGCACGGCGATGGAATGACTGTTGGCCGCGCCCACATAGACGTGGCGGCCATCGCCGGAGGCCACCACCGTCAGCGGACGGTCACCCACGCCGGCATAGGCGGTTTCATACTGCAACAGGCCGGTGTTGTCGCGGCTGAACACCACCAGTTGGTCGGCGATGCTGGAGGTCACCAGCAGATGGCCCGGCGTGCCGGTGGTGGCGCTATCCGGCGTCAGGGCCAGCTGGAAGGCACCGTCCAGGCCGGATATGCCGGGATCCGAATCGCGAACCACCTGCATCTGGGTCAGCAGGCCGGTGTTGCTGTCCTGGGCATAGACCACCACCGCATCGCCGTAAAGCGAGGCGGCATAAAGCATATTGCGGGCCGGGTCGGCCACCAGACCGGTCACACCGGCCAGGTTCACCGCATCGGTCACTGCCCCCACATACAAGGGCGTGGTGGTCGCGCTGACGGAAAAGATCAGAATGCGGTTGTCCGTCTGCGAGGCCAGATACAGGTAGCCGTTCAGAGGCTCGATATCGAAGACATCGCGCATGGACGGAATACCGTTGGCGCCACCGAACAGGCTGCCGGCATAGGTCAGGTGATCGCCGGCGGTGGCCGGATCCTTGCCCTTGTTTTCGTCCCGGATGAACCAGGCCAGGCTGCCCTGACCGGCGATACCGGTGGCATAGAGCGCCGAGCCGTCGCCACGCAGTGCCAGGGCGGTGGCACCGGTCAGGCCATCCACGCCACTGGCGTCTCCCTGGCGGTCCTGTTCCAAGAAGGTCAGTATGGGATTGGGGGCCTTGCGGTCATATATATCCAGCCCGTCGTCCGGATTCTTGACGAAACCGGCAATCAGGTGGCGCCCGTCCGGGCTGAAGGCCGCCACCCGGCTGTCCTTGGCGGTATCGACAAACTCGTCCTGCTTGCTGAGCACGCCGGTGGTGGCATCCAGCCGGTAGTAACCGCGATAGCCATTGCCGCTCAGCAGCACATGCTCGCCATCCGGGCTGATGGCCACACCCTGCACCACCCGGGGGGTACTGGCATTATCCACCACCGAAAGCGTGGACGGCGTGGCGTTGATGGTACCGGCAGCCACATCCAGTGCATGCGCCTGTACCGTGCTGCCATTGGCGACCAGCAGCCATTTTTCATCCGGGGTCACGCCCATCTGCGCGGCAACGCTATTCACGGAAGCGATGGCCGGGCTTTGCAGCAGACCGAAGCCGGTGCTGTTGCTGTTGTCATCCCGTTGCAGCAATTGCACACCACTGGCCTGCCCCAGCAGTACATGACTGCCGCCACCGACAAAGGCCATGGCCGTGCCACCGGCATTGAAAGCCTGGCGGGCGTTGCTGGGCGAGCCCAGGGCGGCATCCCGGTCATAGACGGTCAATGCCGTGGCGTCCAGCACATACAACTGCTGACCATCCGGTGAGACCTGGACGGCCACGGGTGCCTGGGCAAGCGTGATACTGCCGGCAAAGGTCAGCTTGCCGTACTGGGCGGATTGCGGATTGCTGTCACGGTTGAACCAAACCAGGGCCGGCGCAATGGCCGGGTTGGCCGTGGCATCACCGACGGAAACCACGTAGACGAAACGCTGGTCCGGTGACAGGCTCAGGGCCACGGGTGCCGTCATGCCATCCACGGTCTGGCCATTGTCACTGTTGACATCCTGCTGTTCCGTGTCGATCAGCGTCAGGGCACCAAAGAGATTGCCCTGCACCACTTCCCGGCGGTAGACCACAATGGCATTGCTGTCCGCGCCCAGTACATAGAGATGGTCGCCCAGAGTGCTGAACTGCATGGCCACCGGTGTCACCAGATCGGGTGAGGTCTCCAGGTAGATCGCATTGAGATCGCCGGGAATGGGGGTGACCGCGCTACAGGTCCACTGCACATTTTCCACCTGCGGCGGGAACAGATCGGTAATGCGCGTGCCCAGGGCATCGTCGGATGCCGGTGCATTGCTGACCAGCATGCTCCAGCTGATGGATTCGCCGGCTACCACACTGGCCGGCGCGCTCATGCTCACCGAAAGATCCGCCTGGCCACTGAGGCCGACGGTTTCGGTATCGCTGTTGTTGCTGGGGTTGGTTTCGGTCACACCTGCCGGCACGCTGACCGTGGCGGTATTTTCCACCCGCCCGGTATCCGTGGCGGTATAGGCGGTAAAGGTATAGGTGGCGACCGCGCCGGGCTCCAGGGTCAGCGCATTGTCCACCAGGTCACCGCTGCCGGATGCAGTGCAACTGCTTTCTGCATTAGCGCCCTGGGTGGTGATGGCGCAGGTCCAGCTGTAGCTGAAACCGTTGGCATCGGAGAAATCACCGTTTTTCAGCGCATCCGTGACCGTGGCATTGCTCACCTTGCTGGGGCCGTTGTTGCTAACCTGGATTTCATATACGACTTCATAGAAACTAAAGCTACAACCGCCTCCCACCTGCGCCTTGGCAGGTGCTGTGGGTGGGCAATTGATCGCCTGCACGGTCTTGCTCAGGGCCAGATCGGCCTCTGCCGCCACCGCACTGCCATTGAGCACATTGATATTGCTGTTGTTACTGGTGACATTTTCCGTCTGGCTGCTGGAAACCTGTGCCGTGGCCGCATTGTTCAGGGTGGCGGCCGTGCTGGAACGGGGGTCCATCGTGCCCGTGGCCTTGAATACCAGGAAGCTGTTGGCCGGCAGGTCCACCGCGTAGTTGCTCAGGTTGTTGCCGGCGATGGTCACCGGGCTGGAACTGCCACACTGGGCGGCTGTGCCACCGGCCACACAGCAGGCTGCGCTGTTTTCCGTCACATTGCCAGCGGCATCGGTACTGTAGGCCTGACAGCTCCACTGCACGCTGGCGCCTTCAAAACCGGCGTCACCGGCATTCTGGTAGAGCGGCGGAAGATCCGACACCGTGGCATTGGTCGCGTTGATGGAGGAAATATTGCTGACCCGGAAGGCATAAGTGAATGTATCTCCGGCAATGGCGGGCACGGGCGCGGGGCTACCTTCGGCGGTAATTTCCAGATCCACCAGCGGCGGCGGCACATTCAGTTCGGCATAGTCGTCTTCCGTGGTGACGCCATTGTTGGGCGTGGAATCCAGATCCTTCAAACCGGAAGCGGTGATTTCCGCCGTGTTCAGGTAACTGGTACCCCCGCCCTGCACATCCACCGAAAAGCTACGGCTCACGCTACCGCCTGCGCTCACCGAAATCCCGGACCAGGTCACTACATTGCCGCTGGAACTGCCTCCACTGACGCCGATATTGTTAAACCCATTGGGCACGGTGTTCTTGAGTTCAACGCCAGTGACATCATTGGGCCCAGCATTGCTGATGGTCAGGGTAAAGGTGATAGTATCGCCCACCACCGGCGTGCTGTTGTCCACCGTCATGCCCAGGCTGAGATCGGCATTCTGCACCGGCGTCAGGGTGACGCTGGCCTGGTCATCCTCGCCGGCGGCCTGATTGTTGGGCACGGAATCGGTGTCCGGCGCCGCTTCCGCAATCACTTCCGCCGTCAAGGTATAGTTGCCGGTGGCAGCCACATCCACATTCAGGGTGACGCTGACCGCGCCCGAGGTGGTGGAAGTCCCCGTGGGCACGTTCGTAACCGACCACAAGACGCCACCGTTACAACCGTTGGCGGTACTGCCGGTACTGAGGCCGGAAACACCGGTGATATCCGGGTTGGTGATGCCATTGCCATAGCTCAGGCAGACATTCACCGCACCACTGTCGCGCACTCCGGCGTTACCCAGCGCCAGCTGCACCGGCACCGTGCTGCCGGTATCGGGGTTCAGGGTGCCGTTGTTGACCTC
>WFUE01000183.1 GCA_015485125.1 Lysobacterales bacterium | reverse complement strand
CGACGGTTCCTTGCAGTCAAAAACCGCATTCTAGGCCTGTGCTTGGCTGGCGGTAGTGCCGTTGGTCATGCTTTATGTTTCGACCCTGGTGCAGTAATGTATGAGGCGGTTTGTTCCCTTCCGAGGTGACTGGAGGTGCGGTGCATGACGACTGTAAAGGAACAGCTACAGGCGGTGATCAAGGCACAGCCGGATGATGCCTCTTACGAGGAAATTATGCGGGCGCTGGCCTTTGATCGCATGATTGCCCGCGGGATGGCGGACAGCCGCGCTGGCCGGGTGATCGACAACAGCGAGATGGAACGCAAGATCAGGCGATGGCAAGACTGAGATGGACCCGTGAGGCCGAACAGTGGCTGCATGACATCTTTGACTATATTGCCCAGGATAATCCCGATGCCGCCGCGCGGGTGGTCAACGGCATTTATCAGAAAGCGCAGTTGCTGAGCGAATTCCCTGAAATCGGTTATCGCTACCGCACGGAAGCAAAGGGAGAAATACGCGTGTTGCTCTATGGCCACTACCGTATCGCCTATTGGTTTCGGCAGGATTCCGAATGGATTGATGTGCTTGGCGTGTTTCATGGCGCTCTGGATATCGACCGGTATTTTCCTTGAACTGTCCTGAATCAGGCCAGACAGCGCGGTTCGATTTCCAGTGGCACGCCGAAGCGGGTTTCCACATCCTGCTGGATGGCACGGGCCAGGCGGAGGATATCCTCGGCGCGGGCACCGCCGGCATTGACCAGTACCAGCGCGTGTTGGTCGGAAACACCTGCCGGGCCAAGGCTCCTGCCCTTCCAGCCGGCCTGTTCGATCAGCCAGGCGGCGGAGAGCTTGTGCCCGCTCTCGGTGGGCCAATGAGGCAGGCCGGGGTGTTCGGCCAGTAGCAGGCGCATGCTGTATTCGTCCACCACCGGGTTCTTGAAGAAGCTGCCGGCATTGGGGCTTTGTGCCGGCTCGGGCAGCTTGCGCTTTCGCTCGGCCACCACCGCCTGCAGGATGCGCTGCGGCTCCGGTTGCTGGCCGGCCAGCGCCTGTTGCAGCCCGGGGTAATCGATACGTGGCCGCCAGCGGGCAGGCAGGGCCAGCTCCAGCGCGGTAATCAGCCAGCGGCCGGCTTCCTGCTTGTAGCGGCTGTCGCGGTAGGCAAAGCGGGCGTCCTCGCGCCGGTGGCGGAAGGGTTGCAGTTCGGTCAGTTCCACCCCCTCGATGGCATGGACGAATTCGGCCAGTTCCACGCCGTAGGCGCCGATGTTCTGTATCGGTGCCGCGCCGCAGTGGCCGGGAATCAGTGCCAGATTCTCCAGCCCGCCATGGCCCTGATCCACGGTATGACGCACCAGCGCGTCCCACACGGTGCCGGCCAGCACACGGTAGTGGTGGCAACCCTGTTGTTCGCCCAGATAGTGGATGCCGGTCATGGCCGGTTGTACCACCAGCGGCAGGTGTTCGGGCAGGATGACATTGCTGCCGCCGGCCAGGATGTGCAGGGGGTGTTGCGGGTGTCGCTCGCGGATAGCCCGCAGGGTGTCGGCGGCGGCTTCGGCCTGCTCCAGCCGGTAGAAATGTTCCGCCACACAGGGCAGGGCCAGGGTGTTGGCCGCTTGCAGGTTCCGGGGGCCGAGATTCCGTGCTTTCATGCCGGCAGGCTTGCCGCCGCGCGGATGCATTCCCGCACCAGCGCCGGGCCCTGATAGACGAAGCCGGTGTAGAGCTGGAACAATCGCGCGCCGGCGGCGGCCTTGTCGGCGATGTCCCGCCCCGAGCTGATGCCACCGCAGCCAATCAGGCAGAGTTCCGGTTGCAGATGCTTGCGAAAGGTGGCCAGGGTCCGGTCGGCCAGGGGTTTCAGCGGCCTGCCGGAAAGCCCGCCGGTTTCCCGGGCCAGGGGTTCGTTCTCCAGCCCCGGCCGGCGAATGGTGGTGTTGGTGGGGATGACCGCATCCAGCATCACCTCGTTGATGACGGCCGCCATGGCCTGGACGGCTTCCTCCTCCAGATCGGGCGCGACCTTGAGTGCGACCGGCACATACCGGCCGGTGGCATCGGCCAGTTGCTGCTGGCGCTGTTTCAGCCCGTGGAGCAGCTGGTGCAGGCTGTCGGTGGCCTGCAGATCGCGCAGGCCCCGGGTGTTGGGTGAGGAGATGTTGACCGTGATGTAGTCCGCCACCGGCCAGGCCTGTTCCAGCCCCGTCAGGTAATCCGCCAGCGCCTGTTCGTTGGGCGTTTGCTTGTTCTTGCCGATGTTGATGCCGAGTATGCCGGGGTAACGCCGGCGGGCCGCCCGTTCCACCAGTGCGGCCAGCCCCTGGTTGTTGAACCCCATGCGGTTGATGATGGCCTGCTGTTTTTTCAGGCGAAACAGCCGGGGTTTGGGGTTGCCCGGCTGCGGGCGCGGGGTGACGGTGCCGATTTCGATGAAGCCAAAACCCAGCCGGCCCAGGCCGTCGATGGCGATGCCGTCCTTGTCCAGCCCGGCGGCCAGGCCGATGGCGTTGGGAAAGCGCAGGCCCATGGCCTCCACCGGCCGGCCCTCGGGTAACTGGGGAAACAGGGCGGCGGGCAGATTGGCCAGCGCCTTCAGACTGAGGTGGTGGGCGGTTTCCGCCGGCAGTTGAAACAGCAGGGAGCGAAGCAGGGGGTACATGCGCGAGTCCGGAAAGTTTTGGCGCAGTATAACGGGTGTGCGGACAAGGCGCAGCCGCCCGGGCGGGGCGGCTGCGGGCAGGATCAACCCAGGTCGAACTGGATGCCCTGGGCCAGGGGCAGATCGGTACCCCAGTTGATGGTATTGGTCTGGCGGCGCATGTAGGCCTTCCAGGCATCGGAGCCGGATTCGCGCCCACCGCCGGTTTCCTTCTCGCCACCGAAAGCGCCACCGATTTCCGCGCCGGAAGTGCCGATGTTGACATTGGCGATGCCGCAGTCACTGCCGGAGGCGGCCAGAAAACGCTCGGCATGGCGCAGGTTGGTGGTGAAGATGGAAGAAGACAGGCCCTGCTTGACTTCGTTGTTCCAGGCGATGGCGTCGTCCAGATCCTTGTAGCTCATCACATAGAGGATGGGGGCGAAGGTTTCGCTCTGGACGATCATCCAGTCGTGTTGGGCGCGCACGATGGTGGGCAGCACGAAATGGCCGGGGCCTTCCACCCGCTCACCGCCGAAGAGGATTTCTCCACCGGCATCCTGAATGGCCTGGATGGCGTTCTCGTAGCGCTCGACAGAGGGTTCGTCGATGAGCGGGCCCATGAGCGTGTGCGGGTCCAGCGGGTCACCGATGCGCTGGGCCACCTGCTTGTAGGCGTGCACCAGCCGCTTGGTCAGTTCCTGCACGATGGATTCATGCACGAACAGGCGGCGGGTGGTGGTGCAGCGCTGTCCGGCGGTGCCCACGGCGCCGAAGACGATGGCCGGCACGGCCAGGTCCAGATCGGCGGTTTCATCGACGATGATGGCGTTGTTGCCGCCCAGTTCCAGCAGTACCTTGCCCATGCGCGCGGCCACCCGCTCGCCCACCTGCCGGCCCACCGGGCTGGAGCCGGTGAAGGAGACCAGGTTGACGCGGCGGTCGTCGACGAACTGCTGGGCCATTTCCACGCTGCGTTCGATGAAGGTGAGGAAGATGGGCGGGAAGCCAGCATTCTCCAGTGCCCGGTTGCAGATGTGCTGTACCGCCAGCGCGCACAGCGGCACCTTGGGCGAGGGCTTCCACACGGTGACATTGCCGCAGATGGCGGCGATGAAGGCGTTCCAGGACCACACCGCCACCGGGAAGTTGAAGGCGGAAATCACGCCCACTACGCCCAGCGGGTGCCACTGCTCGTACATGCGGTGCTGCGGGCGCTCGGAGTGCATGGTCTTGCCGTAGAGCATGCGTGACTGACCCACGGCGAAATCGCCGATGTCGATCATCTCCTGTACCTCGCCATCGCCTTCGGCCTTGATCTTGCCCATTTCCAGGCTGACCAGCGAACCCAGTTCATCCTTGTGCTCCCGCAGGGCCTGGGTGACCAGACGGATGGCATCACCCCGGCGCGGGGCGGGGATGTTGCGCCATTCCTTTGAGACTTCCACCGCCTTTTGCATCAGCTTTTCGTAATCGTCACGGGAGGCCGGATGCACGCTGGCAATGACTTCGCCGGTGGCGGGGTTGATGGATTCCAGCACCGGGTCGTCTTCACCGTGGCTGGACCATTCGTTGAAGCCAAAACAGGCGCCGGCATTGGGCGCATCGGTGCGAATGCCGAGTTTCTCGAGAAATTGCATAACGGGTTCCTTCAGGATGTGTAACCGGGAAAGCGGCGTATTATCCCATGAGACTATCCCAAAAGGTAGGGCAAGGGATTTGGGTGATCAACGCAGGCTGGTGCCGGAAATTTCCTGGATGAAATCGCCGCTGCGCAGTTCCGGCAGGCCGTCGGTGGGGTGGTTGTAGAGATAGCACCAGGCTTTTACCGGCCGGTTGGCGGCATCATTGACGGTAATGATTTCCCGCCGGTACTCATGTGGAGCCGGGTATTGCTGGCTGCATTCCTCGTAGTCGTCGATGCGCTGCAACACGGTTTGCGGGTCGTTCATGCGCAGCAGTTCCCCCAGCACGCGGCGGTAGGTGTGCTCACTGATGACCAGACCGGGGTAGTAACCCACCAGGTACAGGTTGCCCTGGGCGGTGGCATAGCCCTCATGAGTGGTGTGTTCGTCCATGAAGCCGGACAGCGGGTGGTCAAACCCCCGCCGCAGGGTGCCATAGACGAACAGTCGATCAACCTGGTTTTCCATACGCCCCGGAATGTTTCTCGCTGTCAGTGGCATTTTCCCTGTTCGTGGCTGGCATTGTCGATTGCTCTAACAGGATAGCCAACAGTGGATAGGGCGGGCTCAGCCCTGGCCGGCAATGGTCATCGGGCCCAG
The DNA here is from genome assembly GCA_015485125.1 of Lysobacterales bacterium. Classification (GTDB taxonomy): domain Bacteria; phylum Pseudomonadota; class Gammaproteobacteria; order Xanthomonadales; family S139-57; genus S139-57. The sequence goes on along the minus strand of WFUE01000183.1, from coordinate 13,189 downwards.
TAACAGCGAGGGGCAGCGGGTGGAGGCGCGGGCATCCACATCGTTGCCGATGGCTTGCACGCTGGCGAACATCTCACGCAGGTTGCCGGCAATGGTGATTTCTTCCACCGGATAGGCGATCTGGCCGTTTTCCACCCAGAAGCCGGCCGCGCCCTGGGAATAGTCGCCGGTGATCAGGTTGATGCCGTGGCCGATGGTTTCGGTCAGCAGCAGGCCGGTACCCATCTGTTGCAGCAGCGCTTCCGGGCTGGCTTCGCCGGGGTCGAGGGTCAGGTTATGGGTGCCACCGGCGTTGCCGGTGCTTTCCATGCCCAGCTTGCGGGCCGAATAGCTGGAGAGCACGTAGCCCGCCACCTGGCCCTGGTCGATGATGGCCCGCTCGCGGGTGGCCACGCCTTCGTTGTCGAACCAGCCCGAGCCCAGCGCGCCCGGCAGAAAGGGCTGCTCGTGGATTTGCACGAAGTTCGGGAAGAGGGGCTGGCCCAGGCTGTCGCAGAGAAAGGAGGTCTTGCGATAGAGGTTGCCGCCGGAAAGCGCGCCGACGAGCTGGCGCAGCAGGCCACGGGTCATTTCCGGCGTGAACAATACCGGTGCCTGGCAGGTGGCCAGGGTACGCGCGCCCAGACGGCGGGTGGTGCGTTCGGCCGCCCGCCGGCCAATGGCTTCCGCCGCTTCCAGCATATCGGCATTGCGGCTGGTGTCATACCAGTAGTCGCGTTGCATGCCGCCGTGGTCGTCTTCGGCGATCAGCACGCAGCTCAGGCTGTGACGGCTGCCCCGGCTGGTGCCGGTGAAGCCCAGGCTGTTGCCCAGTACGCTGATGCCCTGATGGCTGCTGAAGGAGGCGCCTTCGGAATTGCGGATGGCCGGGTCGGCAGCCAGCCCGGCCTGTTCACAGGCCAGGGTACGCTCGATGAGCTGTTCCATGGAGGCGTTCAGCGGGTGCCAGCTGTCCAGTTCACGCGGCGTGTCGGCCAGCCACTCGGCTTCTGGCAGGCCGTTGCAGGGGTCGGCCTCGGTCAGGCGGGCGATGTCGCAGGCTTTCTGCACGCATTCGCGGATGGCACGGGCGCTGAGATCGGCGGTGGAGGCATTGCCCTTGCGCCCCTGGAAGTAGACCGTGATGCCCAGGCCCATGTCGCGGTGGTGTTCCAGGCTTTCCACTTCGCCCAGGCGGCAGGTGAGGCTGAGACCGGCATCCAGGCTGGCGGCGGCTTCCACCTGATCCGCGCCCTGTTTGCGTGCGCTCTCCAGTGCCAGGGCCACAGCCTCGTGCAGATCGGCTTCGCGCTGGAGAATTTGCGTTGCGTCCAGCGCCTGTGGCTGGGTATGCTGTATCGAATTCATGCGTGGATTCTCATCAATCATGTCAGATAGGGAAAGCGAGCAGCCGCTGCCGCCCAGCAAGTCGGCCCGAAAGCGGGAGGCGCAGGCCATCTTCGACCTGGCCGCCGAGCTGGCCGGCCTGAGCGAGCACCAGATTCGTCAGCTGCCGGTGGATGAGCCGCTGCGGGTGCTGATTCGCAAGGTCAAGGGCATTCGCTCTCATGTGGCGCGCAAGCGGGAAACCCAGTTTCTGGCCAAGCAGTTGCGCAATCTGGAGCTGGGGCCGTTGCTGGTGGCGGTGCGCCCGGATGCCGAGGCCCAGCGGCAGGAACAGGGCCGCCTGCACCTGCTGGAACATTGGCGCGACCGTCTGCTGGAAGAAGGTGATGCCGCCCTGGCCGAAGCCATGCGGGTGTTTCCCGGGCTGGAGCCGCAGCCGGTGCGCGCGCTGGTGCGTCAGGCACAGCGGGAACGGGCTCGTGCGCCAGAGGCCATGCCGGCGGCGGCGCGCAAGTTGTTCCAGTTGCTCAAGGGCCATTTGCCCGAGGCGGTGGATGCGCCGGCGGAATAGGGGGTAAGCGGCCACGCTCAGCCTCCGGCCCGGGTGCCGCCCACGGTCAGTTCGTCCACCTTGAGGGTGGGCTGGCCCACGCCTACGGGCACGCTCTGGCCATCCTTGCCGCACACACCCACGCCGGCGTCCAGTTCCAGATTGTTGCCCACCATGCTCACCCGTTGCAGCACGCTGGGGCCATCGCCGATCAGGGTGGCGCCCTTGACCGGCTCGCAGAGCTTGCCGTCGCGGATGCGCCAGGCCTCGGAAGCGGAAAAGACGAATTTGCCGGAGGTGATGTCCACCTGCCCGCCGCCGAAATTGGCGGCGTAGAGGCCGTCCTTGACCGAGGCGATGATTTCTTCCGGCGCGTATTCTCCGGGCAGCATGTAGGTGTTGGTCATGCGTGGCAGTACCGGGTGGGCGTAGGATTCCCGCCGGCCATTGCCGGTGGACTGCTGCTTCATCAGCCGCGCGTTCTGGCGGTCGAACAGGTAGTTTTTCAGTACCCCGTTTTCGATGAGCACCGTCTGCTGCGTGGGTGTGCCTTCGTCATCCACATTCAGGGAACCGCGCCGTTCGGCCAGCGTGCCGTCATCCACCACCGTACAGGCACTGCTGGCCACTGCCTCGCCCATGCGGTTGGCAAAGGCGGAAACACCCTTGCGGTTGAAATCACCTTCCAGCCCGTGGCCAATGGCTTCGTGCAGCAGCACGCCGGGCCAGCCGGGGCCGAGCACCACGGTCATGGGGCCGGCGGGGGCTTCCTGTGCTTCCAGATTCAGCAGGGCCTGATCCAGGGCCTGGCGGCAGAAAGTCCAGGGCAGGTCGCCGTTCATCAGCCGTTGCAGGTCATAGCGGCCACCGCCGCCACCGCGACCGGCTTCGCGGCGGCCATCGCGTTCCACCACCACCTGTACGTTGAAGCGCACCATGGGGCGGATGTCCGCCACCTGCATGCCTTCGGCGTTGGCGATGAGAATGGTCTGGTGGCTGGCCGCCAGCGACAGCACTACCTGGTGGATGGCCGGGTTCTGCTCGCGCAGCCAGCCGTCCAGCTTGCGCAGCCAGGCTACCTTGTCGGCGGTGTCCATGCTGGTGATGGGGTTGTCACTGCCGTAGAGCTGGTGGCCACGGGCCATGACCGGGGTTTTCAGCTGGATGTCCTGCCCCTGCCGGCTGATGCTGCGGGCGGCGTCGGCGGCCTGTTGCAGCGCGGGCAGGCTGAGTTCGTCGGAATAGGCAAAGCCGGTCTTTTCACCGTGCACCACCCGCGCGCCCACGCCCTGATCCACATGGTAGTGGCCTTCCTTGACGATGCCGTCTTCCAGCACAAAGCTTTCGTGCACGCTGTGCTGAAAGTAGAGGTCGGCGTCGTCGGCCTGGTGCTGCATCATGCGGGCGATGTTTTGCCGCAGGTGGTCGAGTTGGAGTTCGGCGGGTTCCAGCAGGCATTGTTGTGCCTGGCTGAGCAGTGTGTGTTCGGTCATGGTATCTGGTTCAACCCTTGTCAGGTGTGGGATGGGCCGGTGTGCCCGTGGCCGGGGGTGCTTCCTTTGCGGATTTCTGGGCCTTGCCGCGTTTTTTCAAGGCAAGCCGCTGGATGTCGGGATCCGACCAGGGGCCGGTGAGACGGTACACCACGCCGTTGGACTCGTCCAGTGACTTGCCGATCAGCCCCTGCACCGCCAGCATGGCGGCCGCGCCGGCCACGCCACCGGTGAGCGCGCCCACCATCGGCAGGGCCTGGCCCACATGCGGCAGCACCACGATGGTCTGGTCATACTGCTGATTGGCCAGGTCGGTCTTGCCGCTGAGGAGGATTTTCGCGGTTCTGGAAGACATTTCCAGATCGTCGGTGTAGGCCACGCCCCGTTCCAGGCGGAAATGGCCGGTGATCTTGTCGAAGCTCAGGCCCCGGTTGAAGACATCGCGGAAATCCAGCAGCAGGCGGCGGGGCAGTTGTTGCAGGCTGAGCAGGCCGAAAATGCGCCCGGCACCGGGCTGGATTTCCAGGATCTGCCCCGGACCCACCTGAATTTCCAGATTGCCGCCCAGCCGTTCCAGGGCAAAGGCGGTGGGCGGGCCGGGCCAGTTCACGTCGAAATTGGCCACCGTCTGGCCGCCCTGAATGAGATTGGCATATCCCAGCCGGGCCAGCAGCTTGCCCAGCGACTGCACCCCCAGATGGATCTGGAACTGGCTGTGGGTGCGCTGGCCGTCTTCCAGCCAGTCGCCGCTGGCATTGAGGCTGAGCTGGTCGCTGCGTGCCTGTACCCGTTCGATGCGCAGGCCGTCGGCGATGGGATAGGCTTCCAGGCGGATTTGCCCCAGATCGATATTGCCCAGCTGGAAGTCTTCCGCCAGCAGGTGCAGGCGCGGAATCTCGCTGACCCGGATGCTGTGCTGCTGCGCTTCCTTGCCCAGGGCTTCCAGCTGGTCGGTGTTGGGCCGTGGCCAGGCAATGCGCTCGAAATCCGCAATCAGGGTGTCATCCGGGCCGGGGTAGATGGAGGCCTGGATTTCCCCCTGCATGCGTTCTCCTTCCAGTCGCGCCTTCCAGAAGCCGTTATCCTGCCGCAGTTCCAGCCGTGTTTGCTCCATGTCATGCTGCAACAGCCGCAGATGGCGGGTTTCGATATTCACGTGTTGCAGCCAGGGCCGGTTTTGCGCCGTGGGCTGGCCGAACAGGTCGCTGCGAATGGCCAGCCAGCCGCTGAGATCCAGTTCATCCACCTGCCCCCGCAGCACCATGGAATCCCTGGGTTGCGCGAGAATGTCCGGGATCGATTCCGGCTCGCCCAGCAGGACAAGACACTGGTTGGCCTGCCCCGGTTGTCGCACTTGCAGGCGCACCTGCGAGCCGAAGCGCAGATCCAGCTGGCCGGACTGGGGCGGCAGATCGAGGGCCAATTGCAGCGGCACGGCCTGATCCGGTGTCTTGTTCAGTGGTGCCGGCAGCAGGCTGGTCACGCCTACCAGGTTGCTGCGGGCGTCCAGATGGGCCAGGCCGGAGCGGGGCAGGTTGACCTGTACCTGCCACTGGCTTTCACCCGGCATGAAGGGAATGAGATTGTCGGCGACCCGAGCCTGCCGGATCATGCTTTCCATGGGGAACTGGCCTTTCAGTTCCGCTTGCAGGGCCTGTGCCGGGTCATCGCAGTGGCCGGCCACGCACAGGTTGATTTCCACGAAACGGTTGAGGGTTTGCGCCCGCAGGCCCTGGCCGTCGAAGCCGGTTTCGCTGTAGTGCAGATCTCCTTCCAGTTGCTGGAAATGTTGCTCCCATTGCGGCAGGTCCAGGCGGCCTTCCAGCAGGGTCAGGCGACCATCGACGGTGGTTTTTTTCTGTTTGGCACGCGGGCTCAACGGGACTTTCAGCCGCAGGCGGGTGCGCAGATTGCCCTGGACGATAAATTGTTCGTCCTGGCTGGCATAGAGCTTGCGTACCGGCGATCGCGCCAGCAGGTCACGGGCCTGTTCCGCCGTGCCTTTGCCTTGCATGTCCAGTTGCAGCAGGGCATGGCGGTAGTTGGCAATGCCGCCCTGGGCCTGGGTGACCTGTACCCCGGCCACTTCGCCTTCCAGCCGGTGAATGCGCATGGCGGTACGGTCGAACTCCAGCTCGGCGGAGCGAACCAGCCCAACAGGCCATTGCGGGTGGAAGCGCAGTTGCACATCTTCCACGCCGGCCATGAAGTTGAAGCGCCCTTCCTGCTGCCGGAAGGGGAAGTGATTCAGATCGCCATGGAGGACGAAACTGGCATGGCCGCCGCCGTCCAGCAGCGCCTGATCCAGCCAGGCCAGCAGCTTGGGCTTGAAGATATTGGCCGGCCAGTATTTCCACGCACTGGCTGAGCGGAATTGACGGATTTCCGCCTGCGCATCGGCAAAGGGTCGTTTTTGCCCGCGCTTGCCGCGCAGGTACAGGCGGGCCTGTACTTGCAGGTCTTCATTCAGCAGGGTCAGCGGCTCCGTGTCCAGGCTCCAGCCCTGTTCATCCCGCTCGAAGCGCCCTTCCGCCAGCAGTGTGCTGAAGCGCAGGGTGTCGCGGAACATGCGGGGGTAGTCGATTCGTACCTGCTGGCCGGAAAGCTGGTACTGCCATTGCCCGTTGCGGTATTGCAGGTCGGCGTTCAGGCCGCTGAAACCGGGGAGCTTGCCGCTGGGCGAAAGCTCCAGCGCGCGCAGCTGGGCTTCAGCACCGGTCAGCCGGGCGGTGGCAGGATCGAAACGGGTTTTTGCGGAGACGATCATGCCGCCCGGATTGCTTTCATAGGGCAGCCAGTGTTCCAGCGCGTCGCCGAAGCGGGTGGCACGCAGCAGTTGATCAAGCCGGTCCAGACGCAGCCGGGCCACGGCCAGCTGGGCCTGTTGCGCGTTCCAGTACAGGCGGGCCTTGAAATGGTCTTCGACTTCATTACCGCCTTCGCTGTAGAAATCCAGCAGGCTCAGGTCGTGCCCTCCGGCAGTCTTGCGATAGTGCAGGCTGCCACCCAGACGGCTGCGCCAGTAGCGGGGGCTGAGACTTTGCCCGGATTGCAGGCGAATGGCTTCCGGGCTTTCCAGGCCGATGTTTTCCACGCTGAAGCGTGCCCAGGCATCGGCCAGCCTGCCCCGCTCCAGCGTGGCCCAGGCCTGCAGGTTCAGCTTGCCGCCACGCAGATGGGTCCAGTGTTCCAGCAGGGGGGGCGCCCAGGGCAGCAGGTTCAACTGCGCCGTATGGAGATAGAGATCGGTGCGGCCTTCGGCAAAGATGTGGCGCAGGCGGATATCCACCGGCGCGTCCTCGCCCAGGGGTACCAGCCGGGCCGCTGCCCAGATCTTCTTGCTGGACTGGGTGTACAGGGCGGCCACATCGTCGAATACCAGTGGAAAGGCATCGTCCGACCAGTGCACCACCAGCCGGCTGTTGACCAGCCGCAGGCTGCCCAATCGGGTCAGCGGGCCGGCTTTTGCACCGGTTTGTGCCGGCTGGCGGCCCTTGTGAGTCAGCCCGGAGATGTTGAACTGGAACTGGCCATCCTCGTCACGGCGGATTTCCAGGGTCGTGCCCCGCAGCACGAACTGGATGAAACGGCTCTGGCTGGTGAACAGCGAGGGCAGGCTGAACACCACATCGATCTGGTCGATATCCAGCAGGGCTTCATCATCCGGGCCCAGAATGCGCAGGTTTTTCAGGTGCAGTTCCGGGCCGGGGCCACGCCACTCGCCTTCCAGCGCGCCGATGTGAATGGGCTGTTGCAGTTTCTGGCTCAACCAGTGCTCCACCCATGCACGCGCATGGCCGACCTGGGGCAGCAGCATCTTGCCCGCGCCGGCGAGCACGGCGAGGAAGATGATGATGCTGGCCAGGGTCTTCCATACCAGTTGCCAGAGAAGAAGGAGGGTTTTCATCGGCTTGAACGGGGTGGCCAGGCTAGATCAATACCACATCGTACTGTTCCTGGCTGTACTGTTCTTCCGGCTGGAAGTTGATTTCCTTGTCGATGAAGGCGGAAAGATCGGCCAGCGCGTCGGATTCCTCGTCGAGGATGTAGTCCACCACCACCGGCGCGGCCAGCACCAGCAGTTTCTCCGCTTCGAACTGGCGGACCGAGCGCATGATTTCACGAAAGATTTCGTAGGTGAGGGTGGCCGGGGTTTTCTGGAAGCCACGGCCATTGCAGCAGGCGCAGGGTTCGCACAATTGCTGTTGCAGGCTCTCGGTGGTGCGCTTGCGGGTCATTTCCACCAGGCCCAGGCTGGAGATGGAATAAACCTGCGTCTTGGCATGGTCCCGTTCCAGGCAGCGTTCCAGCATTTCCAGCACATGCTTGCGGTGCATGGCCTCCTGCATGTCGATGAAATCAATGATGATGATGCCGCCCAGATTGCGCAGCCTGAGCTGGCGGGCGATGGTCTGTGCCGCTTCCAGGTTGGTCTTGTAGATGGTTTCTTCCAGATTGCGGTGGCCGACAAAACCACCGGTGTTGACATCGATGGTGGTCATGGCCTCGGTCTGGTCGATGACGATGTAGCCACCGGATTTCAACGGCGCGGTGCGTTGCAAGGCGTGCTGGATTTCGTCCTCCACCCCGTAGAGGTCGAAGATGGGCCTTGCGCCGGAATAGTGTTCGATGCGCTCCACATACTCGGGCATGAACTGGCTGGCGAACTTGCGGGTCTTGGCGAAGGTTTCGCGGGAGTCGATGCGCAGCTTGTCCACCTGCGGGCCAAGCAGGTCCCGCACCACGCGGCGGGTCAGGGGCAGGTCTTCGTAAATGCAGCTACCGGCGGGCACCTTGTGCATTTCCTCGCGGATGCAGCTCCAGAGCTTGTCGAGAAACTGCATGTCGGCGGCAATGGCTGCTTCCGATGCGCCGTCGGCATTGGTGCGCACGATGTAGCCATGCTGGGTGTGCTCGCCACGCAGGCGCTTGACGATTTCCCGCAGGCGTTCGCGCTCCGCCGCCTCCTCCAGGCGGGCGGAAAGGCCAATGTGGTCACAGGAAGGCAGCAGCACCAGGTAGCGGGCGGGGATGGAGAGGTTGGTGGTCAGGCGCGCGCCCTTGCTGCCGATGGGGTCCTTGGTGACCTGTACCACCAGCCGCTGGCCTTCGTGCGCCAGTTTGCGGATGTCGGGTGTTTCGTCCTGATCTTCCTGCCCGCCACAGTTGTCCGGCTGCATGTCGCGGGCATGCAGGAAGGCGGCCCGTTCCAGGCCGATGTCCACGAAGGCCGCCTGCATGCCCGGCAGCACCCGCACCACCCGGCCAACGAAGATGTTCCCCACATAGCCGCTGTTTTCGTGCCGCTCGATATGCACTTCCTGCAGTACACCGTTTTCCACCACGGCGACCCGTGTCTCCCGTGGGGTGACATTGACCAGAATTTCTTCGTGCAGATCACCATTTACAAGCATGCGCTTTCCTTCAGCAGTTGCCAGGTTTCCAGCAGAGGCAGGCCCATGACGCCGGAATAGCTGCCTTCCAGTCGCTGGACAAAAACGGCGGCATAGCCCTGAATGGCGTAGGCACCGGCCTTGTCCATGGGTTCTTCAGTGGCACAGTATGCCTGAATTTCCGCCATCTCCAGCGCACGAAAGCTCACCTGCGAGCATTGTAACCGGCTTTGGCAGAAATTTTCCCGCAGCACGCAGACGGCGCTGAGTACCTGATGGCAGCGGCCGGAAAGCCGGGCAAGCATGGCTTCGGCATCGGCCCGGTCCCGGGGCTTGCCGAGAATCTCGCCCTCCAGCACTACCGAAGTATCGGCGGCGAGCATGGTGTGGCCGGTCGTCTCCTGCAGGGTTTGCCAGGCTGCGCGGGCCTTTTCTTCCGCCATGCGCAGCACATAGGCTTCCGGGCTTTCGTCGGGCAGGGGCGTTTCGTCGATATCCGCCGGGCAGGGCTCGAAGCGCAGGTGAATCTGCTGCAGCAATTCCGCCCGCCGGGGTGAGCGCGAGGCCAGATAGAGCATGGTTTTGCCATCCAAAAAAGAGCCAGCCTAATCCAGTACGGATTAACAGCTTGTTGCAAACGGCCCTGTGACCACTGGCACAGGCATTCCGCCCGCAATTGCCGCAAGCTGATCGGCGAGACTGGCAGCATGAGGCACGAGGATGCAAGCAAAACGATGGGCCGCTCTGGCGGTACTGTGGATGAGCAGCAGCGTACAGGCCGGTATCGACTGGGGCCGCTGTGCCGATGACCTGCCCACGCGCTATGAGCCGGACTGTGCCGAACTGGCCGTGCCGCTGAATCCGGATCAGCCGCAAGGGGAAAGCATTACCCTGCATCTGATGCGCTACGCGGCCCGCTATCAGGCCGAGCAGGGCGAGCCGGTGTTTCTGCTGGCCGGCGGGCCGGGGCAGGGCGGCAGCGATGTCTTTCCCGCGTTGATGCGCCAGTTGGACCCCTTGCGCGCCCATCACCCGTTGATCATTGTGGACCAGCGCGGCACCGGTCGTTCCACCCGGCCGCAATGTGAGCTGGACGCTACTGGCGAGCTGGAACCCCCGTCCCGGGAGAAGATCCGCCAGCAGATGCGTCAATGCCTGCAAACCGTGGATCTGGATGTGCGCTATTTCACCACCCGCGAAGCGGTGAGGGATCTGGATGCCGTGCGCCGGGCGCTGGGCGCGGAAAAAATCAGCCTCTACGGCGGCTCCTATGGCACGCGGCTGGCCACCGGCTACATGCACGCCTTTCCGCGGCATTTGCAGCGGGTGATTCTCGATGGCGTGGTGCCGGTGGACGAGCCTCTGGGCGTGCATCACGCGGTCAACCTGCAACGGGTGCTGGATTTGATGGTGGCGCAATGCGAACAGACACCGGCCTGCCAGCAGCAGTGGCCGGATCTGCGCGAGCACCTGCTCGGGCTGCCCGCACGGGCGGACAGCCAGGGTGGCCAGCTGCGCGTACGCCACCCACGCAGCGGCGCATGGACGACCGTTCCCCTGACCCGCACCCTGCCACAGGCCGCGCTGCGCATGTATGCCTATCAGGGCAGCCAGCTGGCCTTGCTGCCCTGGCTGATCGAGCAGGCCTGGGCCGGCGACTGGCAGCCCATGGCCGCGCAGGGGCTGATGCTCTCCGAGCAACTGGGTGAATCCATCGCCGTCATCATGCAGAACAGCATCCTCTGCACCGAGGACTGGCCCTTCATGGCGCAGATGCCGGTGGACAATCACGATACGGTGCTGGGTGACAGCCTGATGACGCAGATCGAGGCCGTTTGCAGCGTCTGGCCGCAGGGCCGGCGTATCCCGGATGTGCGTCAGCCCTTGCAGACCACCGTACCCACGCTGCTGCTTTCCGGCCAGTGGGATCCGGTCACGCCACCGGTCTTCGGCGAACGCTTGCAGCAACAGATTCCCAACAGCCGGCATCTGGTGGCGCCGGGGCAGGGGCATCTGGTGATACTGGGTCGCTGCATGGGCCGCATCGCAGGGGATTTCATCGACGGTACCGATCCGGACGCGCTGGATACCGATTGCCTGGAGCGGCTGCATCCGCCCCGCCTGTTTCTTTCCGCCAATGGCCCGGCCGTGTTGCCCAAGGAGGTTGAAGATGATTGAAGTACGGCAACTGAGCAAGCGCTTTGGCACAGTGCAGGCCGTGGACGGCGTGAGTTTTCAGGTGGGAGAAGGGGAAATCGTCGCCCTGCTGGGGCCCAACGGGGCCGGCAAGACCACCACCCTGCGCTGCCTGTACGCGCTGGCGCGGCCCGATGCCGGTGAAGCACGCATCGACGGCATTTCCGTACAGGATGATCCCCGGCGGGCGCTGGCCCGCATCGGCGTGCTGCCGGATGCCAAGGGCCTGTACAACCGGCTCAGCGCCTGGGAAAACATCGCCTACTACGGCCACCTGCATGGCTTGCCGGAGGCGCAGATCCGGCAGCGCATCCAGCGCCTGGCGGAAGAACTGGGCATGGAGGACTTTCTCCATCGCCGTTGCGAGGGCTTTTCCCTGGGCCAGCGGATGAAAGTGGCCATCGCCCGCGCCCTGATCCACCAGCCCCGGCATCTGCTGCTGGATGAACCCACCTCCGGCCTCGATGTAGGCTCGGTGCGCGGCCTGCGGCAACTGCTGCTGGATTTGCGCGCCCGAGGCCACAGCATTCTGTTTTCCAGCCATGTGATGCAGGAAGTGGAACGGCTGTGCGACCGCGTCGTGATGATCGGCCGGGGCCGTATCGTCGCCGATGGCACGCGGGATGAAATCTGCCATCAGGCGGGCACCGACGATCTGGAAGAAGCCTTTGTACAACTGACGGGAGCGGAAACATGAACACATGGTGGCATGTCATTCGGGTGGTCTGGTTCAAGGAAGCGCTGGACAACCTGCGCGACCGGCGTTCCCTGCTTTCCTCCCTGCTCATGGGGCCGCTGCTGGGGCCGATTCTGTTCGGCATGTTGATGAGCTACATGCTGTCGGTGGAGCTGGAACAGGCGCAATCCACCCTGGAAGTGCCGGTGCTGGGCGCGGAACACGCGCCGGCACTGGCGGAATGGCTGGCGGCGCAGGACATCCTGCTGCAACCGGTGACAGACGAACAGGCCGATCTGGCCCGGCAGATACGCGAACGGCAATTCAAGCTGGCGCTGGAGATACCCGCCGACTACCCGGCGCAACTGGCCACGGGCAAACCGGCCACCGTGCAGCTCTACTACGACAGCACCCAGCAGAAAACCCGCTCCCAGCGCCGCCGGCTGGAGCAGGCCATCGAGCGCTACGGCCAGACCGTGGCCGCCCAGCGTCTGTTGCTGCGCGGGGTGCATCCGCAACTCATCCAGCCCCTGCGCGTGCAACAGCGCGACCAGGCCCCCAAGGGCTCGGACGCCGCCCGCCTGCTGGCCATGCTGCCCTATTTCTTCATCATGGCGGTGTTCGTGGGTGGCATGCATGTGGCCATGGACGCCACTGCCGGCGAACGGGAACGCAACTCGCTGGAGCCGCTGTTCACCCTGCCGGTACCGCGCTGGGCGCTGATGCTGGGCAAGATTCTCGCCGCCAGCCAGTTCGCCCTGTTCTCGCTGCTGCTGAATATGCTGGCCTTCTGGGTATCCCTGCGTTTCATCCCGCTGGAAGCCATGGACATGAAACTGGCCTGGACTCCCGCCGGCGCGGTGATGATCCTGCTGGCCATGTTGCCCATGCCGCTTTTGGCATCCGGCCTGCAAACCCTGATTGCGGCCCAGGCCAAGAGCTTCCGGGAAGCGCAGACTTACGTCAGCCTGCTGATGTTCGTGCCCATCGTGCCCAGCCTGATCCTGATGATCGCCCCGGTGGACAGCGCCGACTGGATGTACTGGGTGCCCATCCTCGGCCAGAACCTCATCATCAACGAAGCCGTGCGTGGTGAAACCATCACCCTGCTGCACCTGTTCAGCGCCGTGCTGGGCACCCTGCTGCTGGCCGTGCTGACCGCGGGGGCGGCGGCGGGGGTGTATACCCGCGAAAAACTCGCATTATCCTCCTGAAGGGGCTTGTTTTCCGCATCTCTGCGTTGCGAGAACCTTGCCCGTCCGGTCACGTACTGTAAAGTACGCTCCCGGCCGGGCAGAACCTCGCGCCTTGATCTGCGAAAAAACGCCGCCTTCAGGCTGAAGGGGCTTGTTTTCCGCCATGCTGCGTTGGAGAAGCTGCATTGTCTGCCGAAAACCCCCTGCTCAAAACCCGTGGTAGGGCGGAATAGGCGAAGCCGTATTCCGCCGTCGGTCATGAAGGGGATCTGGTGCAATACGCTGCGCTATTGCACCCTACGGCATTGCCGCCTGGCTGCGTGGGCCCACCAGACAGGCCTGTTTCATCAGAATGGGTT
>WFUE01000182.1 GCA_015485125.1 Lysobacterales bacterium | reverse complement strand
CCTGTCGGTTTCCTATACCACCCGCCCGCCCCGGCCCGGTGAGGTGGATGGCGCGCAGTACCACTATGTCAGCCGGGAACGCTTCGAGCAGATGATTGCCGAAGGGGCTTTTCTCGAGTACGCGGAAGTCTTCGGCAATTACTATGGCACGGCAGCGGCGAAGGTGGAGGCCATCCGTGCCCAGGGCCTGGATGTGCTGCTGGAAATCGACTGGCAGGGCGCGGCGCAGATTCGGGAGAAGATCCGCCATGCCCACGGTATTTTCATTCTGCCGCCCTCTCGGGAAGAACTGGAGCGTCGCCTGCGCGGCCGGGGGCAGGATGACCCGGCGGTGATCGAACGCCGCCTGGGCGAGGCCCGGCTGGAGATGTCCCATTGCGATGAATTCGATTATCTGGTGGTCAACGACGATTTCGATACCGCGCTGGAAGATCTGCTGGCCATCGTGCGCGCCTGCCGGCTGGAGACGGATAGCCAGAAGGTGAACCTGGCCGATATGCTGGAGCGGTTGCTGAAGGCCTGAGTGCCTTCAGGCTTGCGGCCTGCGGGCCCGTAGCAGGGTGGTGCACATGGGAAAGACCAGCTCACCGCCCTCGCACCAGCCGGCGCAGCGGGCTTCCAGTTTTGCCAGAAAGCGTTGTTGGGTCACGGTATCCAGGGCATCCCAGTCCGGCTGCAGGGGCGGCACGCGGGAGAAAATGTGGAAAAAGCCCGCCAGAGAGGGAAAGCGCGTCTCCCGGCATGGGCTGTCCATGGCTTCCACGGCCAAACCGGCCTGTTCCACCGCCGGCAGTAACGCATCCCGCGGCCAGGAGAATATTTGCCGGATGAAGCCGGCAAAACCTGCCCAGCCCTGTTCCTCGGCCAGTTCCAGCAGGGCGGTATAGACACCGTTCTCTTCCACCGGTTGCCAGCAGGCGGCCAGCAGTTGCCCGCCCGGTTTCAGCACCCGCCGGATCTCGTGCAGCACGGCGGGCCGTTCCGGCACGAATTGCAGGCCTTGCTGTGAACAGACGGTGTCGAAATGATCATCCGGCCAGGGCAGGTTCAGGGCATTGCCTTCCTGCCAGTGCACGGCAGGGCAGCAGGTTCGGGCGATTTCCAGCATGTCCGCGCTCAGGTCCAGCCCGTACAGTTCCAGATCCGGGCGTTGTTCATGCAGGCAGCGGGTCAGGGCACCGGTACCACAGGCCAGATCCAGCACGCGCCCGCCCGCAGGTGCGTCCAGCCAGGGCAGCAAGGCCTCGGCCCAGGGACGAAAGATGCGTGGCACCAGTTGTTCCTCGTACTGGCGGGCATTGAGACGGGAGAAAAAGGCGCGGCTGTCGGCGGTATCCTGCATGGGTGCATGCCTGTGTTCTGTCAAAGCATGCCATAGGGTAGCAGAAGCCCTTTGTGCAATGTATGCAGACGAGCTTCAATCCAGCGGGCGGCCCTCGCCGGCTTCTTCCACGGTGATGCCATCACGGATGTGGTAGATCCGCCGGAAGGTGGGGATGATTTTCTCGTCATGGGTGACCACGATGATGGCAGCTTGGTAATCGCGTGCCATCTGTTGCAGGATGCGCATCACCATCATGGCACGGGCGGAATCCAGCGGCGCGGTGGGTTCGTCAGCCAGCACTACCGGTGGGTGGTTGACCAGACCCCGAGCGATGGCCACCCGCTGTTGCTCGCCACCGGATAACTGGCTGGGCATGGCCTGGGCCCGGTGCTGTATATCCAGGGCCTTTAGCAGGTTCATGGCCTCTGACCGGGCTTGTGGATTGGGTTCGCCGGCCAGCATGCGGGGCAGTGCCACATTGTCCAGTACATCGAGGAAGGGAATCAGATAGGGTGCCTGGAACACGAACCCGATGCGGTCGCGACGCAATGCGCGCAGGTCGTCGACCAGCCAGCCATCGTCATAGATCCGCTTCCCGTTGAGGTACATGCGGCCGGCGGTAGGCTCGATGACCGCGCCCAGGCATTTGAGCAGGGTGCTCTTGCCCGAACCGGACGGGCCCACCAGCCCCACCACCTCTCCCGCTGCCACCTGCATGTGCACGCCCTTGAGGGCATCCACGGCCGTTTCACCCTGGCCATAGCGTTTTTTCAGCCCCTCGATGAGGATGCCCTGCGGGTTTTGATCCGGCTTTTGCATGTTCAACCTCCCAGGGCCTCGGCCGGGTCTACTTTCAGTGCCATGCGAATGGCCACCAGGCTGGCCAGT
Source organism: Lysobacterales bacterium (assembly GCA_015485125.1). Classification (GTDB taxonomy): domain Bacteria; phylum Pseudomonadota; class Gammaproteobacteria; order Xanthomonadales; family S139-57; genus S139-57. The sequence goes on along the minus strand of WFUE01000182.1, from coordinate 6,441 downwards.
GCGCAAATGCACAGTACGGCCAGCAAGCCGGTAATGCTGTCCCGAGGCAGCAGTACCACATATTTGGGAAAATGGGGTGCGGCGAAGGTGGCGGCTATCTTGCCGATTACAAAACCGATGATACCCAGCGCCAGTGCCTGTTGCAGGATCATGCCGGCAATGGTGCGGTTGCGGGTGCCGATCAGTTTCAGCACGGCGATCTCACGGATCTTGTCCATGGTCAGGGTATAGATGATAAAGGCCACAATAGTGGCGCTGACCAGCGACAGAATCACCAGAAACAGGCCGATCTGCCGCGCGGCGGTGGCAATAAGCTTGCCGACCAGAATGCGCTCCATTTGTTGGTTGTCATAGACTTGCAGGCGTTGCCAGCGGCGGATGTGCTCGGCAATCCTGGTCCGTTGCGCGCCCGGTTGCAGGCGGACCAGCACGGCGTTAACTTGCTGCTGATTGTTGAGCAGTGCGTTCACGGCGGTCTGCACGCGGCTGTCGCTCAGAACCGGATTGGCCGCTGTACGGTGGCGTTGGCGGATGATGCTGTCGTTGTCCTTCTGGAACTGGGCTTCCTGGGCATCTTTCAGCGGAATGAACACCATGGGGTCACCGCTGGGGGAGACCATGCGCCGGGTCAGACCCACCACGGTGTAATGATGCCGCTTGATTTTCAGGGTCTCACCCAGATGAAAGCCCGAGGCGATATCTGCCACCGCTTCATAGTGGCCCCGGCTGATGTGGCGCCCGGCCAGCAGAAAACGGGGCCAGCCCGGCAGGCGGTTGTCGCCGGGGGTCAATCCCACCAGCATCACCCGGCTTTCATGGCGGTCACTGTGTATCTGCAACGTCATGTAGGTGACATTGGCTGCGGCGGCCACGCCCTCCAAGGCGGCGATGTTGCGCCAGAGATCGTCCCGCAGGCCGGAAGGTTCCGCGAAGGGGCCCAGTGTATCCTGCTGTACCACCCACAGGTCGGCGCCACTGGCCTGGATCAGCGCCCGGCCATCCTCCACCATGCCGCGATACACGCCGGCCATGGACAGGGTGACACCAATGAGCAGGCCCAGGCCCAGACCGGTAAAGAGAAACTTGCCCCAGGCATGGAGGATGTCGCGACCGGCCAGACTGATCATGGTCGTACCAGTGATTGCACAACATGCACCCTGGTGTGTGGTTCCAGTGCCTTTTCACTGTAGACCACGATCTTTTGGCCAGCGGCCAGGCCCTGTTCAATACGCACGTTGCCCTGCAGATCCTGCCGCCCGGCCACGACCGGCTGGAATCGGATCTTTTCACCGTCCAGTAGCCAGACACCGGTTTTACCGTTCCAGATACGCAGGGCGGCATTGGGGATGACCGGCCCTTCCGGCAGGGGCGGCAGTTGCAGATACACTTCCGCCAGCTCACCCAGCGGTGGCATGGGCGTGGGCGTGGATCGAAAGCGAACCTGGGCGATCATCTCCTCGGTGATGTCATCGGCCAGCGGCTCCACCCGGGCCACCACGCCTTCCAAAGGCTGTTGTGGCCGGGAGCGCAAATGGATACGCGCCGGCAAACCGGCGCTCAGGCCCTGGGCACGTACCTGATCGAAGCGGGTGCTGACCCAGAGGCTGTCCGGGTCGATGATTTCCAGCACTGCCTGGCCGGCGCCCACGGCGTCCCCCGGTTGTGCCAGCCGTGCCACCACCATGCCATCGGCCGGTGCCAGCAATTGCAGGTTGCGTAGTTGTTCTTCCAGGCCACGACCTTCGTGTTGTAGCTGAAGGATGCGCCTTTCGGCCGCTTCCCGCGCCGCTTCGGCGGACTGTACGGCCAGCCGCTTGCTATCCACCACATCCTGTGTGGTGGTGCCGGTCTGTAACAATTCGCTAAAGCGTTGCAGTTGCCGACGGGCATAATCCAATTGGGCCTGGGCCTGTTCCTGGTTGGCTTTTGCACTGGCCAGCGCGGCTTGTTGCGCGGCAATGCGTTCCTCCAGATCCACCGGATCCATGCTAGCCAGCAACTGGCCCTTGTGGACGGTATCACCCACGTCTACATTCAGCCGGGCCACGCGCCCGGGTTGGACCGGGCCGATACGGTAACGTCTTTCGGCATCGATGCTGCCGATACCGTAGAGGCCGGGCCTGAGGGAGGCGGAACCGGCTTTCTGAACGGTGACGGCCACTGGAGCCAGTGGCCCTGCGCGAAAGGCGGCGTAGACAAACAAGCCCAGAAGGACGAGGAGAAGCAGCAGCAAAAACAGGCTGCGGGCCAATGCCATGCGTTTCATGGTTTTGCTGAGCTCCCTGCTGAATTGAGGCTTTGGCGGAACAGGGCAAATACAGCCTGACCCTGTTCCGTCATTTGTGTGGGGCTGTTGTTGATCAGTGCCTGCATCACCAGCCCCTGCAGCATGCCGATAAACAGCACGGCGGCGGCATCCAGATCGGTATCTGCCGCGATCTCCCGCTTTGCAATGGCTTGTTGAAGCTCTGTCTTCACCTGTGTGCGGTACCGGGCCAGCATTTCCCTGGCCAGTTTTTTTGCCGGTGTGTCTTCGCTTTGTTGCAGCTCGCCAAACAGCATGCGTGGTACGCCGGGGTGGGTTGCCACGAAGGCCAGGTGCGCGTGAAACATGGCTTCCAGCGCGGACAGTGGCGAGGCCTGTTCGGCCTGTGCCCGGCTCAGGCGCTCCATCAGGGTGGTGGCCACCCATTCCATGACGGCGGCCCAGAGTGTCTGCTTGTCGGGGAAATGCCGGAACAGGGCGCCCTGGGTCAGGCCCATGTGCTCGGCGATGCGGGCGGTGGTGATGCGGCTGGGGTCCATGCGTGCGGCCAGGTCGATGACCGTTTGTACGGTCAGCGCCTTGCGTTGTTCCGCTGGCAAGTGCCGTTTGCTGGGTTCGTGGTTCATTTTGGCCATAAAAGTAAGTAATTAATTACTATCTTACTACCACGATACGGAATATACAAGCCGGCCGCATGAACGGTTGGCTATCGGTTTCCGCGGGTACGCACGGTTTCGAGGATGTCGTGCAGATCGTCTGCCCAGCGACGGAACACGGGTTGCAGTGCCGGCTGGTGGTAGAACTTGCCGAGAAATTCCGGGTTGACCGTGCTGAGCAGGGTCTGATCGTTCTCGGCGAAGATGGAGATCTTCAGTGGCAGGTAGGGAATCAGTTCGGGGTAGCGTTGCTTCAGCTGGCGAATTTCTTCCGGCTTGCCGAGAAAGACCACCCGGTACTTGTCGGTCTTGTAACCCATTTTCGTCAGGCCCACATCCACGCGTTGGACCCTGGAGAGGGTATAGCCCTTGTCGGCGATGGTCTGTTGCAGCAGCAGCATGGTTTCGGGGAAGCTCTGGGCGGAACGCACCATGAGCAGGTCTTCGGCCTGAGTCTGGAAGGCCAGCAGGCACAGCAAGAATATCCAGTGTTTCACAGGGTGGCCTCCTCGATGAGATCGCGATAGATCTGGCCCATGGTGTCACAGGCCTTGTCCAGTTCATCGTTGTTGAACAGGATGGACATGGCCTTGGGATTGGTGGCCATGACCAGCACCTTGCCTCCGCGTTCCACCACCGTGATGCGGCAGGGCAGGAACATGCCTACCCTGGGGTCCACATTCATGGCGTCGTAAAGAAAGTTGAAATTGCAGAAATAGAGGATGGTTTCCTTCTGGCTGACCTGATCATCCGGAAAATAGCCTTGTTCCAGTTTCTGCTCGCGAATAAAACGGAAGTTGTTGCCGACGATGGTGTCCTTGATGGCCTGAATGGTATTTTCATAAGTATCGTCGGCCTCCACCACGATCACCGGCTCAATATGTTCCGGCAGTGCACGTGGCTGAAGGGTTTTTTCCAGGCTACGCAGCCAGGCGACGATATCCTTCATGTCTTGCTCGGGCAGACCCGTCTGAGCGAAGGCGGGCATGGGGGTACCGATGCGGCCCTTTTTGATGGTGTTGAGGATCAGCGCATCGGAAGCAGCCGCGAGAAAACCGGCGTTGTTCAGGGCAGGTGCCAGAATGGGCAGGTCGCGTTGGCGGGACAGGGTCACGCCGGTACCGTGCCCGCCGCGGGCATCCTTGCCATGGCAACTGGCACAATGTTGCGCAAACAGCTGCTGGCCGCGCGCCGGGTCGCCCTGCACGGGCTGCTTGTCGAAGCTGGGCGCGGGCTTGCCGGTCCAGCTGCGGATATAGGTGATGATCTTGCGGATCTGCTCGTCGCTGAGGCTGGAGAAGGCTGGCATGACCCTGCCGGGGCGACCCAGGCGGATGGTCTGGCGCAGGTAGTGGTCGTCCACGGAGGCCTGAAAGGCTGGCAAATTCAGTGGCACGCCCACGCCGCCATCGCCGTTTTCGCCATGACAGCCGGCACAGTTTTGCTGGAACAGGCCACGACCATCCTCGGCGTGGGAGGCCAGCACGGGTTGCAGGAGCAACAGTAGCAACAGGCTAAGCATGGCTTTCATGATGATCTTCCTCTTCAGCCCCCGTGCTCACGGGTAGCGTGGAATTCAATTTCCGGGAACCGCTCCATGGTCAGTCGCAGGTTGGCCCGGCTGGGTGCCAGATAGACCAGATCCCCGTGACTGTCTTCAGCCAGATGCAGGGCGGCCTTTTCCCGGAATTGTTGTAACCGCTTTTCATCCTCGCAACTGATCCAGCGTGCGGTGGCCACATCCACGGCCTCGAAGGTGGCATCCACCTTGTATTCGGCCCTCAGCCGGTAGGCCACCACATCGAATTGCAGTACGCCCACGGCGCCGAGGATAAGGTCATTGCCCATCAGCGGGCGGAAAAACTGGGTGGCCCCTTCCTCGGAAAGCTGTTGCAGACCCTTTTGCAGCTGTTTCAGCTTCATCGGGTCGCGCAGGCGTGCCCGGCGGAACAACTCCGGCGCAAAATTGGGGATACCGGTAAAACGCAGGCTCTCGCCCTGGGTGAAGGTATCACCAATGCTGATGGTGCCGTGGTTGTGGATGCCTACGATATCACCAGGCCAGGCCTCGGTGACATGATCTCGATCAGATGCGAGAAAGGTCAGGGCCTTGGCAATCTTGATTTCCTTGCCCGTGCGCACGTGCAGCATCTTGATCCCCGGTTCGAACTTGCCGGAACAGATACGCATGAAGGCCACACGGTCGCGGTGAGCCGGGTCCATATTGGCCTGGATCTTGAACACGAAGCCCGTCAGGGGTTTTTCCTCCGGCTCCACCGTGCGGGTGGTGGTTTGCCGTGGTTGTGGCGGGGGTGCGTGTTGGGCAAAGCTGTCCAGCAAGGGCTCCACGCCGAAGTTGTTGATGGCGGAACCGAAAAACACCGGTGTCTGCCGGCCCTGCTGATAGGCTTCCGGGTCGAAAGGGTGACTGGCACCCTGGACCAGCTCGATTTCCTCGCGCAATTCGTCGGCCATGTCGCCCAGGGCCCGATCGGCTTCCGCGCTGTGCAGGCCCTGAATGATGGTACCGGGCTGGCGGGTGTAGTTGTGACCGGCCTCGTAGAGATGAATGGCATCATTGATCAGGTGATAGACCCCGCGCAGACGCTTGCCCATGCCGATGGGCCAGGTTACCGGCGCGCACTGGATACCCAGCACTTCTTCCACTTCGTCCAGCAGTTCGATGGGCTCCCGCCCTTCACGGTCCAGCTTGTTGATGAAGGTGAAGATGGGCGTGTCACGCAGGCGGCAGACTTCCATCAGCTTGATGGTGCGTTCTTCCACGCCCTTGGCGCAGTCGATGACCATCAGGGCGGAATCCACCGCCGTCAGCGTGCGGTAGGTATCTTCGGAGAAATCGGCGTGACCGGGCGTGTCCAACAGGTTGATGATGTGCCCCTTGTAGGGGAACTGCATCACCGATGAGGTGACCGAGATTCCACGTTCCTTCTCCATTTCCATCCAGTCGGAAGTGGCATGGCGGTCGGCCTTGCGTGATTTGACGGAGCCGGCCATCTGGATGGCGCCACCAAACAGCAGGATTTTTTCAGTGAGCGTGGTCTTGCCGGCATCGGGGTGGGAGATGATGGCAAAAGTACGGCGTTGGGCAATGGCGTTGGCGGCTTGAGACATGGGCGGGGCTGTCCTTTGATCAGGGCGAGGATTGTACCCGCAGCCGGAGCGGGTAGAAAGCCCGCTTCAGAATGGGCCGGAATCTGGCAGGGCACGCAGTTCCTGGTAGTAGTTCAGGGTAGCGGTGCACATGGCTTGCACAGTGAACGTGGCGCGCGCAAAGTCGAAGACCGGCTCCAGTTCACGTTGTGCCTGAGGCAGCTGCCGCAGGATGTGACGAATCTTCTCCGCAAGCTGTTCGGGACGAGCCTTGGGCACGATGAATGCGGGCGGGAGCACTTCATTGGCGACTGGAACGTCCGTGGAAAGGACTGGCACACCGGCAACCAGTGCTTCAGCCACTACGTAGGAAAAGCCTTCGCGACGCGAGGGCACGACACAGAGCTG
>WFUE01000181.1 GCA_015485125.1 Lysobacterales bacterium | reverse complement strand
TAATTTTCCACGGTTGAACAGCGGGAAGACCAGCGTGTTGTAGAGCATGCCCTGTTCGTCACTGGCCAGGCCCGAGATCACCTTGTGATCCGCCAGTGCCTGGGCAACCAGCGCCTTGCCCAGCTGGGGGCTGGTGTCTTCGGGGTCGGTGTAGATGGGTTGGCCGTCCTGATTCAGAATGATCAGCCGGTCCAGTACCCGGGCCACGCTCAGGCGGCGATAGCTGGGGGCGGTCGCTTCGGCCACTTCGGCCGGGTCCGCGCCCTCGGCCAATGCCGTGGTCAGGTCACGGTTGCGGGTGAGTGTGCGGGTATTGCCCTGCATGTCCTTGAGATTGCCTTCCAGCCATTCCTGCCACAGATCCCGCGAACCATCAATGGACAGTTCTTCGATTTGCTGTTCCAGGGTGCCCGTGACATAGACATGGGAAACAAAGGCGCCCAGCGTGGCCAGCAGCAGGAAGCTGATGCTGATAATGATGACCTGAATGCGTAAACTCATGATAGCGACTCCGAGCTAGATGGGGTCGGGCATCCATGCCCGGAAGGATATTCCGTTTATTCCACCGGCATGCCGGCGGCCTGCCAGGCAGGCATGCCCTCACGGTAATAATAGACCTTGGTCCAGCCCCAGCTGACCGCCTTGGCGGATGCCTTGGAGCTGCGCAGGCACTTGGGGCCGTTGCAGTAGATCACCACCGGCTCGTCCTTCTTGACTGCCTTGGCCAGGCTGTCCTCGTTGAACTCGTGCTTGAGTTCCAGGCCGATGGCACCGGGAATGCGGGCTTCCTCGTACTCGTTGGTACGGCGAACGTCCACGAATTTCACTCCCTGATCGAACAGTTCCTTGGCCTTGGCGGTGTCCACCGTGGTGGCACCTTCTACGGTTTCCGGGGAAACCTCCCCGGCCAGAACCACGCCCATGGGGGCCAGTAACAGCAGTGCCAGAATGGTTGATTTCATCATTGTTCTCCTTGTGTTGTGGGCGACATTGCCCAACTGCATGGTAACAATATCGGGCAGGACTGCAAAAACTTTAGCCGGCGGTGCGTGGCAGGGCGTCAGTCGAACCGTTGGCGGGGATGGAAGAGAGGGGTGTGGTGGTATTCTGATGCGCGCTGACCGGAGTGGCTAAGACGGGGGGGAAGAACCGATTTGTTCAGAAACAGGGTGCGGGAGTGCGGGTCTTGTTGGGGTCACCGCGCAAGGCGCTTTCCCAATCCGGCTCCTGGGCGGGGTGGTGGGCATAGTCGACAAAATACACGGGCCGTTTTTCCTTGCGGATGGTCATGCGTGCATCAAAGCCCAGCTGTTTCATGCCTTCCAGCCTGCGGGTGGCGTTTTCCTTGACGCTGAACAAGCCCAGGGAAACGGTATTCATGCGTTCCCCGGCGGTGACTACATAGTAGTCGCGCACGCCCAGTTCGGACAGTTGCCGCGCCAGGGCCAGGGCTTCCGCCCGGGTGGATACGGCCGGGAGATAGATCCAGTAGCCCAGGGTCTGCATGGCCTCGCTCTGGCGGATGCGGGCGCGCTCTACATCGTTGCGAATCACGCCCAGGGCACGGCGCGCCTCGGAACGGGTGGCATACGGGCCGAGACTGTAGCAGGCCAGGGTATCCTGCTGACCAGGTTCGACACGGTTGTGCACGCTTTCGGATATCCCCTGCCGGGCATCGAATTCACTGAGCAGGGTCAAGGGTGGAATGCCGGAGTCGGTGACCGGTGGCAGGGTTTCGGCCCGGGGTTTGGGTTGCAGGATCCAGAACACGGCCAGTCCCAGGTTGATCAATACCAGTATCAGGGCGAAACCGCGCAGTGACATGCCTTATCCTTTGGAAGAGATTTCAATCCAGCGTTGCAGGCCTCGCAGCACCGGGTGGTGCAGTACGCGCCAGGCCTGTGGCAGCAATGGGGCCAGTGTAGCGGAAGCGCCACCGGCAATAAACCGTTGTGGTACGGTGCCAATGCGCTGTTCGCAGGTGACCAGAAACTGTTCGATGGCGGCGATGGCCATCGACCACTGGCCATGAGCGAGTGCATCGAGGCTGTTGTCATGGAGCCACTGCACTTCGGGTACTGTTTGCGCGTGTGGCAGGCCGGTGTAGTCGTGCAGGGCGCGCAGGGCGGTTTCAGGGCTGATGAGGATGCTGCCGCCCAGGTGCTGGCCACTGGCGGCCACGGCATCCAGCGTCAGGGCCGTGCCGCAATCCACCAGCACAAAAGGGGCGCGCCCGAGGACCGGCACGGCCAGCATGGCACACCAGCGATCCACGCCCAGATCCGCCGGTCTGTCATAGGCGTTGATCAGCGGGCCGGTTTGTGCCGGACTCCGGTAGAACTGGGTCGGGGCGATATCCGGCAGTTGTTTTTCCAGCCATGAGCGCAGCGACGGGCCGGCCACGCAGGCCACATGGATGGCGGCGGGGGCCTGGGCCTTCCAGTACTGCAACAGCTCGTCGGCGGGCAGGTCGGTGTTGGCCCGTTCCTGGATAGGGCTGCTGTGGCCGGTTTCCAGCCACTGCCATTTCAGCCGGCTGTTGCCGGCATCAATCAGTAGGGTTTTCATCAGGGCGAACACTGATCTCGCCGGCGGTGATTGTCAAGGTCTGGTCACCGATTTGCAGCAGTAGCCGGCCTTGTGTATCCACCCCTTCGACCAGCCCGTGGAGCCGGTTGTTTTCATTCAGTAGATAGACGGGCCTGCCGTGCAGGGCGTGAAGTTGGTTATAACTGCCCTGCAGGTTGGCAAAAGGGGTCATGGGGGCATCCCGCAGGGTTTGCAACAGGGTACAGGCCAGTTCTGCGGCCAGCTGGTTTCGATCCACTGGAGCCAGTTGGGTGAGAGCGGCCACGGGCAGGGCGGTGTCCGGGGTCGCAGGAGCCAGTGGGTAGAGGTTCAGCCCCAGGCCGGCGGTGACCGTGACCGGGCCCTCCATCTCGCCTTGCAGGGTCAGCAGCAGGCCGCCCAGTTTATGCAGTTTTCCATTCTGCCAGCAAACCAGGTCATTGGGCCATTTCAGGGCCACGGTGTCGAAGCCGTTTTGATGCAGGGTTTCTGCCAGGCGAATGCCCAGCAGCAATGGCAGGCTTTGCAGGTTGGACATGCCGGATGGCAATGAGACAGCCACCGATAACACCAGGCTGGCACCTGGCGTGCTGTACCACTGTCGCCCACGGCGGCCACGGCCCTCGGTTTGCCATTCGCAAAACACCACGGCCGGCATGCCGGTTTGCTGTAACAGCCGAGTGGCTGCCGGCTGGGTGGAAGGGCATTGCCAGCAGACCTGGACTTGCGTGGCTGGCAGCGACTTCTGGATGTCTTGAACAAGCCGATTCGGGTCCAATGGCTGCATGCGCTGGCTCAGCCGGTAACCGGCTCGTGGTTGATGCACAATGGGCAGGCCGCTATCTTCCAGGGTGCGAATATGCTTCCAGATGGCCGCACGGGTCACATCCAGCTGCCGCGCCAGATCCGTGCCGCTGTGCAGCTGGCCATCCGCCAGCAGGTGAAACAGGCGGGCGCTCAGCGGTGGTTGCGAAGGGTTCATATCACAGTGCCGGTTCCTTGCCGGCCGCCAGCCGGCGGATATTGGCCCGGTGCGCAAAGAGAATTACGCTGATAGTGATGCCGGCACCCCAGAGTTGGCAGTCCAGCTGGTCGGCAGGTGCAGCAAGCAGGCCCAGGGGAAAATAAAGCAGCAAGGCCAGCAGTGATGCCATGCTGCTGCGTCGGCTGAGGATCAGTACCGGCAACACCAGCAGGAAGACCAGGGCGGTGATCTGGGGTTGCAACCAGGCCACGCCACCGATGAAGGCCGCCATGCCCTTGCCGCCACGGAAGGCGTAGAACACCGGGTAAACATGGCCCAGCACCACCGCCAGCAACCATAGCCAGTCCAGACAGAGCGGTGCAATCTCGCTCTCTGGTTGCAGTTGCTGACCGATGGCCAGCGCCAGGGCAGCCTTGCCGGCATCCAGCAGAAATACGGCGGCAGCTGGCCCACGGCCATGCATGCGCAGGATGTTGGTACTGCCGGCGTTACCGGAACCGGCGCTGCGCGGGTCGGCCCAGCCCCGCCAGCGTGCCAGCAGCAGGCTGCCCGGCAGGGAGCCGATCAAATACATCATCAAGCCCGAGAGCAGGAGAGTGGTCATGCATTTTCACCAGATTGTGGTGGAATGAACCAAAAGACCGGGTCGAGCAAAGGAAAAAGCCTCCCGGTTTGTGGGTGGAAGTTTGGCACGGTTCCTGCTCGGTGGTAAAGTGTCCATCCTGACAAAGGATGAACGATACGAAGTGGTTCGTTTTTTGTATGCGTGATCCCGCAGTGTTTTGGAATGCAGCGGGTTGGGAGGAAGTGAGGCATGTTCAAACCATTACGAAACTGGCTGGTATTGATGCTGTTGTTGCTGGCAGGCTGGACGGGCCTGGTGGCACGTTTCGCACCCCAGGTGGAAGCGGAGCTGGGTGTACAGCGCTCGCTGATGATTCTGTTGCCAGCCGCCTGGAGAGAATGGAAACCCGCACTACCCGGAACCCAGCATCTGTAACATTGCGGGTTCATTGACTTTTTTCTGTTTCAAAAAAGCCCGGCCATTGGCCGGGCTTTTTGCATTGTGGTGAACATCCCTGTTCACGAGAATCAATGTCAGGGCTCGATGGTGTCCGACAATTGCACCAGCGGCACATCCGTCTTCTGCCAGTTTTTGCCATTGCTGCCCAGATATTGCACATCCACGTTCACCCGGCTGTTGCTGGATCCCACGCTCTGTGGCGTGCTCAGTTGCAGTTCCAGTGTGCCGGCATTGCTGAATTGCAACGCTTGTGGCGTGCAGGTACGGCAGAAACCCTTGGCCTGACTCATGTTCAGGCTGGCGCTGCCGTCGGCATTGAGCGTACCGGTACCGATCAGCCAGCGTGGATTGCCGGCGGCGTCGTAGAAGTACAGGATGGCCGCCACGGTATTGCCCTGGGTGTTGAGGGTCATGCCCCAGCCGCTGTTGGCATCCTCCACCGACCAGCTGCCACTGTAGTCGGGGTTGCTGGCCTGCTGATCGAACAGGAACAGCTCGGTACACCAGCTGCCCTGCTCGCCGTCGATGTTCCAGTCCATGCGCGCCAGTTGGCGGGCATTGCTGCGGTCGCTGCCCTGACAGCTGGCATCGGAGGCGTCGATGTTGAAATCCAGGCTGAGGGTGCCGCTATTGGCAGTGTCCAGTGTTGCCTGGCCATTGTCGTAACGGAAGCGGTACAGGCCGCCGGTGCCGGTGCTGAAGACACCGTTGGCCACATCGCCGATGCCCAGGAACCATTCCGGATCGCCATTCTGGTCGTAGGAGTAGAAGTACAGATAGTACTGGTCACCCTGTTTCTGCAGCTCGAAACCGTGTCCATCGCGGGTGGGGTCATAGCCCATGCCACGGTAGGGGCGGAAGCCGTCCTCGCAGCCAGCGGAGCAGACCATGCCGGCCGACCATTGGGTGCCGGTGATTTCCAGATCATCCAGCCAGAAACCGCCGCCGATCGTGGCAGTACCTTCGTCGGTGACCATGCGGAAGCGGACCTGGATTTCGTCGTTGGCAAAATCGGTGCCCAGTGACACCAGCGCCTGTCGCCAGCTGTCCTGCTTGCCGGACCAGGCCATTCTGCCCGGTGCCGTGTTGTTGATGTACAGGCGACCGTCATAGGGTACGGTGGAGCGTTCACCAATGTCCACCCATTCATCCGGGTTGCTGCGCGTACGCAGTTCCATCACGGCACCATCCCAGTACTGTTCGGCATTGCCTTCACTGTCATAGCGCAGGGCGAAGCGGATATCGACCGGGTCACTGCCGGTAGTCAGCCAGGGGGTGGTCAGGGTGGCATCCCCCAGCCGGGGCAGATCCTGCACGAACCAGGACTGGCTGCCACTGTTGGCCTGGGTGCCGACGCGCTTCCACTGCAAGCCACCGTAACGGCTTTCCCGGCTCATCAACGTGTCGGCATCCTCGGCGTCTTCCTTGAAGGCCGCGTTTTGCAGGTTGTCATTGGCATGGGTGATCAGGCTGACATCTTGGGTGAAACTGCCGCCATCATGACTGACCTGCACCGTGATGCTGCTGTTCTGCATGCAAGTGCTGTTGCTGCCATTGTGATTGTGCAGGGTGAAGTGCACGGTGGCGCTGGCGCCTGCGGCCAGATCACCGATGGTCTTGCCGATGGGCAGGATTTCCACGCCGGCCAGCCCCAGTGAGGGATGGACCACCACCTGACTGAGGTTGTCGTGCCCCAGATTGCGAACGGTCAGCGGCAGAATGGCGGTTTCACCCGGTTCCAGATAGTTGTCCTGGTTGCAGCTGCCGGCGGTTTGCAGCTCACCGGCTTCCACGGCCAGGGTCTGGCGGATGGCCTTGAAAACGCCACGGCCATGAGTACCGATGAACAAGGTGTTGTCATCGTTCCAGATCAGCTGCACCACACGGGTGAAGGCGGTGCCGTGGTCATAACGGTTCCAGCTGATGTCGGTCCCGGAAAGGATGCCGGTCCACAGGCCCAGCTCGGTACCCAGCCAGAGACGATTGGGCTCCAGCGGATCCACTTGAATGCTCCAGGTAGGCATGGCCGGCAGGTTGGATTGGATGCTGACCCAGCTTTGGCCACCATTGGTGGTCATGCGTACCCGGTTGAAACCATAGCCACCCACGGTGACATAGAGGGTCTGGCCCGTGGTGTCATTGGGGTCGACCAGCACCGAGGTGATGGTATCAAGGAAATCCCCGTTGTTGATGCGGGTGACGACCGGTGTGCTGTCGATATTGTCGATGCGGAATACGCTGCCACCGTAATCGCCATAGAAGACCTGACTGCCGTCATGGGGGTTGAAGGTCATGGCCGAGGCATTGCCGGTGCCTTCGATGGCATTCCAGGCCGGTGCCGTGCCAAACGCGTTGTTCATGTAGTAGATGGCATCGTAGGCGCCAGCGAGCAGCCGGTTTTCGTCATTTGGGTCCATGGCCAGCGGGGTCACGAAAGGTGCGTCCGCGCTGTCCGGCAAGGCCAATGCGGTTTTCGAGGAGCCGAAATTGTCGGATTTGAAGATGACGCCGTTTTGCAGTTCACCAACCAGGCGACCATCGTTCTGCCGGCTCCAGACGGTCATCATGCCGTCACCGCCGATCCATTCCACCCACTCGCTCTTGTCGCCGAAGAAAATCTGCGAGCCGTTGTCCTGATTGCCGGCGGCAATATGCAGTCCGTCGGGGCTGACGGCGATACCATAGGGCTGGGCGATATTGAGGCCATTGTTCAGGGAAACCCAGTTGATGCCGCCATCAAAGCTGCGGTAGATGCCGCCATCCGTGCCTTGCCAGATACTGCCGTCCGGTCCCACGGTGTAATTGTGGTGATCCGCATGTGTATAACGGTGCACCTTGCCCACATTGTCGTAGCTGAAGCTGGTCTGGGAGATGGTGTCACCACCATCGCTGGTCTTGAACATGCTGATGGCACCCATGTAGGCGGTGTCCGGGTCATTGGGGTCCACGGTAATGGCCAGATCGTACCAACCCTGGCCTTCAATAAAGTTTTCCGTGGAAGCGGTCTTGTAGAAATTGGTGGCATGATCGTCACTGCGCCACAAACCACGGGTTTCCGAGTTGCCATTGGCCACGGCCACATACAGGCGGCCATTGCTGGCAAAGGCCAGTTCCATCCGGCCCACATCGTTCACGGGCAGGCCATTGTTTTCGTCCAGCTTGACCCAGGTCTGGCCTTGATCATCACTGCGCATCAGATAGTTCAGTGATTCGCCCACGGTAAAGGTGGCATTGACGGTATCGCTGGAAAGCGCGTCCTTGATCTGGTTGCCGATTTCCAGGGAGACCATCAGTGCAGGAATGGTGATTTCGTTGTTGGGGTCGTCACCGCCCATCTGGATATAACCACCATCCACATTGTTGGCGATGACCACGGCCACGGCACCATTGGCCTGAGCGCGCTTGACCTTGTCGACGAAGGTACAGGTACCCCGGTCGATCAGGGCAATCTTGCCGCCGAGATCCTGGGTGAAGTCCTCGCAGGCGTCGGTGGCGGTACCGGTGCCGTCATTGATCAATTTCAGATCAGCAGTCAGCATGTCTGGTTGAACCACCGGGCCGAAAGAAGCACCACCGGATTCGATTTCACCGCGCAAATCAGCCGGGCTGTTGATTTTCAGGATGGGCGGCGCGCCGCTTTCACTGCCGTAGTGCACGGCCACGGCCACCTGGTTGTCGGCCGGGCTGGACTTCACATCGACAAAGCCACGGCCACCACCTTCCCGGTTGGCAACCTTTTCGAAGCTCTGGCCCAGATCATCCGAGCGGAACAGGCCTTCACGGGTGGCGGCCAGCAGTACATTGCTGCCGGCGATGCGTGCTATTCGATTGACAAACTTGAAATTTGCGGTCTTGGTGGCGGCCAGCTGCGTCCAGGTTTCGCCAAAGTCTTCCGAAACGAAAATGCCCGCGCCGGACTGGGCGTCCACATTGAAGAAGCCCTCGCCGGTACCGGCAAACAGTCGTTGCGGGTTGTCCGGATCGACAATCAGGCTGGAGATGGCCAGGGTCGGCAGGAAATCATCGATAGGGCGCCAGCTCTTACCGCCATCGGTGGTTTTCCAAAAGCCACCGGCTACGCCACCAATGACGGCGGTATCGGGCTGTTCAGGGTGAATGACCAGGGCACGTACCCGACCACCAAAATCGCCCGGCCCCATATCTTCAAAGGCCAGGTTGATCAGCTGATCATGGCTCTTGTACAGGACACCTTGTTTTTCCGCTTTCTGGATCGCGTGCATGGCATCCAGTTTCAACTGTTCCGGATTCTGCCCCTTGGGCGCGCGCGTGCGCGCGGCCCACCATTGGCGGGCAAGATCAGGCCGGTCGCGCTTGGCTTCCTTTTCGATGAGACGAGCCTGTTTGGAAGGCAGGTTGGGTGACAGGTTTTGTTGCGACCATTGCATAAAGCCCAGTACGCCCAGGGCGGCGGCCATGGTCAGGCCGGTGATTGTCTTGTTGAACATGTGCGCTCTCTTGACTTGAAAGATTTGAACCGAACAGCAAAACGCAATCTATCCCAAAAGGCAAGTATCGAAATGTATCAAAGGTCATGCCTTGTCGGGTATTTGACCGTGTTCACATGGATATCTGACAGTCGAGCCTCTACAATGTGCCTCTTTGTTTCGGGATTCGACCCATGACACTGAAGAATGACCGTTTTCTCAAGGCGTTGCTGCGCCAGCCGGTGGACCGCACGCCGGTCTGGATCATGCGTCAGGCAGGGCGTTACCTGCCGGAATACCGGGCCACGCGGGAAAAGGCCGGCAGCTTCATGCAATTGTGCCAGACTCCGGAGCTGGCCTGTGAAGTGACCCTGCAACCTTTGGAACGCTTCGAGCTGGATGCCGCCATTCTGTTTTCCGACATTCTCACCATTCCCGATGCCATGGGGCTGGAGCTGTATTTCACCACTGGCGAGGGGCCGGCCTTCCGCAAGCCGGTGCAGACCCGCGCGGCCGTGGATGCCCTGCCACTGCCGGACCCGGAACAGGAATTGCGCTATGTGATGGATGCCGTGCGCCTGATCCGGCGGGAGCTGGATGGCCGGGTGCCCCTGATCGGTTTTTCCGGCAGCCCCTGGACCCTGGCCACCTACATGGTGGAAGGTGGCAGCAGCAAGAATTTCTCCCGTATCAAGGGCCTGCTGTTCGACGAGCCGGAAACCGCCCACCGGCTGCTGGAGAAACTGGCCCGGGCCGTGGCTGATTATCTCAATGCGCAAATCGCCGCCGGTGCGCAGGCGGTGATGATTTTCGATACCTGGGGCGGGCTGCTGATGCCGGAGCATTTTCGCACCTTCTCGCTGGCTTACATGCAGCGGGTGGTGGAACAATTGCAGCGCGAGCGTGATGGCCAACCCGTGCCGGTGATTCTGTTCAGCAAGGGTGCGGATGGCCATCTGGAGGCCATGGCCGATACCGGCTGCGATGCGCTGGGTGTGGACTGGACCATCGAAATCGGCCAGGCCCGTACCCGGGTTGGCGATCGCGTGGCCTTGCAGGGCAATCTGGACCCCAGCGCCCTGTACGCCTCGCCGGAGACCATTCGCCGGGAAGTGCAGAAAGTGCTGCAATCCTTTGGGCCGGGCAGTGGCCATGTGTTCAATCTGGGCCATGGCATTCATCCGGAAATCAATCCGGAACATGTGAAAGTGCTGGTGGACGCGGTACACGAACTGAGCGCACCCCTGCACGGCTGAAGGCCATGGAAATACTGGGGCAGGGCCGGATTCGCAAGATGCAGGTGTTGGGGCTGGAGCCCGAGGTCCAGTATGCCTTGCCGCTGGACGAGACCGTATTACCGTTGAATACGCGGATTGGCCAGCCCATCAGGCTGGTGTTTCAGGGTGAGATCCGCTGTCTGAACTGTGGCCGGGTGACGCGCAAGAGCTACTGTCAGGGGCACTGCTACCCTTGCAGCCAGCGGCTGGCCGCCTGTGATCTGTGCATACTCAAGCCGGAAACCTGCAAGTATCATCAGGGCCAGTGCCGTGAGCCGGAATGGGGGGAGGCGAACTGCCTGCAGCCGCATGTGATCTATCTGGCCAATACCTCCGGCCTGAAAGTGGGGATCACCCGCCGGTCGCAGATTCCCGTGCGCTGGGTGGATCAGGGCGCGGTACAGGCCCTGCCACTGCTGGAAGTGGACGAGCGGATGCATGCGGGGCTGGTGGAAGTGGAGCTGGCACGCGCCATGGCGGACAAGACCAACTGGCGCGCCCTGCTCAAGGGAGAACCGGCATCCATCGATCTGGCATCCCTGGCTGAAGAACACCTGCAGCAACTGGAATGGCCGGAAATTGCTGTCCGCCGTCTGCCGCTGGATGGAGAAGTGCGTCTTCGTTATCCGGTGCTGGAATATCCGCAAAAAATCGTCTCGCACAATCTGGACAAGCAACCCGTGCTGGAAGGGACGCTACTGGGCATCAAGGGGCAGTACCTGATGCTGGACACCGCTGTCATCAACCTGCGCAAATATGGCGGCTATGTACTGGAGGTTCATGGGTGAGGCGTGCCCTGCTGGCATGGTGGTTTCTGGGCCTCGTGGCCTGTTCCGGCCCGCCACCGGCCTTTCATCGGCAATTGTATGTCTTTGGCACGCTGGTGGATGTGCAGGCCTATGGTACCGACGAGGCACGTTTCAGCCAGGCGCTGGCCGCCCTGCAGCAGCGTTTTCAGGCCATGCATCGGGATTGGCATGCGTGGAAGGGCGATGGCAAGCTGATTCGCTTGAACCAGGCTTTTGCCGAAGGGCGCTGCGCACCCCATGATCCGGAGCTGGAGGCCATCATCCGCCGCGCCCGCCAGCTCGAAGACCAAAGTGGCGGGCGCTTCAACCCGGCTATTGGCCGGTTGATCACACTTTGGGGCTTTCATACCGATGATTTTCCCATCGAAGGTCCACCCCCTGACGATCGGGCCATCCAGGCCCTGTTGGCCCGGCGGCCATCCCTGAGGGATATCCACATCGATGAACGGGGTATTTGCAGTGAAAATTCCGCGGTGATGCTGGATCTGGGCGGTTTTGCCAAGGGGCTGGCCGTGGATGAGGCGTTGACGATCCTGGCCCGGCATGGCATCCATCATGCCATTGTCAATGCGGGTGGTGATTTGCGCGTGGCCGGGCGGCATGGCGAGAGAAACTGGCAGGTCGCGGTACGGGATCCCAGCCGTGGGGATGTACTGCTGCGTATTGCCGCCCGGGACGGGGAGGCCATCTTCACTTCCGGCAACTATTACCGCTATCGAGCCCATGCGGGCAAGCGCTATGCCCATATTCTCGATCCGCGAACGGGTTATCCGGTGCAGGCTGTCCAATCGGCTACCGTCATCGCCCCGGATGGCGCGTTGGCGGATGCGACCGCCACGGCACTGGTGGTGGCCGGTGTGAAGGAGGCCATGCAAACGGCGCGGGACATGGGGCTGGATCAGATTCTTTTGGTGGATGCTTCCGGCACCGTCTGGTTGACCCCGGCGATGAAAAAGCGTGTGCAGTATATTCGCACTCCGGCTGTGGAGCGGTGGTTGGTCCCGGAACAGCCCACGCGGGCTGCCCATTGATCAGGCGGTTTTGAGGAAGGGCAGCCAGCTGCGTTTCTTGAGTACCTGCTGGCGGTGGATGCGGTCGTAGTCCACATCTGCGGCCATGGTGGGCAAGGCCTGGGCAATTTGAATGTGCTGTTGCTGGGCCTTTTCACTGGCCAGGTCGATGGTCCTGGGTTGACTGAGGTGCTGACCGCGAATATCGCGAATCACGGCCACGACCGGGCGCAGACGGTTTTTCTCATCATGAGAGATCACCACGGCCGTCTCGCCGGTATTCAACTCCACCACCGAGCCGCTGGGGTAGAGGCCGATGGCCTGAATGAACTCATCCACCAACTGATCCTGGAAATGCCTGTTGCGCAGACGATAGAGCTCGTCCAGTGCCTTGGCGGTGGAAGTCACCGGGCGATGATGGCGCGGATTGGTGATGGCATCGTAGGTATCCACCAGGCCGGCGATGCGGCCACCCAGAGGAATGAGATCACCACTCAGGCCCTTGTTGTAGCCACTGCCATCATGGCGTTCGTGGTGGGTGGCGATGATTTCCATGCTTTCGTTGGGGAAATCGCGCACACCGCTCATGATGTGCAGCCCCAGATCCACATGCTGGCGAATACGTGCCTTTTCTTCCTCGGTGTAGCCGCCTTGCTTGTAGAGTAATTTGCGCGAGATGCGGGTATTGCCAATGTCGGCGAACAGACAGCCCAGGGCGATGTTGTACAGGCGGGTTTCGTTTAGGCCAATGTGCCGGCCCAGCATCAGTGCCAGTACGGACATGCGTACCGAGTGATGGTAGCTGTAGTCATCGACCTGGCGCAGATGACTGAGCCAGAGGAAGGTATCCGGATTGTCGATGACGGCCTGAACCATCTTTTCCGCCTGCGGGCGAACCGGGTCCAGATTCGGTTTCTGGCCTACACGTACCTGGTCGAAAGCCGCGGTCACGCTCTGGTTCAGCTCACTGAAGGCACGGTCTGCATGATGAATGTACTGGTGAAATTTCTGCCGGATTTCGTAGCGTTTGTGATCTACCCGGAAACGGGCACATTTGACCTGTACTGGTGGCGCTTCGAAGGTCGAGCGTCGCAGGGGCTGTCCGGGCGCCACGCCGCGCTCCATGTCGATGTAGACATGCTGACAGTACTGGTGCAGCAGTTCCAGTTCGCGATCCCGGGTGATGATGAATCCCTGGAAGGGGAACGGCGTTTCCACCCACGGGCGATCCAGCCGGGCAACAAACATGCCCTTGCAAAGCTGGTCTACCGAGATTTTTGTCTGAACAAAATCTTTCATGGGTTTTGCCGTCGGATATTCACTGTTGTCATTGGGGGACAACTTGCATGTTAATGATCCACCATCGGGAAAAAGGGGTGCGGGTCACATTTTTCAAGGAGGTAGGAGAGTTTATGTGGAGTTTTTTCATAAAAGCGTGAGGCCGTTCACAGTTGTTCGCCCTTGTGCGCCGGATCAGGTAGCGGCAGTGCCAGTTCATGAGCCAGGTGTTCCATCCAGTGCCGCAGAGCGGTCAGTTCCGGCAAGGGGTGTTGCCGTTCCAGTTGTTGCAGCATATCCGGGTATTCATGCCATGGGATGGGTACCAGGTCCGGGTCCTGCAGCCGTTTTCTACACCAGTCGTGCCATTGCCTGGTTTCCTCTGCATTCAGTTTTTCCGGATGGGTGCGGGCCACCAGCCGAAAGCGTAGCGTGTTGAGTCTCGGGTCGTCGAAGACCGGTGCTTGCGCGGTCCACTGCGCTTCTGGCTGGTAGTGGAAGTTGGCTATGCGGTCTCTATCGTCATTCTGTATGAATCCCTGATAGAGGGCCAGTTCCGCATCCAGATGACTGCGATCCGGGCGCTGAAAGACCCGGTACCAGTCAGGCAGGTCATGCGCTTTCCGAATCTTCTCCAGATGGCGCATGCAGCGGTCGAAATCCAGGCCGATCCGCGCCAGATCCACACCCTTCAATACACTTAATGGTGCGATGAATGGGCTGCGGTTGGCATGAATGGCCTTCAGGGCCGGGCGTTCGATCTCTTCGGGCAGGTCCGCTGCCGGGCAGAACAGCCGGTCGGCCAGTTCATCCGGTTCCAGACCCAGCCAGACATCGGGGTCCTGATCCAGATTGGCGCAGATGAAGCCGTTGCTATTGCCGGGTTCCGGAGCCAGGGGAACCACGATGGCAAGGCAGCCCCGCTCGGCCGGGAAGCGGGCGGAGACATGCACCAGTGGATGGCGGTCCTGCCAGCGCATCTGCTCGCGTACCCAGTGCTTGTCGCGCAGGCTAAGCGCGTGCTGGAACAGTCGGGGCTGGTGGTCGCGAACCCGGCGGGCCAGTTCGATGGTGGCCAGCACATCGGAAAGGGCATCGTGGGCCTGAATCTGTTCAATATGGTTGGCGCGGGCCAGGTCTTCCAGCCGGAAGGAAGGCTTGCCATCGTCATGAAGTGGCCATTGCAGACCATGGGGCCGCAGGGCGTAACAGGCCCGCACCACATCAATCAGATCCCAGCGGCTGTTGCCTTGCGCCCATTCGCGGTCATAGGGTGGAATCAGATTGCGATAGAACAGGAAGCGGGTGACTTCGTCATCAAAACGGATGGAGTTGTAACCCACGCCGCAGGTTCCTGGCTGGCCAAGATGGCTTTCCACGGCCCGGGCAAAGGCATATTCATCCAGCCCTTTTTCATCGGCCTGTTGCGGGGTGATGCCGGTAATGAGCACCGCCTGCGGATCAGGCAGTACTTCCAGGCCGGGCTTGCAGTACAGGCAGACCGGATCTTCGATCGGCTCCAGCTGTTCGTTGGTGCGAACACCGGCAAACTGGGCAGGCCGGTCACGCCTGGGGTTGGCGCCAAAGGTTTCGTAATCGTGCCAGAAAAAGCTGCGGTTCAATGGGAATGGTTTCCTTGGTTGTCCACCAGTGGTGTGGTACTGGCGGTTTTGTACTCGAGGGAGAATGTTCCCGGTTCTATCCGCAGGCTGTAGAGATGGTCGTCCAGCCGGTGGATTTCACGCAGGTGTACATCCCGCAGATGTACACGAAGCCAGATTTTTTCTTTGTGCAAGTCGGTCCAGCTCAGTTTCAGGTTGAAACCGGATTCACGGTGCAGCAGGGCTTCCAGGGCCAAGGCGTCGTGGTCAGGCATTTCCATCATGAACAACAGCGACGCGGGAGGCTGTTCCACAGGCTGGCCATTGGTCGGCTGTATCAATTCCAGCAACTGGTTGCCGCCATAAATGCGAAACTGTTCCAGTGGCCAGAGCAGCTCCAGACTGGCGTGGGCAAGAAACTGGCCGGGTTGCAGGCCCAGATCGCGCTGGATGCGTTCGAGTGTGTTGGCTGGTGGTGGGGGTTTGGGAGTTTCTGTCGCCTTTGGGCGGGCAATCTGTACCGCTGGGCGAGAGGTCTTGGGCAGTAGCCAGACGGTTTCATAGGGGCCCAGCACCAGTCTGCCCTGCTTGTCCAGAATGGTGCCGGAGACGCGCAGCTTACTGGATACCCGGTTCTGCTTCCGGGTTTTTACCGGCAGATTGCGCGGGCTGAGGTTGATATAGTGGTCCGTGCCACCGGGTGCGGCCTGAATGTTCAGCCAGATTTCGCGCCGGTGGCGCAACGACGGCGGTATGTTCAGGGTGATGGCGAAACGGCCCTGGCGCAGGGGAATGGCAAACTGGTTGTCACTGCCGATGAGCGTAGCCTTGTCCGGGTCCGGGCCATCGTAGAAGTCAAAGGCCAGGTCATAGCTACCCCGGGCAGGCTTCGGGCGGCGGGGGCGCTGTTGCCGGGTCTGGGCATCCGTTTCCATGGCGGGCGTGTCTGTGCTCAACCGGGTTGCGGCAGTTGCCGGGTGTACAGAGGTGCCGAGGCATCCCAGGATCAGTAGAAAAAAAATCAGTTGGGGCACGGTGCAAACTCCGGGTCATCCATGGCCAGTATAACGGCAATGGTGCGCAAGACTTGACCGGAAATGTCATGACTTTGGTCATGTGGCAACCATGGGCGTAATCCGTAGAATGGGTGGCTTCTATTTATTTGGGGATAGTTCAACATGTTGCGCCTGATTCTGGTTTTTCTCTTGCTGGCTCCCGGTCTCTCCTGGTCCAAGAGCTATAGCGTGGATGATTTCATCAAGTTTCCAAAGTACCGCACCATCAAGATTTCACCCGATGGCAAACACATTGCTGCCAATTATCAGGAAGGTTCTCAGGTCAAGCTGGTGATCATCCAGCTCGGCAGCAACAAGGTGCGTGGCACCTATGAGTTTGGGGAAAACCGCCAGATTCGAGACTTCTACTGGGCGAATCCCAAGCGTATTCTGATGGAAGTGACGGAAGTCAAGGGCAACCTGGACAAGCGTGCCAGGCCCAGCATGCTCTTTGCCGGCAATGTGGATGGCAAGAAACGCAAATGGCTGGTCAGTCAGGGGGACTCCAAGGGGTCCAATCATTATGGCTACGGCGGTATTATCGACATGTTGCCGGAGCAGCCCAATCACATCATCGTGGCCTTGTACAAGTCGGACGGCCTCAAGCTGCAGAAGGTGGATGTTCGTACCGGGCGGATGAAATACATCGGCGGACCGAACGAAGAGGTGCATTTCATTGCACTGGACCGTAACCATGAGCCCCGTTTCGCCTTGCGAGGCGAGGAAGATGGCAGTCAGACCCTGCTGATTCGCTACGGTGACAAAAACGACTGGCGACCGTTCCACTTGAAAGGTGAGGTAGAACGCCCGTCGGCCAGCCCGCTGGGCTTCAGCCGTGACAACAACACCTTCTATTTCCTTTCCAACCACGAATTCCCGGAAATGAGCCTGTATGCCTTCGACATGCAGACACAGAAGCTGAAGCTGCTCTACCACAACAAGCGGGTAGATATCCTGGCCGGCATCCATTCCCGTGAAAATGATCTGCTGGGTGTCGTGCTGATGCCGGATACACCTGCCGTATTCTGGATCGACAAGGAGCACCCGGAGACCGTGCTGCGCCGCAACCTGCTGGCTTCCTTCCCAGGCTCTGCGGTGACCCTGACCAGCTATACGGATGATGGCAAAAAGGCCGTGCTGCATGTGCGTTCGGATACCAATCCCGGCATGTTCTACATGTTCGATCTGAAAGAAAACAAGGCAGCCTTTCTGGCCGAAGCCTATCCCTGGCTGGATGAAAAGGACATGGCGGTGATGGAGCCCATCGAAGTCACGGCAAGAGACGGGCTGAAACTCTATGGTTATCTGACCCGGCCCAAGGGGAAGGACAAGAACCTGCCTTTGATCATCAACCCGCACGGTGGACCCCATGGCCCGCGTGACATGTGGGGGTTCAACCCGGAAGTGCAGTTTCTCGCCAACCGTGGTTATGCGGTACTGCAGGTCAATTTCCGCGGTTCCGGTGGTTACGGGGTGGATTTCGAGCGAGCCGGTTACAAGAAATGGGGCACGGACATGCAGAACGACCTGACCGATGCCGTGCACTGGGCCATCGATCAGGGCATTGCTGACCGCGATCGCATCTGCATCTATGGCGGCAGTTATGGTGGCTACGCGGCACTGATGAGTGTGGTGCGTGAACCGGATTTGTACAAGTGCACCATTGGCTATGTGGGTGTCTATGATTTGCTGGTGATGCAGAAGGCCGGTGATATTCCCAAAAGCCGCAGTGGCAAGATTTTCCTCAAGCGGGTGCTGCCCGATACCGTGGAAGAACAAAAGGCACAATCTCCGGCCTACAATGCCGACAAGATCAGGGCAGCCATCTTCATCGCCCATGGCGAGCGCGACCAGCGTGTGCCCATGGCGCAGGGCATTGCCATGCGCAAGGCACTGGACAAGGTGGGCAAGCCCTATATCTGGATGCAGCGGGATGAGGGCCATGGCTATTTTCAACAGAAGAACCGTCACGATTTCTACAGCCAGATGGAGGCCTTCTTTGCCAAGCATCTGAAAGCCGGCGACAGCCAATAAGCTGCCACTGGTGCAGCGCAGGAACGCCCCCACCGGCCTGGCCCGTGGGGGCGTTTTTTTCATTCAATTCCAGCTGGCGGGTCTGGAATAACCGGCCATGAACAGGCGATAATGCGGGCTATCCCAATTTACGAGCCTGTAACGATGACAACGATTTTTGAACGCAGCCGGGCAGGCCGCGCCGCCCGGGCGCAATGGCCTGCCGCCGCGCAGGCACCGGCATTGCCGGCCGATCAGCTCCGCGAGGCCCCGCCCGCGCTGCCGGAAGTCTCCGAACTGGATGTGGTGCGCCACTACACCGGGCTTTCCCAGCAGAACTTTTCCATTGACACCCAGTTCTATCCGTTGGGCTCCTGCACCATGAAATACAATCCGCGTGCCTGCAACAGCCTGGCCATGCTGGATGG
>WFUE01000180.1 GCA_015485125.1 Lysobacterales bacterium | reverse complement strand
TCATCGACTATGTGGTGGACGAGTTCAAGAAGGAACAGGGCTTCGACCTGCGTAACGATCCGTTGGCCCTGCAGCGCCTGAAGGAAGCCGCCGAGCGGGCCAAGGTGGAGCTGTCCTCTGCCCAGCAGACGGAAATCAACCTGCCGTACATCACGGCGGATGCCAGCGGGCCCAAGCACCTGAACCTGAAACTGACCCGCGCCAAGCTGGAATCGCTGGTGGATCACCTCATCCAGCGCTCCATGGAGCCGGTGAAAATCGCGCTCAAGGATGCCGGCCTGAGCCCCTCCGACATCGACGATGTCATTCTGGTGGGTGGCCAGACCCGCATGCCCAAGGTGCAGGAAACCGTGGCCGCCTTCTTCGGCAAGGAGCCGCGCAAGGATGTCAACCCGGATGAAGCCGTGGCCATCGGTGCCGCCGTTCAGGGTGGCGTGCTGGCCGGTGATGTCAAGGATGTGCTGCTGCTGGATGTGACCCCGCTGAGCCTGGGTATCGAAACCATGGGCGGTGTGATGACCAAGCTCATCGAGAAGAACACCACCATCCCCACCAAGGCGACGCAGGTGTTCTCCACCGCCGAGGACAACCAGACGGCCGTGACCGTGCATGTGCTCCAGGGTGAGCGGGAAATGGCCTCGGCCAACAAGTCGCTGGCCCGTTTCGATCTCACTGGCATCAAGCCCGCGCCGCGTGGCGTGCCGCAGATCGAAGTGACCTTCGACATCGATGCCAACGGCATCCTGCATGTGTCGGCCAAGGACAAGGAAACCGGCCAGGAACAGAAGATCGAGATCAAGGCCGGCTCCGGTCTGAGCGAGGAAGAAATCGAGCGCATGATCAAGGACGCCGAGGCCAATGCCGAGGCCGACCGCAAGTTCCACGAGCTGGTGGAAGCACGCAACAAGGCCGATGCACTGGCCCACAGCGTGAAGAAGATCATCAGCGAAAACGGCGACAGCCTGGATGCCGCCCTGAAGGAGAAGGCCGAAGGCCTGATCAAGGAAGTGGAAGAACTGATCAAGGGCGACGACAAGGACGCCATCACCAGCAAGTCGGCCGAGCTGGAAGCCGTGGCCGGACAGCTGGCCCAGTCCGCCCAGGCGCAAGCCCAGCCGGGTGCCGAGCAGCCGACTGCGGACAGCGCCACAGCCGGTGACGACGATGTGGTCGACGCCGAGTTCGAAGAAGTGAAGGACGACAAGTAAAACCGGTCCACGACAGGCCGCTGCCTCTGATTCGGAGGCGGCGGCTTTGTCGTATCTGCAAGCCTGAAGCGCGGGAATCACGACATGTCGCAAAAGCGGGACTATTACGAAGTACTGGCGGTGGAGCGCACGGCCACCGAGGTGGAAATCAAGAAAGCCTTCCGTCGGCTGGCAATGAAATACCATCCGGACCGCAACCCGGACGACCCGGAGGCGCAGGAGCGCTTCAAGGAAGCCAAGGAAGCCTACGAAGTACTCAGCAATGCGGAAAAACGCGCCGCCTACGACCGCTACGGCCACGCCGGCGTGGACCCCTCCATGGGCGCCGGTGGTGCCGGCGGCTTCCACGGTGGCGTGGATGACATCTTCGGCGACATCTTCAACGAGATTTTTGGCGGTGGCCGCGGTGGCGGCCGCAACCGGGGCGCGGATCTGGTCTATGAACTGACGCTGGATCTGGAAGAAGCCGTGCTGGGCGTGGAAAAGGAAATCGAAGTGCCGATGATGCTGGCCTGCGAGGCCTGTGACGGCACCGGCTCCAGTGATGGCAAGCGCACCACCTGCGCCACCTGTAACGGCCACGGCCAGGTACGCATGCGCCAGGGCTTTTTCACCGTGCAACAGGCTTGCCCCACCTGTCGCGGCCAGGGCACGGTCATTGAAAATCCCTGTGGCCAGTGCCACGGCGCGGGCCGGGTACGAGGCACGCGCAAGCTGTCGGTGAAGATTCCGGCGGGGGTGGACAACGGCGACCGCATCCGCCTGAGTGGTGAAGGCCACGCCGGCAATGCCGGCGCCGCCGCCGGCGACCTGTACGTGGATATCCGCGTGCGGCCTCACCCCATCTTCCAGCGCGAAGGCGACGACCTCTACATGGAACTGCCCATCTCCTTTGTCACCGCCGCCCTCGGTGGCGAATACGAAGTACCGACGCTGGACGGGCGGGTCAAGCTGCGCATTCCGCCGGAAACCCAGACCAACAAGCTGTTCCGCTTAAGCGGCAAGGGGGTACGCTCGGTACGCAGCCACAGCGCCGGCGACCTGCTGGTACGTGTGATCGTGGAAACACCGGTCAAGCTGAGCAAGGAACAAAAAGCCCTGCTGGAACAGTTCGAGGCCACCTTCGAGGGGCAGGAAGACCGCCACTCCCCGCGCAAACACGGATTTTGGGATACTGTGAAATCCTTCTGGGATGAGCTAACCTCCTGAGCGTGCATCATCTGGAGCCCGGAGCATGAACCGAATCCGCATTGGCCTGCATGGCGCCACCGGCCGCATGGGCCAGGCCGTGTGCGCGCTGCTGGACGCCGACGACCGGCTGCAACTGGCCGCCTACGCGCCGGACAGCAACGACAAGCACGCCGCCTTCTTCGAAAAACTGGCCACCCCCGGCGCGGTGGACGTGGTGGTGGACTTCTCCCAACCCCAGGCCGTGGTGCCGCTGGCCCAGGCCTGTGCCGAAGCCGGCGTGGCGCTGGTCTCCGGCACCACCGGCCTCAACGCTGGGGAAATGGCGCAACTGCAAGCCCTGGCGCGGCAAGTGGCCATTCTCTGGTCGCCCAACATGAGCCGGGGCGTCAACCTGGCCCGGCGGCTGGTGGCCCAGGCTGCCCGCATGTTGGGTGAAGATTGGGATGTAGAAGTGGTGGAAGCCCATCACCGCTACAAGAAAGACGCCCCCTCCGGCACCGCCCTGCTGCTGGGCCAGGCCGCCGCCGAGGCCCGCGGGCAGGACTTCGACGCCGTCGCCCGCCTGTCGCGGGAAGGGCGCGACTGCGAACGCCGCCCCGGAGAAATCGGCTTCTCCACCATCCGTGGCGGCGATGTGGTGGGCGAACACACCGTGCTGTTTCTCGCCGACGGTGAACGGGTGGAAATCAGCCACCGCATCCAGCAGCGTTCCAGTTTCGCCGCCGGTGCCCTGGAATGCGCGCTCTGGCTCCAGGGCCGGCCTGCCGGCTGGTACCGCTTCGATGACATGCTGGCCGACAAGCTGGCCGGCAAGTTGGCTGAAACGGGCGCATGACACAGGCGCCCAAAGGCAAGCCCACCCAGGCCGAACAGGCCGACCGCCACGCCCTATACCAGCAGGCCGTGCAGGATGTGGTGGCCGAAATCGACTTCGTGCAGCAATGGTTTGAAACCCTCAGTGGCCGGCCGGCGCGCCTGTTGCGGGAAGACTTCTGCGGCACCGGCAACACCAGCTGCGAATGGGTGCGGCGCGGGCCGGAACACCGCGCGCTGGGGCTGGACCTGGACGAGGAAGTGCTGGCCTGGGGCAGAGAACAAATCCGGCAAACCCTCGACCCGGAACAACAACAGCGCATTGAACTGTTGCACTGCGATGTGCGCACTCCGCCGAAAGAACCGGTGGACCTGGTGCTGGCGATGAACTTCAGCTATTACCTGTTTCCCACCCGCGAGGCCATGCGTACCTACTTCAGCCGCGTGCGCGAAAGCCTGGTGGCCGACGGCGTGTTCTTCCTCGATGCCTACGGCGGTTACGACGCCCCGCGCGAAATCGAGGAAACCCGCGACTGCGGTGATTTCACCTACATCTGGGAACAGGCTGACTACGACCCGGTCTCCGGCATGATGGACTGCAACATCCACTTCACCTTCCCCGACGGCAGCCGCCTGGACCGGGCCTTCACCTACCGCTGGCGGCTGTGGACCCTGCCCGAACTGCGCGAACTGCTGGCCGAAGCCGGCTTCCATGACATCACCGTCTACTGGGAAGGCACCGACGAAGCCACCGGCGAAGGCAACGGCCTGTACGAACCCTGCCAGCGCGGCGACGCCGATGCCGGCTGGATCTGCTACCTCAGCGCCCGGCCAGACTAAGGGCAAAGGTACCCGGCACACGTCGGGACATGTACACCCGATGCCATCTGTGCCACACTTTTGTAATCGTGGCATATGCAGGACAGTCATGGCATCTACAGAGCACGAAGTACAGGTTGGCGCTCAGGGCCGGGTAGTGATACCGGCGGCACTGCGCAAGGCGATGAAACTGACCGCCGGTGAACGGCTGGTGGCGCGCAAGGTGGGCGACAGCCTGGTTCTGGAACGGCGCGAAACCGTGGAACGCCGCTTGCGGGAGCGATTCAGCCACATTCCTGACCATGTCAGTCTGGTCGATGAGCTGATTCAGGAACGCCGGGCAGCAGGGCGACACGAAACCGATTCATCATGAGCGTGGTGCTGGACGCTTCCGCACTCCTGGCCTATTTGCATGCGGAAATGGGCGGTGAACGGGTTGGCTCAATGCTGGAAGGTGCGCATATCTCTGCGGTCAACTGGTCCGAAGTCGTGCAAAAAGCGCTGCAACGGGGCGTGGATACGGAAGGCATGCAGCAGGCATTGCTGGAACTGGGCGTTATTTTTGAACCCTTGACTACTCGACAGGCGGAAATCGCAGCCCACCTGTTTCAGCCAACCCGTGCACTAGGGCTTTCATTGGCAGACCGGGCCTGCCTGGCCCTCGCTTTGGACCTGGCCTTGCCGGCAGTCACGGCAGATCGTGTATGGGGCCAGTTGAAGCTGGATATTGAAATCGAGATTATCTGCCGATGAGCGATGGACAGTACCGGTGTTGCTCGCCTCGCAGGGAACGGGGGTAAACGCGCAGGCGGCCCCGCAGGGGCGAGGCGCAGGACGCGCCGAGCAATCCCACCCTCTCCGCCACATTTCGAAGTCCCTCGGTTTCATTGATCATGCGTTTTAGCAGTGGCACGCAAGAGGGTGGGTGAAGAAGCCACGCCGGGTTCGACAAAATCGCCGGGAGCGATTTTGGACGCCGCAGGCGGCCCCGAAGGGGCGAGGCGCAGGACGCGC
>WFUE01000179.1 GCA_015485125.1 Lysobacterales bacterium | reverse complement strand
TGGCGGAAAACAAGCCACCCATTGCCTTTTCTACCGGCACCCATTTTGGGCGAGCGGTTTTTCGCCAGACCAGGCGGAGGGGGTAAACGAGGAGGGAGCATACAAAAAGTATGTGACCGACGAGTGCATCCCCTCCAACGCCGTATGGCGGAAAACAAGCCGCTCAAAATTTGAGCGAGCGGTTTTTCGTCAGGCAAGGCGAAGCTGGTGAGAAAGGAGGGAGCGTACATCTAAGTACGTGACCGACGAACGAACCGGCTTCAACGCAGCATGGCGGAAAACAAGCCGCTCAAACCGTTCGAAACGGTTTGGCCATGACATAGACCGGCACCACCGGCAACTGATGGAGATACCGCCGCAACAAATCCAGTAGCAGCCATGCCTGTACCTTGCGGTTACCGTTGCGGCCAAAGTCCCGGTGCTGCCAGCCGGCGGAGATCACGCCATCCGCATGGGCCAGTGCGATGCAAGCCGTGCCGGCGGGCACGTTCGCGTCCGCGCCCACCGGCCCGGACTGGCCGGTGATGGCCAAGGCCAGCGTGGTGCCGGCCTGCTCTCTCGCACCCATGGCCATGGCTTCGGCCACGGGGCGTGAGATCACACCGTGCTCATCGATGGTGGCGGCGGGCACGCCCAGCTCGCAAATCTTGGCCTCCGGGCTGTAGACCACCCAGGCTTGCCGGAGCCAGGCGGAAACACCCGCCTGCCGCGCCAGCTCGCCCGCAGCCCAGCCGGCGGTGCAGGACTCGGCCAGTGCCAGGCTGTGCCCCTGCTGTTGCATGGCCCGGTGAATGACGGCAGGCAGGGTTTCGTCCGCTTCCGCGTAAACAAAATCACCGATGGTTCGGCGAATGGCCGCCACCGCCTGTTCATGCTCCGCCGCCAGCGTTTCACCCTGACCACGGCTGATGATCTTGACCTCTACCGTGGGCAGATGCGGACGATAGCCCAGACGGGTGTTTGCGGGCAGCTCCACCGCCTTGACCTGCTCGGCCACGGCGGACTCCGGGCAACCGAATACCTGCAACCGGTGCAGGAGAATCTGGCTGCCGTCTCCGAATTCCCGCAGCAAGCGGGGCAGCACATGCTGATGGAACAGGGGCTGCAACTCCACCGGCGGGCCAGGGGTGAAACAGAAACGGGCCTGGCCGATGGTCAGCCAGAAGCCACAAGCCGAGCCCACCGGGTTGGGGATGGTTTCCGCGCCCTCGGGCAGGCGAGCCTGTTGCCGGTGGGCGGCGGTCAGTTGTCCACCCTGTTGTTTCAGGCGGGCTTGCAACTGTTCCAGCCAATCGCGCTGTTCGACCAGAATCAGGCCAGCGGCACGAGCGGCCGCGGCTGCGGTCAGGTCATCGGAAGTGGGGCCGAGCCCGCCATTGACAATGACGAGCCGGTTTCTGGAGGCGGCTTCGAGAAAAACCGCGACCAGATCCTCCAGCCGGTCACCCACGGTAGTGCGCCGCTGTACATCCAGCCCGTGTGTGTTCAGCTGTTCAGCCAGCCAGGCGGCATTGCTGTCGACAATCTGCCCCTGCAATACTTCTTCACCGGTGGTAATGATTTCCATTTGGCCAGGTACCTGTTTGTTTCACACCATCATACTATCCATGCCCCGCCCTATCGCCCCGGAGCCTTATTCCCTATGTGGTATTCGGCCCAACTGGCTGTTTTTGCTAGGCTTGATCGCCACTGCGGGGCATGAATACCTGCCTGCAAACCCCTGATGTAACGCATTTGGAGAACCAACATGGCTTACGAATACAACGGCAAGACCATCGAAACCGATGCCAACGGCTATCTGGTGAATGTGGAAGACTGGGACGAGGGCCTGGCGGAGGTTATCGCCCAGGAAAATGCCATCACCCTGGATGAAAAGGCCTGGGACATCATCAACTACCTGCGGGACGAGTATTTCAACAACAATCAGAACCAGCCCAATGACCGCACCATCATCAAGGCCATGAGCAAGCAATGGGGCACCAAGGTCGGCCAGCGGGATTTGTACAAGTACTTTCCCAAGGGCCCTTCCAAGCAGGCCGCCAAGGTAGCCGGCCTGCCGGAAACCAAGCGCAAGGGTGGCTACTGAGCGCCCGCGCTAACGGTACAAAAAACCCCGCCTCAGCGGGGTTTTTTGTGGCTTCTCGACAATGGCTTATTGCAGGATCAGCCGTGCATTCAAGGGTTGCACCGGACGGTTATTGTCATGGTGCATCACTTTTCTGAATTGCTCGATCTGTGCCGGGGACGCCTCCACCGGCTGCTTGAGCACGAACCAGCGCACCCCTTCCGAACAGGGCGGTGTGGTCAGTGAACCATTGAAGCGGAAATAATCCCGGGATACCGGCAACAGCATGTTGACATCCACGCCTTTCGCCAGCGGCTGCTTGCCTGTCTTCTCCGGCATGGCGGGCCAGACTTTGTCCAAGGCCGGATTGGCCTGCCCTTCGTTGAAGAATACCGCCACCACCGCCAGATGACCATCCTCTGAAACATGCACCAGATGGGCTTCCATGGGGAAAGACTGGCCATTCAACCGGTTCTCGCTGGGCGCATGGAAATGGAACTGCTTGAGCGCAAATTCCTGACCATCTACCCGCAGCACACCGCCAGCCGCCGTATTCACCTGGACGGTATGGCCATTGTTGACCACTTCCTGCCCCGGGGCGTCGTAACGCAGATCCAATGCGGGCAAATCGGCTTCCACAAAGCCTGTCAGATTGACGGGAGACTGGTTCTGCCCAAGACCACAAAGGGCGTAGTCTTCGTTCAAACTGGCCCAATGAGACGGTCCGGCATCGCCTTCATAACCCCAGTGTGCGGCATGATGGTTCTCACCCGCTTGCACACTGGCCCAGAGACACAAGCCACAACCTGCGGCCAGCCATAGTTGTTTGGCTTTCATGACAACTCCTTATTTCTTCGGGAAAAATCAGGCTTTCTTGACAAACTCGGATTTCAGTTTCATCGCGCCCACGCCGGGCACCTTGCAATCGATGTCGTGGTCGCCTTCGCACAGGCGGATGTTGCTGACCTTGGTGCCGATTTTCAGGGTGGTGGAACTGCCCTTGACCTTGAGGTCCTTGATCAGTACCACGCTGTCGCCATCCTGCAGGCGGTTGCCATTGGCGTCGTGTACCACCAGCGCGTCTTCTTCCTCGCCGGTTTCTCCCGGTGACCATTCATGGGCACATTCCGGGCAGACCAGCAGCAGGCCGTCCTGATAGGTGTAGGGGGATTGGCATTGCGGGCAGGGTGGCAGATCAGACATTTCAAGTTCTCTTTTTCGGGGGGATCAGGTCGGTAATGGCACCGGTAAACATTTCCGCGGCCATGGCCACGGTTTCTCCCAGGGTGGGATGGGGGTGGATGGTCAGGCCGATATCCTCGCCTTCGGCACCCATTTCAATGGCCAGGGCACATTCGCTGATGAGATCACCCGCGCCCGGGCCGACGATACCGGCACCGATGACGCGCCGGCTTTCGGGGTCGAACAAGAGCTTGGTAAAGCCTTCCGGCCGGGCCAGGCCCAGCGCGCGGCCGCTGGCGGCCCAGGGGAACACGGCCTTTTCATACGGTATCTGCTCGGCCTTGGCCTGGGTTTCACTGACACCCACCCAGGCCACTTCCGGGTCGGTGTAGGCCACCGAGGGAATCACCCGCGCCTCCAGTGCCGCCTTGTGGCCGGCGGCCACTTCCGCCGCTACCTTGGCTTCGTGGGTGGCCTTGTGCGCCAGCATGGGCTGACCGATGATGTCGCCGATGGCGAAGATGTGCGTCTGGGTGGTACGCATCTGCCCGTCCACGGGAATGAAACCGCGTGCATCCGCAGCCAGGCCGGCCGCTTCCAGATTCAGGCGGTCGGCGTTGGGGCGACGACCCACGGCCACCAGACAACGGTCGTAACGGGTGCGTTCCGGCGGCTGCTGTCCCTCGAAAGCCGCTTCCAGCCCCTTTTCTCCGGCCTGAAGGTCGGTGACCTTGACACCGGTGTGGATGTGCACACCCCGCTGCTGCAACATTTTCTGCAGGGGGCGGATCAGGTCGGTATCCGCGCCGGGAATGATCTGGTCGGCCAGTTCCACCACGGTGATTTCACTGCCCAGCGCCTGATAGACGGTGGCCATTTCCAGGCCGATGATGCCCCCGCCGATGATGAGCAACTGCTCGGGCACCGTTTGCAGGGCCAGCGCGTCGGTGGAATCCATCACCCGCTCGTCTTCCCAGGGCAGGCCCGGCAGCTTGAACACCCGCGAGCCGGCGGCGATGATGCATTGCCGGAAAGCCAGCGTGCGTGCACCATCGGCGGTATTGATGACCAGCTGGTGGCTGTCGGCAAAGCGGGCCTCGCCGCGAATCACCCGCACCTGGCGCTGTTTCGCCAGTTGCTGCAGGCCGCCGGTCAGCTGCCGGACCACGCCGTTCTTGAAATCGCGCACGCCGTCCAGGTCGATTTCCGGCGCGGAAAAGCGCACGCCATGGGCAGACATGGCCTGCGCCTCGTGGATGACCTGTGCCGTGTGCAGCAGGGCCTTGGAGGGAATGCAACCCACATTGAGACAGACCCCGCCCAGGGTTTCGTGCTTTTCCACCAGAGTGACCTTCAGGCCCAGATCGGCGGCACGGAAGGCGGCGGTATAGCCTCCGGGGCCACCACCGATGACCACCAGTTCAGCCGCTTCCAGCGCCTCGCCCGTGGTCATGGCCGGTTTTTCCGGCTCTGCCGCAGTCACTTCCGCCACGGCGTCTGCAGTGGGTTCCGCTGCCGGGCTTGTATCGCCCGCGGCTGCTGTTTCCAGCTCGGCAAAGGGCTGGCCTTCGGAAACGGTATCGCCCACCTGCACCAGCAGCTTGCCGAGGGTGCCAGCCTGCTCGGCGGGCACGTCCATGGTGGCCTTGTCCCCTTCCAGGGTGATCAGCGGCTGTTCGGCCTCCACCCGCTCACCGGGCTGGACCAGGATTTCGATCACCTGAACCTCGGCGGCACCGCCCAGATCCGGGATTTGCAATGTCTTTGTACTCATGGCGTGGCTCCAGTGGCCTGGCGCAACAGCAGTTCATCCCCCTGCTGTCGCAGTTGCAGATGTTTGAGAAAGGTCATGCCCAGCAGTACCTGATCGCCTTCCATGCCCTCGCTGATGGTACCGCGCACCGACTCCATGCGGATGGGGCCCAGTTCCACCCGCGGGATGCGGGTCAGCCAGCCACGGGCGGTGCCGTTGGCGGTCTGTACGCTGATTTCCGGCCCTGTCGGCAGACCCAGCCGTTCGGCCAGCGGCCTGGGCACGGCCACGGCGGTGGCGCCGGTATCCAGCAGAAAGGTCACCGGCTGGCCGTTGATGCGGCCACTGGCCACGTAGTGCCCGGCGGCATTGCGCTTGAGGCGCACTTCCCGGTAACCGTCGCCCCAGTCACCCCGCAGTTGCTGGTTGGGGTTGTTGCGCTGGTCCACCAGCACATTGAAGAAGGCGGTCAGCACACCCAGCATCAGCGCCGCCCCCAGATAGAGCATGCCCCGGCCCATGGTTCAGAGCAGCAGCCTGCGCAAATCACCCAGGTTGCGGGCCAGTTCCACCACGAAACGGGCGGCGTCGGCGCCGTCGATTACCCGGTGGTCGTAGGAAAGATCCAGCGGCAGCATCAGACGCGGCTGGAAGGCCTGGCCATCCCAGACCGGGGCCATGTGCGCACGGGAGACGCCCAGTATGGCCACTTCCGGCGCGTTGATGATGGGCGAGAAGGCGGTACCGCCGATGCCGCCCAGGCTGGAAATGGAAAAACAGCCGCCCTGCATTTCATCCGGGCGCAGCTTGCCCTTGCGGGCACGGGCGCTGATCTCGCCCAGTTCCTCGGCCAGCTGCCAGAAGCCCTTCTGGTCGCAATCGCGCAGTACCGGCACCACCAGCCCGTTGGGGGTGTCCACCGCCACGCCGATGTGGAAGTATTTCTTCAGGATCAGCGTTTCACCATCCGCGGACAGCGAGGCGTTGAACTGGGGCAGGGCCTTGAGCGCCGCCACCACCGCCTTGATGATGAATACCAGCGGGGTCAGGCGGGTGCCGCGCTGTTCCGCTTCCGCCTTGAGCGACTTGCGGAAGGCTTCCATCTCGGTGATGTCCGCCTCCTCGTGCTGGGTGACATGGGGAATGCGCACCCAGTTGCGGTGCAGATTGGCACCGGAGAGCTTGCGGATGCGGTTCAGCGGCTGTTCCTCGATTTCGCCGAAGCGGCTGAAATCCACTTCCGGCCAGGGAATCAGCCCCAGGGCATCGTCGGCACTGCCGCGCTTTTGCAGGGTCTGCTTGACCCAGGCCTGCACATCCTCCTTGAGAATGCGGCCCTTGCGGCCGGAGCCGCTAACCTGGGACAGGTCCACACCCAGCGTGCGGGCAAAGGCGCGTACCGCCGGGCTGGCATAGGCCACCTTGCCGGGCAGGATGCGTTCCGGGGTGAAGGCCACCGCCGGTGTGGGGGCGGGCTTGGCCGGAGCCGGGGCGGCTGGTACGGGTCGGGG
>WFUE01000178.1 GCA_015485125.1 Lysobacterales bacterium | reverse complement strand
ATATTATGCAGGGTACGGGAGGGATCCGTAAATTACGGTGGTCAGCACAGGGCCGTGGTAAAAGCGGCGGTGTTCGTGTCATTTATTACTATCACAATAAAACACTCCCATTATTCTTGCTTACGTTATTTGGCAAAGTAGAAAAAGCCAACCTTTCCAAATAAGAACGTAATGATCTTGCCGCATTAACCACATTCATTATTAAAAACTACAGAGGCCAGAAATTATGAGTAAAGCATTTGATAGTATTAAACAAGGCCTTGAAGAAGCGGTCGAGTTTTCAAAAGGCAAAAAAACAAAAGCCGTGGTACATAAGTTTGGCCCGGTTGATGTTAAAAATATCCGTGCTAAAATAGGCATGTCACAAAATGAATTTGCATCAGCCTTTGGTATAAGTGTCAGTACACTTCGGCACTGGGAGCGCGGTGATCGCACACCCCAGGGCCCAGCGTTGGTTTTGCTTAATGTTGTAGCAAAAGAGCCCAAGGTTGTGCTAAAGGCATTGAGTAACTAAATACTAACAATTAGCTCTACCTGACCATTAGTACAGTGTGCCACTGCGTTCTGCACTGTACTAATGGCAGGTTAGCAAGGCGTTCGACTAGACTATATGATCCACACCACAATCAATGGTGAAGAGATGAAGACAAAACAACTTATTGATGAGGCAATATCACTTCCCGTGGAAGAGCGGGCTTTAGTTGTAGATTCGCTGTTACGAAGTCTGAATCCACCAGAATCAGAGATAGATAAGATATGGTCTAAGGAAGCAAGACGTCGCCTTGATGAACTCAAGTCTGGTCAAGTGAAAGCAATACCAGGAGATGAAGTATTTATAAAGGTGTGGGAAAGATTTGAAAAATGAGTTTCTTCTTTCATCCTGAAGCAGAAAAGGAACTCAATGAGGCGATAGATTATTATAAAGACATAGAGCAAGGATTGGGGTATGACTTTGCCTTAGAAGTTCATTCAACAATCAGTAGGATAGTCGAATTCCCAAATGCATGGAGTGTTCTGGAAGGCAATGTCAGAAGGTCTTTGATAAGACGATTCCCGTATGGTGTTTTGTATACAGAAGAGAAAGGCGAAATATTCATTGTGGCTGTGATGAATCTTCACCGAAAGCCGGGATATTGGAAGCACAGAACATAATGAGACGAACAAGGGGCTTAACTCGGACCGTTTTCGTCGCGACGCTCTTCAATCGGCCGGTTAGCGCAAGCGTTAAGTGTGGCAAGTTTTAAATCCATGTTTACTTTGTGAGTTATTTTACATTTGCTATTACTGCTTTGCGCACTGACTAAAAGCACGAAATCAAGATTATATGTTTCTGATCTGTAATCATTAGCCCATCCTTCATTCAAAATGGCTGATAAATATCAGTCGTTCCGGGGTGAATCTGGTGAAAAAGTCCAGGTTCCTGTCCGCATAGGCCGAGTAGAATTCGTGATCCGCAAAGGCGGCTTTCAGTTGTCGGGTGACTTCAATTTTGGCGTTTAGGGTCAGTCCGTTGTAGACCGGGAAAAGATCCGGGTTGCTGTCCATCATGGCTTTGACCGTATAGGG
This sequence comes from Lysobacterales bacterium, assembly GCA_015485125.1. Lineage (GTDB taxonomy): Bacteria > Pseudomonadota > Gammaproteobacteria > Xanthomonadales > S139-57 > S139-57. The sequence continues at coordinate 20,807 of WFUE01000178.1, read as the reverse complement.
TTGCTCTGTCAGATAACCGCAATCGCTGAGATAGCCGGCATTTCTGATGTTGTTGATGATGGTTGTGGATTCTGTCGTATTCACATAGGAAGAGCGGCTCAGGCGTTGGTCGAACAACGGTGCCGGCGGGTGAATGAAGTATTGGGTGGGGATGCCGCGCGCTGCAATGTTCTGTGAGTAGTGCAGTGCCTTGATATTGCCCTGTTCTCCTACGCTTTCATTGCTGTCATAGCCGCACATGTACCAGGCGGTGGGTGTTTCCGTGACCAGGTTGGCATCCTGTCTGCCCGATGCGCAGTAGCTGGCGATGGCATTGAACCGGAGGTATGGGAAGGCTGCTTCCAGTTGGGGAATGGCGGCGACGGTGCCCATGGAGATGGAGTAGGAACCCCCATTGGACATGCCGATGGCAAAGCGGGGCAAGTCCGGCGCGATCCGTCCGCTGTTGATGTAACTTTCGATCAAATAGTTGATGTTGGCAAAATCGATGTTGTCCAGCCTCAGTTCTGCATTCCAGCGGATTTTCTGATCGCCGTTCAGGTCACCTGCCGCGCGTTCTTCGGCATCGGTGGAGACCACGGCAAAGCCACGGTGCACGGCACGAGAGGCCCAGATCAAGCCTTCAGCCTTGAGGATGATTTCCGCGCTGCCCCCGGTTCCGTGGCTCATGAAGATGATGCCCTTGGGGTTTTCCGGGAAGATGGCGTAGACGGTTTTGGGCTTGTCGGTCGTGCCCAGATATGTGGAGCTTTCAATGTTGAGGTCAACCGGCTGTGACTGGGTCGCGATGGATACATCATGATCGGGCATGATAAAGGCTTGTTCCCACTTTCGGCTGTCGGCCTGAATCGGCAGTCCTTCCCAGGGCAGGGAGAATTTCGCGCCGGCTTTTTCCATTGCGTTGACATGCACCAGTGCACCCGCGGGCACCAGACGCGAACCGGGCGCGCCCTCTATGAACAGTGCATGGGCTTGCGCGCCGGGCGGACCCTGGCAGGTTTCACAGGGGCCGTCCAGATCGATTTCGCCATTGCAGTTGTTGTCGATGCCATCGCAGATTTCCCTGGCGGCGGGGAAAATGCCGGGGTCGTTGTCATTGCAGTCGCCTTGCGCCACGGTGAAACCATCGAGATCGGCGTCGATATCATCAGCCAGTTTCAAATCGGCACCCAAGGCCGGGCCTGCCATCCAGCATGCGGATAGCAGTACAAGCATGTGTGCATAAATGGTGGTTGTTGGGGTGTGAATCCGCATGCCAGCCTCCGGTTTTCATTTGTAACATCTTTGACAACGTGGATGATCGCCGGATGGTTGACGCTGACGGGATTTGGCTACAGTGCGTTTTCAGCAGATCGAATTATGGCAGCGGATAACAGCCCAGATCATCCGCGAATTGCACCGGCCCGGTGTAGAACGGGCGGATCTGCTCGAGTGTTGCTTTTTCAGTGCCTAGGGTGCGGCGCATGCGGTGGGATAGCAGCAGCCGTTTTACCCGTGCCTGTGCGGCGATCTGCCCGATGATGGAAGGTGGCATGTGCAGTTTGCGGGCAACACCGCTGGCTGCTTCCGGTATGGCGTTGTGGGCGATAAGCAGATCGGCCTGGTGCGCCAGCTTGGGCAGGGTGTGATAATCGCCGTTCATGTCACCGCTGAATACGATGGATCGCCCCTGGGCTTCCACGCGCCATGCCAGTGCCGGCAACGGGCCATGATGGACCGGTATGGCCTGAATTCGCAGCGTGCCCAGTGTTTGGGTGGGTAGGGGCGTCCGTTCTTCAACGGGCAATTCATGTGCTTGCAGTTGGTAACTGCCGTCGCCAGCGGGTAGAAAATCGCTGAGATAATGATAGGCAGCGGCGGGTTGTGCAAACAGGGCTTGCAGGAAGGCACGGGTGCCCGGCATCCAGTCATTGCCGGCCGGGCCATAGACGGGCAGATCGCTGGTGCGATGGAGAAAATGGCTCCCCTTGATGTAGGCGGGCAGCGCGGCGCTGTGGTCGACATGGAAGTGGCTGTAGAGGATAGCCGACAGATCGCGGAAATCCGCCCCGCTCTTTTCGAAGTTGAGCGCACTGCCACTGCCGGTATCCACCAGTAGGCGTGCCTTGCCATCCACCCAGAGCAGATAGCTGCTGGAAGCGCGCCCGTCGCCCAATTCCGGCCCGCCGGAGCCCAGTACCTGCACGGCCACGCCCTGGGCGCCGCACTGGGCCGCCAGCAGGGGCAATGCATGGAAAAACAGTACGGTGAACAGTAGTGTGCGCAGCATGGTGGAGTCCTTGTATGGTTGGCCTGTTCTTGCAAGACCGGTTGGGCAGGGGTTTTATTCCAGGCACTGCACGAATTGTGCGCTGTCAATGCGTTTGTGATCAGGCGGGTTATTCCGGATAGATCGAGATGCCATGTGTCTCGATATCATGCTTCAGCGCCGTATTGTTGAGCTTGTCCGCATGCAGTACATCCATCTTGAAGGCAATGGGTTGCTCGTCGATGTCCGCCCACAGTCTGGCAAAGGTTTTTTCATCCATATCCGGCGCAAAGATGGCCAGATCGATGTCGGAGCCCGGGCTTTGCCGGCCTTCAGCGCGAGAGCCGAAAACCCGGACTTGCCGTATGGCCGGATATTGGGCGAACACCCGCTGCAACGTGCGGATGACAAAGGGAGAAAGGCCCAGCGGGCTCGTACTCATGACCATGCCTGACTGTATTGACACAATTGTTTCAGGGCCGGGCGGGCCTGACGACAGACAAAGGTGTAGACTTGCCGTGCCAGTGCATCATCATAGGTACGGCTGGTTTCATTGCGTTTTTGCAGCATGAGCGACCAGAGGTTGCCGTCTTCCAGCCAGCCGGTGGCCACGGCTTCTCGAATCACGGCTCTGGGCGTGTTGGCATCCACACCTTCTTCCTGCAGTTTCAGTCGGAGCATTTTCCAGCCCAGTTCGAAACTGAACTCGAAGCGCTGGATGACCGCATCGCGGATAAATTCGTTTTCCGGCTGAGCGCAGGCGCCCCTGAGCCGGGATACTGCCTGCTGAAATTGTTGTATGCGTTGTTTCAGTCGTTGGCTGTTCATGGTGCAGTCCATCCACGGTTTCGGCTTGCCGCCTGGTCGTTTGGGTACGACGACTTTCATAGTATGGCATACAGGCCGGGCATGCCGATGGTTGCGTTTTTCAGGCTTCAAAATCCAGCCGCAGGCCGCGATAGCCGGGTACGGCTTGCAGGGCGGATTCCAGTTTTTCGTCGTAGCGCAGGCTGTTGGCCTGGCTGAGGTTGAGGGTGACGCGCTGCTGGCCGGGCAGGTGGATTTGCAGGAAATGCTTGAGGCTGCCGGGGGTGTGCTGGGCGATGGCCTGTCGGTAGGCTTCCACCTGGGCCGGGTCGTCCCACTGTACCTGAATGACCAGTGCGGTGGCATACCAGCCGGCGGCCTGTTGCAGGCTCATGGGGATGGGGTCGCGCAGCATGTAGCTCTGGTTTTGCTGGCTGTAGGTCAGCCGCCCCTTGAATACGCCCAGTTGCCCGCCTTGCAGCAGGTGTTCATGTTCTGCGGCCAGTTCGTGGTTCAGGGCCAGGGTCAGTTGTGCCGTGCCGTCTTCGATATCCACCAGCGTGGCGTGTTCACTGCGGTTGACGCTGGTGATCATGCCGGCGACCACGGCTTCCTGCCGGCGGGGCTTGCCGTTCTTGCCGAACATGCGAGCGGGGGGAAAGCGCTTGGGCAGCTGGTCGATGGGCAGGCTGAAATGGCGCAGTTGCTCGGCCCAGGGGTCCAGCGGGTGGGCGGAGAGGTGATAGCCCAGCACCTTGCGTTCTTCCGCCAGCCGTTCGGTCAGTGGCAGGTCGGGTTGCGCTTCCATTTCGATGGTGAGCACGGTTTCCGGCTGGTTGCCGCCGAACAGGTCGTTCTGGCCGCTTTCGCGGTTGCGGGCCAGCTGGTCTGCGCCCTGCATGGCCTTGTCCACATTGGCCAGCAGGGTGGGACGGTTCTCGCCCAGGCCGTCCATGGCACCGGCCAGAATCAGTGCTTCCAGCATCTTGCGGTTGATCTTGCCGGTATCCAGCCGGTTGCAGAAATCCGCCAGACTCTGGTAGGGGCCATGGGCTTCCCGTTCGGCGACGATGGCTTCCGCCGGCGCGGAGCCCACGCCCTTGATGGCACCCAGGCCCACGCGCAGGGTGCGGGCATCCTGCAGCAGGTAGGCGCGCAGGGAATGGTTGATGTCCGGTGGCAGCACCCGCACACCCAGCTTGCGGCATTCGAACACATAGGTGCGCAGCTTGTCGGTGTGATCCATGTCGGCGGTCATCACCGCCGCCATGAAGGCCGCCGGGTAGTGGGCCTTGAGCCAGGCGGTCTGGTAGCTGACCACGGCGTAGGCGGCGGAGTGGGATTTGTTGAAGCCGTATTCGGCAAACTTGGCCATGGTGTCGAAGATGGCCTGGGCCTGCTGTTCGTCGATACCGCGCTTCTTCGCCCCCTCGACGAAAATCTTCCCCTGCTTGGCCATTTCTTCCGGCTTTTTCTTGCCCATGGCCCGGCGCAGCAGGTCGGCGCCGCCCAGGCTGTAATTGGCCAGAATCTGGGCGATCTGCATCACCTGTTCCTGGTAGAGAATGGTGCCGTAGGTGGGCTTGAGGATGGTTTCCAGGTCCGGGTGCGGGTAGGCGATTTCCTGCCGCCCGTGCTTGCGCTCCACATAGTCGTCCACCATGCCGGAGCCCAGCGGGCCGGGGCGGTAGAGGGCCAGCAGGGCGGTGAGATCGGCGAAGTTGTCCGGTTTCAGGCGCATGACCAGCCCGCGCATGCCGGCCGATTCCAGCTGGAACACGCCCACGGTATGGCCCTGTTGCAGCATTTCGTAGGTCTTGCGGTCGCCGGGGGGCAGGTGCTGGATGTCCACTTCATCACCCAGCTGGCGCACATAGTCCACCGCCCAGTCGACGATGGTGAGGGTTTTCAGGCCGAGGAAGTCGAATTTCACTAGCCCGGCGGCTTCCACATCATTCTTGTCGTACTGGGAGACCAGGCTGCCATCGTCACTCTCGTCACAGTACAGCGGGGTGAAATCGGTGAGGTCGCTGGGGGCGATGACCACGCCGCCGGCATGCTTGCCGGGGTTGCGCGCCAGCCCTTCCAGTTTCAGCGCCATGTCGATGAGTTCGCGCGCTTCTTCGTCCTGCTGGTAGATTTCCTGAAATTCCTCCGATTCCCGCAGGGCCTTGGTGAGCGTCATGCCCAGGTCGCCGGGCACGGCCTTGGCGATGCGGTCCACCACCGGGAAGGGCATGCCCATGACCCGGCCCACATCGCGCACCACCGCCTTGGCGGCCATGGAACCGAAGGTGATGATCTGACTGACCTGGTTGCGGCCATAGCGGCGGGCGATGTAGTCGATGACCTGATCGCGCTTGTCCATGCAGATGTCGATGTCGAAATCGGGCATGGACACCCGCTCCGGGTTGAGAAAGCGTTCGAACAGCAGTTCGTGTTCCAGCGGGTCCAGATCGGTGATGCGCAGGGCCCAGGCCACCAGCGAGCCGGCGCCGGAGCCGCGCCCCGGACCGACGGGGATGCCTTGTTCCTTGGCCCACTGGATGATATCGGCCACGATGAGGAAATAGCCGGGAAAGCCCATCTGGATGATGGTTTCCAGTTCCAGCTCCAGCCGGCGCAGATAGTCTTCCTCGCTGTAGCCCGTGGCCGGCCCCTTGCGTTCCTGCAGGCGCTGCTCCAGCCCTTCACGGGCCTGGCGGGTCATGAAGGCGGCTTCGTCCATGCCGTCGGGCAGCTCGAAGGCGGGCAGGTAGTAGGTACCCAGTTCCAGTTCCAGATTGCAGCGCTGGACAATGGCCGCGCTGTTTTCCACCGCGCCGGGCAGGTCGGCGAAGCGTTGCTGCATTTCCGCCTCGGTGCACAGGTATTGCTGGTCGGTGTAGCGTTTCTCCCGCTTGGGGTCGTGTACCATCTCCTTGCGGTTGATGCAGATGCGTACCTCGTGGGCCAGATAGTCATCGGGTTCAAGAAAGCGCACCGCGTTGCTGGCCACCAGTGGCAGTTGCAAACGCTCGCCCAGGTGTGCGGCAGCCTGAATCCAAGCTTCTTCCCAGGCAAAGCCCACCCGGTGCACTTCCAGATAAAGATGGTCGGGGAAGGCAGCCTGCCACCATTGCATTCGTGCTTGCAGTTGCCCGATGTCGCCTTCGGCCAGGGCCTGATGCACGGCACCGGTACGGCCGGAGAGCAGGGCGATGAGACCTTCACTCTTCGTCTTCAACCATTCGGCGCGGATCACCGCCCGGCTATCGACACGGTTCTCCTGATAGGCGCGGGAGATGAGCTGGCAAAGGTGGCGATAGCCCAGGCTGTTCTTGCACAGCAGGATGACGCGTTCGGGTTGTTCGTCCCTGGGGCTGTGTTCCGGCGCCACCCAGACATCCATGCCGGCAATGGGCTTGATGCCGGCTTTTTCGCAGGCGCGGTAGAACTTGATCAGGCCGAAGAAGTTGCTGTCGTCGGTGAGCGCGCAGGCGCTGGCACCCTGTTCCTTGAGTCGCTCCAGCAGGGCGGGAATGCGAATGGTGCTGTCGCGCAGGCTGTACTGGCTGTGCAGATGCAGGTGGGCAAAGCGGGTTTCGTTCATTCCGTCGTTTCCATGGCTTCACGAACGGGGCGATAGCTGCGCCGGTGGGCCGGGCACGGTCCGTGCTGGCACAGGGCTTCGAGATGCGCCTTGGTAGGATAACCCTTGTGGCGGGCAAAACCATACTGGGGATATTGACCATCCAGTTGTTGCAGTAATCGGTCACGGTGTACCTTGGCCAGGATGGAGGCGGCGCTGATGGCGGGCACGCGGGTGTCGCCCTGGACCACGGCCACGCGCAACCCCGGCCAGGGCGGGCAGTGTTTGCCGTCCACATAGATGGTTTCCGGTTTGGGCTGGAGCTGGTTCAGGGCCTGGTACATGGCCTGCAGGGTGGCCTGAAAGATATTGAGCCGGTCGATGGTGGCCGCGTCCGTTTCGGCAATGGCCCAGGCCAGCGCTTGCTGGCAGATGGGCTCGAACAGGGCTTCGCGCCGGGCTGCATCCAGTTTTTTGGAATCATCAAGACCGGGCAAGTCATAGTCTTGTGGCAGAATTACCGCGGCGGCCACCACCGGCCCGGCCAGCGGGCCGCGACCGGCTTCATCCACACCAGCGAAGGGGCCGCCTGCATTCAGGGCGGGCAAGGGCTGTTCCGGGCGGATAATCAGCACGCTCATCTTCCCGCCACCCGCAGGATCACTTCAGCGGCCAGCCGGTCGCTGTCCTGCCGCAGTTGATGATGCAACTCGGTAAATCGGCGGGTTTGTGCCTGCTGTTGTTGCGGGTCACGCAGCAGACGCAGGCTTTCGCTGGCCAGATGCTCCGGCGTGGCCTGTTCCTGTATCAACTCGGTCACCAGCGCACCACCGTGCAGGATGTTGGGCAGGGAAAATTGCCGGGTTTTCATCAGCTTGAGCCAGCGGATCAGGGTGGCGGTCATCGGGTGCACCTGATAGGCCACCACCATGGGCAGCTTGCACAGCATGGCTTCCAGCGCGGCGGTGCCGGAGGCGATCAGGCCGGTTTCGCAGGCCTGCATCACGCAGCGAGCGTGGCCATTGAGGCAGAGGATATGTGCCTGCAGGCCGGCCTGGGTGATCTGTTGTTGCAGCCAGGCTTGTTGTTTCGGGCCGGCGGCCGGAAGCGCGAAGGCCAGTTCCGGTTCCTGTCGCAGCATGTATTGGGCCGCTTGCAGAAAGCGCGGGGCCAGCCGTTGCAGTTCGCCCATGCGGCTGCCGGGCAGCAGGGCCACCCAGCGGTGGCCGTCGTCCAGCGCCAGCCGGTCGCGGGCGGCCTGCCGATCGGGTTGCAGGGGGATCTGGCGGGCGAAGGGGTGGCCGACGAAGGTAGCTGGAATATCGTGACGGGCGTAGAAATCCACTTCAAAGGGCAGCAGGCAGAGCACGTGATCACAGCTTTCGCGGATGCGCTCCACCCGCTTTTCCCGCCAGGCCCAGACCGATGGGCTGACATAGTGCACGGTGGGTACGCCGCGTTGTTTCAGCCGGGCTTCCACGGGGAAATTGAAATCCGGCGCGTCGATGCCCAGGTAGAGGTCCGGTTGCCACTGATGCAGCCGCTGGAGAAAGTGACGACGGAAGCGCAGCAGTTCCGGGAGCTTGCCCAGCACTTCCCACAGGCCCATGACGGAGAGGGTGTCCATGGGTTGCCAGATGCGGCAGCCGGCACGGGCCAGCGCCGGCCCGCCAACGCCGGCGGGCAGCAGGTCGGGTTCCAGATTCAGCAGGGCTTGCAGCAGGCCGGCGCCCAGCTGGTCGCCGGAGACTTCACCGGCTGCCAGTGACAGACGCATCGCGTGGCGGTTTCAGCAGGCTGCGGCTGCTGCTGTCGATGAATTCCACCAGGAGGTTGAGCGTGGTTTCTTCCCGCGCCAGTTCGGCGATGGCATCCCGGGCTTCATTCAGCGGCAGGCCGCTGCGGAACAGCAGCTTGTAGGCCTGCTTGATCTGGCGGATCTGGTCGGAGGTGAAACCGCGCCGGCTCAGGCCGGTGGAGTTGATGCCCCGGGGAATGGCCATGGCCGAGCGCGGGTCTTGCGCCACGGTGACATAGGGTGCCACATCCTTGTTGATATCACTGTTCATGCCGGCGAAGGCATGGGCGCCGATGCGGCAGAACTGGTGTACCTTGGCAAAGCCACTGAGGATGGCGTGATCGTGGACTTCCACATGCCCGGCCAGGCTGGCCACATTGGACATGATGATGTTGTCACCCAGAATGCAGTCATGGGCGATATGCACATAGGCCATGATCCAGTTGTGCGAGCCAATGCGGGTGACGCCACCGCCGTCTTCGGTACCCCGGTTGATGGTGACATATTCGCGAATGGTATTGTGGTCGCCGATTTCCAGCCGCGAGGCCTCGCCGTGGAATTTCTTGTCCTGTGGTTCGTCGCCGATGGAACAGAAGGGGAAGAAGCGGTTGTGGCTGCCAATGCGGCTGGGGCCCTGAATGGAGACATGGTGCTTCAGTTCGCAACCGGGGCCGATTTCCACACCGGCACCGATCACACAGTAAGGCCCGACACGAACATCGTCGGCAATCCGGGCATCGGGGTCGATGATGGCCGTGGGATGAATCATCAGTCCGGGGCCCGCTCGGCACACATGATTTCGGCGGAACAGACAATCTTGCCGTCGACCTTGGCGCAGGTGTCATACAGGCCCATGCCCCGCAGCATGCGCTTGCGTTCCACATGCAGTTCCAGCTGGTCGCCGGGGGAGACGATCTGCAGAAAACGGGCCTTGTCGATCTTGACCAGATAGTAGAGGTTCTGATTGGCCTCATCTTCGCTGCGCGAGACGTAGGCATGCACGCCGGAGGCCTGGGCCATGGCTTCGAGAATCAGCACGCCGGGCATGACCGGATGCTCCGGAAAATGGCCCTGGAAGAAGGGTTCGTTGAAAGTGACATTCTTCAGCCCGGTCAGCCAGGTGTCCTTTTCCCAGTCGATGACCTTGTCGATGAGCAGAAAGGGGTACCGGTGTGGCAGTGCCTTGAAAATGGTTTTCAGATCAACGCTATTCACGAATACTCCTTGGTCGGTGTGGGCTGGCTGGCCTCGTTGTGGCGCCCATTGTACAACAGATGGTTCAGTCCGCTTCCGTTTCCAGCTCGGCCAGTTTTTTTTCCAGTGCACGCACCTTGCGTGCCAGTTCATCCAGATGATGCAGGCGGGCCACGTTCTTGCGCCATTTGCGCGCTTCCTGCTGGGAAATGCCGGAAGAATAGGCGCCGGGCTGGCGAATATCATGGCTGACCATGGTCATGCCGGTGACGATGACATGGTCAGTCATGTGCAGGTGGCCCGCAAGACCGGCGCCGCCACCGATCTGGCAGTGGTCGCCGACGGTGGAGGAGCCGGAGATGGCCGAACAGCCGGCCATGACGGTGTGCTTGCCGATCTGCACGTTGTGGGCGATCTGGATCTGGTTGTCCAGCTTGCTGCCTTCACCGATGCGGGTATCATCCAGCGCGCCGCGATCGATGGTGGTACCGGCACCGATTTCACAATCATCGGCGATCTGCACGCCACCCAGCTGGGGAATCTTGACCCATTGGCCCGCATCCGGCGCGTAGCCGAAGCCGTCGGAACCCACCACGCTGCTGGCGTGGATGATGACCCGCCGGCCCAGTCTCGTGCCGGCGTACAGGGTGACATGCGGATGAAGAACGCAGTTTTCTTGCAGCGTACAGCCGCGTTGCACCACCACATGGGCATGCAGTATGCAACCGGCGGCAATACGGGCTGCCGGGCCGATGACCACATAGGGGCCGATACTGGCCTCGGGATGCACGTCGGCACTGGGATCGATGATGGCGCTGGGGTGGATGCCGGGGGCCACATCGGTGGCCGGTTCGAACAGGGCGGCAATACGCGCGTAAGTGGCATAGGGGTTGTCGTGCAACAGCCAGTTGCCGGCTGATTCCGGTTGCTGTTGCGGATGCAGCACCACCGCTGCGGCCTGGGTGTTTTCCAGTTGGTTCTTGTATTTGGGGTTGGCCAGAAAACTCAGCTGGCTGGGGCCGGCCTGTTCCAGGGTATGCACACCCTCGATGGTGCAGTGGGGGTCACCCACCAGCTCGCACTGAAAGCGTTCGGCAAGTTCGGCCAGCGTGTATTTCATGGCTGTGCGTTCTTTTCGGAGGCCTTTTCTTTTTTCTGCTGGAATTCGTCCTGCAGTTTTTGCAATACGGCCTGGGTAATGTCGATACGATCACTGGCATAGATGACCGGGCTGGACAGCAGCAGGTCGAAACCCTGTTCACGCGCCAGCCGACGGGCCGCGTTTTCGATGTCCTTTTCCAGCTTTTGCAGGGCCTCGTTGCGGCGGTAGTTCATTTCCTCGATGAAGTCTTCCCGGTCGCGCTTGATTTGCCGCTTGCGCATGCGGATGTCCAGCTCCAGCCGTGCCCGCTCCCGCTCGCTCATGAAGGGGCCGTCGGTTTGCAACTGCTCTTCCTGCTGGCGCAGTTTTTCTTCCTCGGCTTGCAGGTCTTCGTGTCGCTGGCGAAATTCGGCTTCCAGCTGCTGGCGGCTGGCGATGATCTGCGGGCTTTTGTCCAGCAGGATCTTCATGTCCACATAGCCGATCTTCACCTCCGCCTGGGCGGAGGTGAACAGCAAGCAGAGCAGCCAGATCAGCCGGACCGGTTTCATGCGTGACTCAGAATACGTTACCAAAGGAGAATTGCAGTGATTCTACCTGATCTCCGGGCTGGTCGTTGAGTGGAATGCCGTAACTGATCTCGATGGGGGCCACTGGCGATTGCCAGCGCACGGAAATGCCGGTGGTGTAGCGCAGTTCACTGGCATCGAAACTGTCCAGGCTGGAATAGACATTGCCTACGTCCACAAACCAGGCCACGCGGGTGGTTTTCTGCTCCTTGAGGAAGGGTATGGGCAGCGCCAGTTCCAGCGAGCCGGTGGTGACGAAGGCACCGCCGATGGGGTCGTTACGCTCGTCGCGCGGGCCCAGGGTGTTGGCCCGGTAGCCGCGCACCGAGCGGTTGCCGCCGGCATAGAAGTTCTCGTAGAAAGGGTAGAGACTGGCTTCGGAGTCGCCGTAGGTATCCCCGTAGGCGACCCGGCCACCCACCATGAAGGTCCAGTCCTTGATGGGGGTGAAGTAGGTCTTGTTGCGGTAATCCAGCTTGTAGTAGTTGATGGTACTGCCGGGCAGGGATACTTCCGCGTTGATGCGCTGGAATGTACCGCGTGTAGGCTGGAAGAAACCGTTGCGGGAATCCCGCGCCCAGCCGGTCTCCAGGCGAATGGTGTCGAATTCGCCGGTGACGGTGGGCGTCTCTTCGCAGGTAGCGGCATCCAGACCGTTGAGATTGCACAGATAGTCGATGATGTAGCCGGATGTGAAGCCCTGAGAGGCATAGACCTTGGTTTTTTCGAAGGTCAGGCCGAAACGGATGCGGTCGGTTTCCGACAGGGGCACGCTGGTGGTCAGGCCGGCCAGCATGGTATCGGTGGTGTAGGAGGTGATGTTCAGCTCGCTCTGGTCGGTTTCCCGGTAGCTGAGCACATAGCCGAGACTGACACCGTCATCGGTAAAATAGGGGTTGGTGTAGGAGATGGTAAAACGCCGGTACAGGGTGGAGTTGTTGGCGGAGATGTTCATTTCCTTGCCGGTGCCCAGGAAGTTGCGCTGGGTCAGGCCTACATTGAACACCACACCACCGACCTGCGAATAGCCCACGCCAAAATTGAAACTGCCGGAATTGGCCTCTTCCACGGTCACCACCACATCCACCTGATCGTCGGTACCGGGCACCTTGGGGGTTTCGATGTTCACATCCTGGAAGAATCCGGTGCGTTGCAGTCGTACCTTGGAACGGTCGATGGCCGCTTGCGAGAACCAGGCACCTTCGAACTGGCGCATATCACGGCGCAGTACCTCGTCAAAGGTACGGCTGTTGCCCTTGAAGATGATGCGTCGCACCATGACCCGCTTGCCGGGGTTGACGATGAGCTTCAGCCGTACCGTCTTGTTTTCACGATCCAGTTCCGGCACTTCCAGCACATCGGCAAAGGCATAGCCCAGGTTGGAGAGCACGGCCTTGATGTTCTTGCTGCTGGCTTCCAGGCGCTTCTTGGAGAAGATGTCACCTTCCTTGATCAGCAACAGCTGGCGGATTTTTTCTTCCTCCAGTACCAGGTCACCGGCCAGATCCACGCCGGATACCGTATAGATGTCACCCTCGCGGATGTTGATGGTGAGATAGATGTCTTTCTTGTTCGGGCTCATGCTCACCTGGGTGGATTCGATGGAGAAGTCCACATAGCCGCGATCCTGATAGTAGGAGCGCAGTTTTTCCAGATCACCGGAAACCTTTTCCTTGGCGTACTGGTCGTCGGAGCTGTACCAGGAAGTCCAGTTGGTGGTGTCGGATTCGAATTTCTTCAGCAAGGTCTCGTCGTCAAAGGCGTGGTTGCCGACGATGTTCAGGTGCTTGATCTTGGCAGCTTTGCCTTCCGAGACCACAATGGTGACTTTCACCCGGTTTCGGGGCAAATCCTTCACCGTGGTGTTGATTTTTACATTGTATTTGCCACGGCTGTAGTACTGGCGGATCAGTTCGCCTTCCACCCGTTCCAGTTGCAGGCGGTTGAAAATCTCGCCTTCGGTCAGGCCGATCTGGTCCAGCGCCTTCATCAGGTCTTCGGTCTTGATGTCCTTGTTGCCGGAGATGTCGATGTCGGAAATGGCCGGGCGTTCCACCAGGCGGATGACCAGAATGTCGCCTTCACGGGCCATTTCGACCTGGTCGAAGAAGCCGGTCTTGTACAGGGCGCGAATGCTGTCCTGTACATTGTCCGGGGTGATTTCATCGCCTTCCTCGATGGGTAGATAGCTGAACACGGTGCCATCGGTGATGCGCTGAGCGCCTTCCACGCGAATATCGTGCGCCTGAAAGGGTTCGAATGCCTGGGCCTGAAAGGCCAGGGCAAGGAGCAATGCGGTGAGTTTCTTCTGCATGAAGGGTTTCCGAATCAAGTTGAGATGGCGCTTCACCCGCCGGCGATGCGCAGTATATCGTTATAGAAGGCCAGTATCATCAGCCCGAGCAAAATGGCCATGCCAAAATACTGCGCCACGATCTGGATGGACTCGCTGACCGGCTTGCCGGTAACCGCTTCCACCAGGTAGTAGAGCAGATGACCACCGTCCAGCATGGGGATGGGCAGCAGGTTGAGGATGGCCAGACTCAGGCTGAGAATGCCGAGGAAAGAGAGAAAGCGCTCAAAACCCATGCGGGCGGAATCCCGGGCGAACTGGGCAATGGTGATGGGGCCGGAAATGGAATCCAGCGAGGCCTTGCCGGTGACCATCCGCCCCAGCATGCCCAGTGTGGCGCCAGTGAAGCGTACCATTTCCTCGAAGGATCTTTCCGCAGCGGCCACGGGGCCATAACGCAGCTCCACATAGAGGCGCTGGCGCAGTTTTTCCATCTCGGCCTTGGGCAGGGGCTTGGGTGAGATGCCCACCAGATAGCGCTCGCCATCCTGATAAGGCACCACCTTCACCTGCAGGGGTTGGTCATCCCGGAGGATATCCACCTGTAGAGTGGCGCTTTCAGTCATACCTTTCTGGATGGCTTCACCGATATCGCGCCAGTGCTGTACCGGCCGCCCCTGGATGGCCACGATGCGGTCGCCGCTCTGCAAGCCGGCCCGGGCGGCCGGGCCATCCGGTTTCAGCTGGCCAATGACCGCTTCGTACTGCGGACGGAAGGGCTCCAGCCCTACAGTTTGCAACAAGCGGCTTTCACGAAAATCCTCCGGCAGGCGCGAGAGGGGCAGGGTCAGTACCGCTTCCCGACCCTGTTCGTCACGGGTGACCACCTGAATGTCCTGCCGGTCCAGGGCGGCGTTGACCATGGCCATGATGACATGGGTCCAGCTTTCGGTGGCCTCATCACCCACGCGGATGATTTCATCACCACGGCGAATGCCGGCTTCCGCGGCCAGCCCCTGTACGGCACCGGTGACCGGGCGCATTTCATGCACGCCGGTCATGTACATCAGCCAGAAGGCCAGAAAGGCAAAGATCAGGTTGAAGACCGGCCCGGCGGCCACGATGGCGATGCGTGCCCACACCGGCTTGCTGTTGAAGGATTGGGACCTGAGGGCATCCGGTATCTCCACTTCCCGTTCGTCCAGCATCTTGACATAACCGCCCAGCGGAATGGCCGCCAGGCAGAAATCGGTGCCGTGCCGGTCGGTCTTGCACCAGAAGGGCTTGCCATAACCCACGGAAAACCGCAGTACCCGCACGCCCAGGCGGCGGGCCACCCAGAAGTGCCCGAATTCATGGAAAGTAACCAGCAGGCCCAGGGCGACGATCAGCCACCAGACCGAACTGAAAAAATCATGCATGTGCCAACTCCGATAATGTTTTTTCCGCCTGTTGCCGCGCGCGCTGGTCGGCGGCGCGTACATCCTCCAGGCTGTTTGCCGGCAAGGATGGCAGAGCCTGCATTACCCGCTGGTTAATTTCGGCGATTTGCAACAGGCCGATGCCGCCGTCGAGAAAGGCCTGTACCGCCACTTCGTTGGCCGCATTGAGAGTGGCAGCTGCGGTGCCTCCTGCCTTCAGGGCATCGTAGGCCAGTTGCAGGCAGGGGAAACGTTCGGTATCCGGCGGTTCGAAATCCAGCTGGCTGATCCGGCTCAGGTCCAGATGATCCACGCCGGAGGGGATGCGATCGGGCCAGGCCAGGGCGGCGGCAATGGGGGTGCGCATGTCGGGCAGGCCCAACTGGGCCAGGGTGGAACCGTCCACAAAGGCGACGGTGGAATGGATGATGGATTGCGGATGCACCACCACCATGAGCCGTTCGGGAGGCAGGTCAAACAGCCAGCGGGCCTCGATCAGCTCCAGCCCCTTGTTCATCAGCGTGGCGGAATCCACGGAGATTTTACGCCCCATGGACCAGTTGGGGTGCGCACAGGCCTCATCCGGCGTGGCCCGCGCGATGGCTTCACGGCTCCAGCCGCGAAAGGGTCCGCCGGATGCGGTGAGGGTGATGTGGGCCACCCGGCGGGTATCCGGCTTGCCGCTTTGCCGGTCGATGGGCAGGCATTGAAAGATGGCGTTATGTTCGCTGTCCACGGGAATCAGGCAGGCGCCATGATCCATCGCCTGTTGCATCATCAGTTCGCCGGCCAGTACCAGGGATTCCTTGTTGGCCAGCAGCACGCGCTTGCCCGCTTGCACGGCGGCCAGGGTGGAATCCATCCCGGCGGCGCCGACGATGGCGGCCACGACGATATCCACCGCTTCCAGCGAAGCCAGCGTGTTCAGACTTTCCGGCCCGGAGAGTACCTCGGTGTGCGGGCAGCAATGGGCCAGCCGTTCGCGCAGTTGTTCCGCGTGTTCCGGGCTGGCCATGGCCGCCAGTTCCGGATGATGGCGCTGGCAGAGGGCGGTCATGCCTTCCACATCCCGATGGGCGGCCAGCGCGTGGACCCGGTAGCGCTCCGGGTTGCGCTGCACTACGTCCAGCGTACTGCTGCCGATGGAACCGGTAGCGCCCAGGATGGCCAGGGATTTTATCTCAGCCATTGCACCCCCAGTGCCAGCCAGGGGCTGGCGGCAAGCAGGGAATCGAAACGATCCAGTATACCGCCGTGGCCGGGAATCAGGTGGCTGCTGTCCTTCAGGCCTGCCTGCCGTTTCAGCAGGCTGATGAACAGGTCGCCGACCACGGAGATCAGGCTGACCGCAGCGACCAGCAGCAACCACAGTGCAAGAGAAGAACCCGCGCCCAGAGCAAAAAATTGCCGGGCGGCCCAGCCTACCAGCAATGCCAGCA
Organism: Lysobacterales bacterium; assembly: GCA_015485125.1. GTDB lineage: Bacteria > Pseudomonadota > Gammaproteobacteria > Xanthomonadales > S139-57 > S139-57. The sequence goes on along the minus strand of WFUE01000178.1, from coordinate 4,365 downwards.
GCAGGCCGCCGACCACACCCTCCCAGGTTTTTCCGGGGCTGATGGCTGGTGCCAGTTTGTGCCGGCCCACATTCTTGCCGGCGAAATAGGCCCCTATATCCGCCGCCCAGATCAGTAACAGCAGCAGAAAGATCCAGGCGCTGGCCTGTAGGCCGTTGTCATTCCCCCCCAGCATGCGCAACCAGTAGATGGCGGCCAGGCTGCCCAGGAGGATCCAGCAACCCAGCAACAATTTCAGCAAACGCCTGCGCCGCCCCAGTCCGCTGCCTTTTTTTGGCCGAAAGAACCAGAAAGGCAGCAATAGCCATAATACGGCGGTGGCTTCCACGAACCAGTTCAGGTGTTGACTCTGCCACAGTGCCAGCCCCACCGCCGCCATGAGCGCCAGCATCAACGCGGTGCCGCCCATCCGTGCGCGTGGCTTGTGGTAGCCGGCCAGACGGGCCCATTCCCAGCTGCCCAGGGCAAAGATGGCCGCCACCATGAGGATGAAGCCATCGGGCTTCAGCCAGAGTATGGCAGCCAGTGCCAGGGGGGCCAAAATGAGAGCGGACAGTACACGTTGTTTCAACATTTCCCTGTTTCCTTGTGTGGGCTGGTCAGTTGTTCTCCGGTTTTGCCAAAGCGCCGTTGCCGGCTGGCATACCATTGTAATGCCTGGTCCAGTTCGTTCTCGTCGAAATCCGGCCAGAGGCAGGAGGTAAACCACAGTTCGCTGTAGGCACTCTGCCAGAGCAGGAAGTTGCTCAGCCGCTGCTCGCCACTGGTGCGGATGATCAGGTCCGGGTCGGGAATGCCGGCCATGGCCAGATGGGCGGACAGGTTTTTCTCGTTCACCGGCAGTTGGGCTTCCATGAGTTTTTCCACGGCCTGGAGAATGTCCCAGCGGCCACCGTAGTTGAGCGCCACATGCAGTTGCAGGCGGTGGTTTTCCCGTGTCTGTTCATCCGCTTCCCGCATCTGTTGCTGCAGGGCGGGCGAGAAGCGTTGCAGGTCACCGACAAAATGCAGGCGGACGCCGGCTTTCTTCAACGCCGGGGTCTGTTGCTCCAGTGCTTGCATGAACAGTTTCATCAAGCCCTGCACTTCCTCGTCCGGCCGCTGCCAGTTCTCGGAAGAAAAGGCGAACAGGGTGAGATGGGCGATGCCTCGCTTCAGGCTGTGCTCCACCAGCCGGCGGGTGGCCTTCACGCCGGCCTGATGGCCGAACACGCGCGGGCGGTGGCGCTGCCTCGCCCAGCGGCCATTGCCATCCATGATGACCGCCACGTGGCGGGGCAGGGCGGACATGGATCAGATTTCCATGATTTCCTTTTCTTTCTCGGCCACCACTTCATCCACTTCCTTGACGTAGCGGTCCGTCAACTTCTGGATGGCTTCTTCACCCTTGCGCTTTTCATCCTCGGTGATTTCCTTCTCCTTGAGCAGTTCGGCGATCTGGTGGTTGGCATCCCGGCGGATGTTGCGGATGGCCACCTTGCCCTGTTCGCCTTCCTGCGAGACCACCTTGGTCAGTTCCTTGCGCCGTTCCTCGGTCAACGGCGGCAGGGGAATACGGATCAGGGTGCCGGCCGAGCTGGGGTTCAGACCCAGGTCGGAGTCGATGATGGCCTTTTCGATGACGCTGACCATATTCTTTTCCCATGGAGTCACGGTCAGGGTGCGGGCATCGGCAACACCGATGTTGGCCACCTGGCTCAAGGGGGTTTCGCTACCGTAGTAGTCCACCTTGATACCGTCCAGCAGCGCGGTGTTGGCACGCCCCGTTCGGATATGGGTCAGGTTGTGCTTCAAGGCCTGGATGGACTTCTGCATGCGCTGTTCGGCGTCTTTCTGAATTTCGTTCAGCATGAAGGCTGCTCCTGAAAGTTCACGGAAAAGGGTTCAATGGACGATGGTGCCCACCGGCTCGCCCAGCAGGACCCGGTGCAGGTTGCCCGGACGGGTCATGTCGTAGATGAGGATGGGCATGTTCTGTTCGCGGCACAGGGCGATGGCTGCGGTATCCATCACGGCCAGCTTGTCGGCAATCACCTGGTCATAGGTCAGCTGGTCGTAACGGCGGGCGTCGGGGTCTTTCTGCGGGTCGGCGGTATAGATGCCATCGACCTTGGTGGCCTTGAGTACCACATCCGCACCCAGCTCGATGGCTCGCAGGCTGGCGGCGGTATCGGTGGTGAAGAACGGGTTGCCGGTACCGGCGGCGCAAATGACCACCCGGCCCTTTTTCAGATGGCTGACCGCCCGGCGGCGGATATAGTCTTCACAGACTTCATTGAGGTCGATGGCGGACATGACCCGCGCGGGTATGTCGATCTTTTCCAGCGCATCGGCCAGGGCCAGGGAATTCATCACCGTGGCCAGCATGCCCATGTGATCACCGGTGACCCGGTCGATGCCGGACTGGGCCAGGCCGGCGCCACGGAAGATGTTGCCGCCACCGATGACCACGCCGACTTCCACATCCAGCCTGCGCGCGTCGCGGATTTCTTCGGCAATGCGCTTGAGCATCTGCGGATCAATGCCATAATCCATGGAGCCCATCAGGGCTTCGCCGCTCAATTTCAACAGAATGCGCTGGTACTTGGATCTACTCATGGAACAACCCGCTGGCAAAATTTCTGCGATTATACCCGAAGCGCCTGTCTTGCGAATGCAGGCAGGGGTGGGCTGTCGGGTTTTTGACGATTTGGCCGGAAATCCACGGATTTGTGCTTCGAAAAGGGTGGCACAACACTTGCAGCAGGCCGGTGAAGGTCTGTTTTCCGTCGCGCCCGTGTGCGACTGACTGACTTACGGGAGTTACAGACATGGCTGATGAAGATCTGGACCTGGATCTGGAAGAGGAAAAAAAAGGCGGCAAGATGAAGCTCATCATCATTGCCGTGGTGGTATTGCTGCTGGGCGGTGGTGCCGCGGTCTATTTCCTCGGCCTGGGGCCGTTCGCCAAGGAAGAGCCGGCGGCGGAAGAGACCAAGGCGGAGGAGGAAAAGCCCGCCGAGCCCGAGGTGACGATTTACGAGGGCATGGACGAGCCCATGGTGATCAATCTGGTCAGCGGCAAACACCCGCGCTATTTGCAGCTCGGAGTGAAGTTTCTGGTGCGCAAGGAAAGTGCCGCCAAGGCACTGCAATTGCACATGCCGGTGGTGCAGAACAACCTACAGGAGCTGGTGAGCGTGAAAAGTTATGCCGATCTGCAAAAGCCCGGTGCCAAGAAGGCGCTGCGCAAGCAGATTCTGGAAAATATCAATGCCATGCTGGAAGAGAAGACCGGTGAGCCGGATCTGGTGGAAGCCGTGTTCTTCGAAACCTTTGTGGTGCAGTAGGAGGGGCAGAGAAGATGAAACGAATGCAATGGATGTGGCTGTTGCTGACCATTCTCGCATGCACCCAGACGGTGGTCGCCGAAGACGCACCGGAAGCGGAAAAGAAGGGCCCGCAGACCATCTATCACCAGATGGAAGCGCCGATGATCATCAACCTGGTCAGCCCCAAACATCCCCGCTATGTGCAACTGGGCATGACCTTTCTGGTGGATTCCGAAGATACGGTGGCCGCCATCGACCTGCATATGCCGGTAATTCGCAACAATGTGGATGAAATCATCAGCCAGATGAGCGTCAAGGCCATGCAGGAAGCCGGCGTGCGCAAGCTGATCCGTTCGCAGGTGCTGGCCGAGGTCAACCGCATTCTCAAGGAGCGGGCCGGCATCGACAACGCCGTGCAGGACATCTACTTCGACAAGTTTGTGGTGCAGTGATCCATGGCCGGCAATGACATCCTTTCCCAGGAAGAAATCGACGCCCTGTTGCACGGGGTGGACGATGGCGATGTAGATACCCAGCCTCAGGAAGCGGAAGGGGATGTCCAGCCTCTGGATCTGGGCAGCCAGGAGCGTATCGTTCGCGGGCGTCTGCCCACGCTGGAGATGATCAACGAGCGTTATGCCCGCCTGCTGCGCACCAGTATTTTCAATGTATTGCGCCGTGCCGCCGAGATCTCGGTGGGCGGCATCAAGATGGTCAAGTTCTCCGAGTATGTGCAGAGCCTGTATGTGCCCACCAGCCTGAACCTGGTGTCCATCCACCCCTTGCGCGGCAAGGCGCTGTTCGTGTTCGACCCGCGCCTGGTGTTCATTCTGGTGGACAACTTCTTCGGTGGCACGGGCCGTTTTCGCGCCAAGATCGAGGGCCGGGATTTCACTCCCACCGAGACCCGGGTAATCCAGATCGTGCTGGAACAGGCCTTCAAGGACATGCAAAAGGCCTGGGAGCCGGCACTGGAAATCGAATTTGAATACCACAGCTCCGAAGTCAATCCGCAGTTTGCCAACATCGTCAGCCCGTCGGAAGTGGTGGTGGT
>WFUE01000177.1 GCA_015485125.1 Lysobacterales bacterium | reverse complement strand
GCACCCTACGGTTTTGGGCGGCTTGTTTTCCGCCATGCTGCGTTGAAGCCGGTTCGTTCGTCGGTCACCTATTGCCAAACGATAGGGGCATTCCATCCCTGGCGCTACGCCCGGTCCGGCATCCCTGCCGGCCGTTCAACCCCGCTGCGTGGGTCCACTGGACCCACGGTCGGGGCTGAACCCTGGCAAAAAACCGCTCGCTCAAAACCACTGCTTGTAACTGACTGCCGTAGGGCGGAATAGGCGAAGCCGTATTCCGCCGTGGAATCTGAAAGGCCCCTGGAGCAATTACGCGGGCGCTATTGCACCCTATGGCTTAGGGCGGCTTGTTTTCCGTATCTCTGTGTTGCACGGGCTGCCTCACTCGGTCACGTACTGGCTGTACGCTCCCTCGCAATCTGTCCCCTGCATCTCGATTGGCTAAAGAACGCTCGCCCAAAACCGCTTAAAGCAGGTTGCTGGCCAAGATCTCCTCCCGCCCCAGTGGCCTGGCATAGAGATAGCCCTGGCCGAACTGTACACCCAGTTCGCGCAGGCGGTGTTCGTGGGCTTCGGTTTCCACCCCTTCGGCGATGATGTCCAGTTCCAGCCCCAGACCGAGGTGCACCATGGTTTCCAGCACCACGGCCTCGCAGCGGCTGTCGAACATGGACTGGACAAAGCTCTTGTCGATTTTCAGGGTATTGAGATCCAGCTGGCAGAGCAGGCTCATGCCGGAGTAGCCGGTGCCGAAATCATCCAGGGAAATGCGAAAACCGTGGGCCTTGCTTTCCTGAATCCAGTGCTGTACCCGCTCAAAATCCACTACCAGGTTTTCGGTGATTTCCAGCTTGATCTGCCGGGGGTGGATGCCTTCGGCCTGGACGATTTCCAGCACTTGCCGGCTGAAGCCCGGATGATGCAATTGCCGGCCGGAGACGTTGATGCTCATGAACAGTTCGGTATCACTGACCGCAGCCTGAAAGGCCTTCAGATCGTGGCAGGCCTGACGCAGGTTGTGCAGGCCGATGGGCACGATGAGGTCGGTTTCTTCCGCCAGATTGATGAAGGCTTCCGGATTGATGGCACCCAGTTGCGGGTGTTGCCAGCGGGTCAGGGCCTCGAAACCGGCGATGCGCCCGCGTGCCAGGTTCTGGATGGGTTGATAAACGCATTGCAGCTGCCCTTCATCCAGCGCCTGGCGCAGATCCACTTCCAGATTGAGTTTCTCCAGCGCTTCATGGGCCTTGTTGTTCTGGCCCCGGGCAACGGTATAGGGCGTCGGGGGTTCGGACTGGATCTGATCGCGATAGCGTTGCAGGGTCAGTTGCAGCAGGTGACGGATGATGGGGTCGGCTGCTTCGATGCGCTGTACCAGCGCGTCACGGTGAATGATGCGCAGGGTGCAATCACTGGCACAGGTGGCTGTGGCTGTGCGGGTCTTGGCGTCGATCAGCGCCATTTCGCCGAGAATTTCCCCCGGCCCCAGTTCGGAAAGCTGCTGGCGGTCGTCGCCGCTTCCCGTACTGATGATGATGGTTCCGCTTTCGATGATGTAGGCGGCATCGGCGGCATCGCCTTCCTGAAAGAGCACATGCCCCTGTGGAAAACGGCAACTGTGATCCTGTTCCATTGCAGCGTACCTGGTTCCGGGTCATGACCATCATGGCCGCAGTGCCCATGGGAATCAAGCCCCGAAAGGGCACGGCGGCCCACAGCCTGCCAGCGGGCCGGGTAGCGGAAAGGTGGCTCAGGGGCGTACTAGGTCGGCTTCCACCTGGTCCCGAACGGCTTTACCGCGCAGTTTCTCGATGATGGACAGGGCAAAATCCATCGCGGTGCCGGGCCCGCGCGAGGTGGCGACGCGGTCATCCCAGGTGACGGGTTCACCCGTGTTGTGGATGGATTGCTCGCCGAGCGCATCCAGCACACCGGGGTAGGCGGTGGCCTTGTGGCCCTGCAACACGCCGGCACTGGCCAGCGCCTTGGGTGCGGCGCAGATGGCACCTACCAGCTGGCCTTGTTGATGGTGGCGCTGCAGCAGGGCCTGGACCCGCGTGTCTTCGGCCAGATGGTCGGCTCCGGGCAGACCGCCGGGTAGCAGTACCATGTCGAAGTTTTCATCGGTCACATCGTCGAGCAAGGTATCCGCCACCAGCACCACGCCCCGGCTGCAATGGACCGGCCCGGGTTTGAGGGCGGCGGTGATTACCTCGATTTCGGCGCGGCGCAGCAGGTCGATGAGGGTGACGGCTTCCAGTTCTTCGCAGCCTTCTGCGAGGGGGACAAGGACTTTTGCCATGGTGCGGGTCTCCTGTGATTCAACAACCGGGATGGGGGTACCAGCAGAATGTCTTCCGGTAGTTCTTGCAATGCTTGCTGCAATATCGCAATGGTCACCGGATGAGGATGGCCGATGGCCATTGCCGTGCCCTGGGCTCGCGCCCTGGCCAGCAGGCGCTGGAACTGCTGGCGCACGGCTTGTGGCGCCAGCTCATGGTCGAGAAAGACATCCCGCCAGGTACTGGGTACATGATGCGACTGTGCCATCTGCAAGGCAAGGGAATTGGCACTGGTACGACTGTCCAGAAACCAGAGTCGGTGCTGGTTGAGGGCTTCCATCAGCCAGGCCATCAGTACCGGATGGCGGGTGGCCAGGCTGCCCTGGTGGTTGTTCAGGCCCACGGCCTGGGGCAGGCGCTCATGGGCCTGTTGCAGAAAGGCCAGCACTTCTTGCCTGTTCATGCGCTGGTTGAGAAAAGTGGGCGGGGTGTTTTTTCCGCTGACCGATTCCATGGGCAGGTGGATCAGCACTTCCCGCCCCTGGACGGCGGCCTGGCGTGCCAGCTCAGGGCCGGTACGGGTCATGGGCAGAACCGCCACGGCCACGGCGGATGGCAGTTGCAGCACTTGTTCATCCTGACCGGGGCGGGAACCCAGATCATCCACTACGATGGCAATTCGCACTGTGGGCGCGGCCTGCAAGCTGGCAGCAAGCAGCCAGTGACAGAGGCAGGCGAATAGCGCGGGTTTCAGCTGGAAAGCCACGCGTTGATCAGGGCGAAGGCCAGGGTAAAGGCAAAGACACAGATCCAGAACCAGGTGGCAAAGACGAGAATGCGCACGGGACGTTCGGCGATGTTACGCCGCTTGACCTGCCAGATCGCGATGGCGGTTGACAGCAGGAAAACCACGGCACCGACCACCATCATCTGTTGCAGTCCTGCGCTGCCCCGGCCCACGGCGGCCAGGGCTGTAGCAGGTAGGGCGGAAAGCAGCAGGCCTGCGTGCCGGATCATTTCACCACAGCGAGAAGGCGGAACGGCCACGGCTGCGACGGCGACTGCTGTCACGGCGGCGACGGTTGCGGATGCGTTCGTGCAATTGCTTGCGCCGGGCCTTGAGCCAGTCGGCGCGGCTCATGTCCTCGTCCAGCTTCAGCCCGCGACGATTGGCTTCATTGGCGCGGAAGGTACAGAAGTCCTGATAGGCCTGAATTTCGTGCTTGAGCTCGCGTACCAGCAGCTCCACCATGATGGCGTCGTCCAGGTAGCCCAGGCCGGGAATGTCGTCGGGAATGATATCTTCCGGGTCGCTGAAGTAAGTCAGGGCCGACAATACCCGCTGGCGGTTCTCTTCCGGCAGGGCCCAGGCGGTGTCGCGCACCATGTTCACCATGTCGCTGATTTTTTCCAGCAGGTTCTTGATGAACTCCGGTGTATCGCCTTCACGCACATCGGCCAGCAGATCTTCCGCGGCCTTGAGAATGGCGGCTTCGGAGATTTGCCCGGCGGCCTCGCGAGCCTTTTGCAGGCGGTTGCGAAAATGCTCCAGATCGGCATCCGACAGTTCCAGATTGATTTTCATGCCCATGGGCGCGTTCCTTTGTGAAGATTCGTGGCCAAAGCCTAGCGTGTAATGCCTTGCAAGAAAAGGGTCATTGGTCATTGCCCCGCTGTCGCAACCGGCGCAGCAGCCACCAGATGCGCAGGTAGAGATATAGACTGGCGCCTGCGCCCATCAGCCAGATGGGGCCATCGCCTGCCGGTTGTTTCAACCCCTGGGAATCGATGTAGTACCAGATGCTGCCGGCCACCATGGCCAGCAGGGCCAGATGGGACAGATCCTGGGTACGCTGGCGCAGTTTCTTCTGCTGCCGGGCCGGGACCGTTACGGCATCGCTGCTGGCGATTTCCGGGTTGGTGGCCTGCCCGCAATGGGGGCAGTGCGCGTACTGGCTGGAGATGCGTTCGCCACAGCCGGTGCAGGTGATCAGGGCCATCAGCTCGGTTCTCCCGTGGTTTCGAAACAGATGCGCGCCACCAGCCCCTGCTGTTCACCGGCGCGCAGGTCGATCTGCCAGCCGTAGAGGTCACACAGACGCTGGACGATGGCCAGGCCGATGCCGGAACCGGAGCCGGTGGAACCCTTGGCACGATAGTAGCGCTGGAAGACCTTATCCATCTCTTCCTCCGGCAGGCCGGGGCCGGAGTCGGACACTTGCACGCAGGGTTGGTCGATGACGATATGTACCACGCCTTCCGGAGTGTATTTGAAGGCATTGCCGATCAGATTGCCCAGCGCCACCATCACGGTGGCGGTATCGGCATTGACCTGAAAACCCTGACGCACTTCCAGCTCCACTTCCACCGGCTTGCGCGCCAGCTGCGGGCGCTGGTCCTCGATGACCTGTTCCACCAGCGGCACGATGTCGTGGTAGACACCGGTCTTGTGGTCGGTTTTCTGCCCACGCACCAGATGCAGCAGCGCGGTGGTGAGGTCGGTGGACTGGCGTACCGCCCGCTGGATGCGTTCCAGCCGCGTGCGGGTCTTGTCATCCAGGTCCGGTTGCGCCATCAGCAACTCGCTGGCCGAGCGGATCACCGCCAACGGGGTGCGTAGTTCGTGGCTGACATCGGCGTTGAATTCCCGGTCCCGCTTGACCAGCGCGGTCAGACGGTCGGCGTATTCGTCGAAGGCGGCGGCCAGCTGGCCGATTTCGTCATCGGGAAAATGGGGCCGCAGCGGTTCCGGATCTTCCCGGCTGCTCATGGTCTGGATGCGTCTCACCAGATCGGTCACCGGCGCCATGATGCGACGGGAGGAGAGCACCGACAGCATCAGCGAGAGGAAGCCGAAGAAAATCACCGCCACCACGATGACCGTGAGGGTCAGTTGTTCGATGTGCTTGTTCCAGGAAATATCGTATTGCAGATAGCCCCAGATGTCCGGATCCTTCTGTACCACCACCATGACCGGCTTGCCTTCGGATTCCAGATAGTGGATGCCGCTGTCCAGGGTGCGGAAGGCCGGCGGCAGGCGGCGCAGCTTGCCGGGGGCCACAAACCAGCCGCGCACGCCGGTGAAGGGCTGGTTGGCCTGTTTGGGGTTGTTGCGCAGGTTTTCGATATGCGAGCCCAGTTCCTGCTGCAGGCGTACGCCCAAGAGCTGGTTTTCCAGATATTGGCGCATGATCCAGATGGTGCCGCCCAGCATGGCGCTTAAAGCCAGGCCAAACACCAGAAAGGCGAGAATGATCCGCGTGCGCAGGCGGTGGCGAAATTGCATGCCGTACTCAGGCAGAGCTTTCCTGGCTCAAATCCGCCAGCCGGTAGCCGATGCCGTGCTTGGTGTGGATCAGCGGGATGTCGAAGGGTTTGTCGATGGCCTGGCGCAAGCTGTGGATATGCACCCGCAGGCTGTCGCTGTCGGGCAGTTCGTCACCCCAGACATGGGTTTCCAGATCTTCCCGCTTGACCACGGACGGGGAGGCGGTCATCAGTTTTTTCAACAGCTTCAGCGCGGTGGGGTTCAGTTGCAGTGGCTTGCCGGCCCGTTGCACTTCCAGGGTCTCCAGGTTGTATTCCAGATCGGACACCTTGAGTACGCGGGGCTGCACGGCCTGGCCCCGGCGTTCCAGCACCTGCAACCGGGCTTCCAGCTCGGCCAGCTCGAAGGGCTTGACCAGATAATCATCGGCACCATGCTCGAAGCCGGCCAGTTTCTCATCCAGACGGTCGCGGGCGGTGAGCATCAGCACGGGGGTGTTCTTGCGCGCATCCTGCCGCAGCCGGCGGCAGACCTCCAGCCCTTCCATGCCCGGCAGCATCAGATCCAGCACGATGGCGTCGAAATCCTCCTCTTCGGCCATACGCAGCCCGGTAATGCCGTCATGGGCAAAATCGACGATATGGCCGTGATCCTCCAGGTAGTCGCCGATATTGGCGGCGATATCCATGTTGTCTTCCACAATCAGCACTTTCATGCGGGGTTTCCGAGTGTAGGGTTGATGGCGGCATTATACGCCGGGGATATGTTCAAAATTTGCTACAGGGCTTGGACTGCATGGGCGGGCACAGGTTCCAGCTGTGGCCGGGGGCAAGGGTTTTCAGGCTCGACCGAACCTTGGCGCAGCTTCTCCTGCACGGCAAATCAGGCTATGATTGCCGGCTTTCCCGTCCCAGTTTGACCAATCACGAGGAGACCTGTTCCCATGCATGCCGAACCTGCTTCCTGGGTAGAAAACGCCGACCATACAACGCCGGAGAATTCTGAATCGAAACAGGCGGTTACAGACACGGGTTCGGGTGGGGACGCCCTGCAACAGCTGGTACGCGAGGCGGTGGAAACCTATCTGCAGGATCTGGGTGAAGTGGGCCAGCAACAAGGCAATGGCCATCTATATGAACTGCTGTTGCACCGGGTGGAACTGCCGCTGCTGCAGGCGGTACTGAAGCATGTACAGCAGAACCAGACCCGCGCCGCCCGCATTCTGGGGCTGAATCGTGGAACGCTGCGCAAGAAGATGCAGCTGCACGGGTTGCTGGGACGATGAGCCGCTACGCCCTGCTGAGTGTTTCCGACAAGACCGGCATCGCCGATTTTGCCCGTGGCCTGATCGAACGTGGCTACACGCTGCTGTCCACGGGTGGCACGGCCCGCGCCTTGCGGGATGCCGGCCTGGCGGTGACTGATGTCTCCGCCCATACCGGCTTTCCGGAAATCATGGCCGGCCGGGTCAAGACCCTGCACCCGAAGATTCATGGCGGCATTCTGGCCCGCCGGGGTACCGATGAGGCGGTGATGGCCGAGCATGGCATTGGCCCCATCGATGTGGTGGCGGTCAATCTCTACCCATTCCGGGAAACCATTGCCCGCGAAGGCTGCACCCGCGAGGAAGCGGTGGAGCAGATCGACATCGGCGGCCCGGCCATGCTGCGTGCCGCAGCCAAGAACCATGCGCATGTGTGGATCGTGGTGGCCCCGGAAGACTACGGTCGGGTGCTGGCGGCCATGGATGAAACGGAAACGGCCCAGCAATCCCTGCGCAACCATCTGGCCGCCCGTGCCTTCGCCCACACGGCGGCCTACGATCAGGCCATTGCCGCCTATCTGGCCGAGGATACCTTTCCGGAGCAGCTGCAGATTCCGTTACAGAAAAAGCAGGATCTGCGTTACGGCGAAAACCCGCACCAGCAGGCGGCCTTCTACAGCGAGACCCGGCCGCCCGCCGGCTCCATCGCCCGGGCACAAAGCCTGCAGGGCAAGCCGTTGAGCTACAACAATATCGCCGATGCCGATGCCGCCATCCAGTGTGTGCAGCAGTTCGATGCCCCGGCCTGCGTCATCGTCAAGCACGCCAATCCCTGTGGCGTGGCCCTGGCCGAAGACAATCTGCAAGCCTACGACCGCGCCTATGCCACCGACCCGGTTTCCGCCTTCGGTGGCATCATCGCCTTCAACCGGCCGGTGGACGAGGCCGAGGCCCTTGCCATCATCGAACGGCAGTTCGTGGAAGTGCTGGCTGCGCCGGCTTTTTCCGAGGCGGCGCTGGCGGTGCTGGCGCAGAAGCCCAATGTGCGGGTGCTGGCCTTGGGCGAGGCCGTGCAGCCGGCAAGCGTGCCCATGGATTACAAGCGGGTGGCCGGCGGCATGCTGGTCCAGCAGGTGGATGATGAACGGCTGGCCGATACCCGTTTCGAGGTGGTCACCGACCAGGCCCCGACAGAAGCCCAGATGGCGGATCTGCGCCTGGCCTGGCAGGTGGCCAAGTTCGTCAAGTCCAATGCCATTGTCTATGTGAAGGATGGCCAGACCGTGGGCATTGGCGCCGGGCAGATGAGCCGGGTGGTCAGCGCCCGCATCGCCGGCCTGAAGGCGGAGGAAGCCGGTTTGAGCGTGCCCGGTGCGGTGATGGCCTCCGATGCCTTTTTCCCCTTCCGTGACGGCATCGACGCGGCTGCCCAGGCCGGCATTGCCGCCGTGATTCAGCCCGGTGGTTCCATGCGCGATCAGGAAGTCATCGACGCCGCCAACGAACATGGCATGGCCATGGTCTTTACCGGCGTACGCCATTTTCGCCACTGATTCGCAGCCACGCTGGAAATTCCCCCGAATCACCCCCATGTGCAGAAAAGTGCCAGGCCTATTGGCACTGGTCAGGCAGGGCCTGCGGGCGTAAGCTGAATGCATCGAATCGGGATGAAAGGAGTGCAATATGTGGCAGCGTTGGTGGTTACAATGGCGGGACTGGTGGCTGGAAGCCAATCTGTGGATGCAACTCATTGCCGGCGTGCTGGCACTGGTGGTACTGGTGTTGGTGGGCCTGTCCTTTTACTGGAGTCGCCCGCCCGAACCCTTTGATGTGCTGGAAAAGGCCCGTGCCGAGACCGGCCAGACCGATCCGGTGGTGGGCGCGGCCACCACGGCGGCGTTGATCGGGGTGGTGGAAACCCTGCTGGACAAGCCCGGCGGCTATCTGCGTAATGACCGCCTGCCCCCCGGTCTGCTGCTGGACAACATGCCCAACTGGGAGTTTGGCGTGCTGGTGCAGGTGCGGGATCTGGCCAAGTCCCTGCGCAATGATTTTTCCCGTTCGCAAACCCAATCGCTGGAAGACAAGGATCTGGCCTTTGCCGAGCCCCAGTTCAATGTGGATGCCTCCTCCTGGCTGATTCCCCGGCCGGAGAAGGAATACCGCAAGGGCGTGGACGCCCTCAAGCGCTATCTGGCCCGCCTGAGTGACCCCAGCCAGCAGCAGGCGCAGTTCTATGCCCGTGCCGACAATCTGGAAGACTGGCTGGGTGTGGTGGAAAAGCGCCTGGGCAGCCTGTCCCAGCGGCTCAGTGCCAGCGTGGGCCGGCCCCGGCTGAATACCGACCTGGCCGGTGACAGCGCGGCGCAGCAATCCACGGTGGCCCCGCAGCAGGTGAATGTACAGACGCCCTGGCTGGAAATCGACGACGTGTTTTTCGAGGCACGGGGTTCCTGCTGGGCGTTGCTGGAGTTTCTCAAGGCCGTGGACCGGGATTTTGGCAGCGTGCTGGAGAAAAAGAACGCTCGGGTCAGCCTGCGGCAGATCATTCGCGAACTGGAACCCACCCAGGACCCCATCTGGTCACCGATGATCCTCAACGGCACCGGCTTTGGCCTGACCGCCAACCATTCGCTGGTGATGGCCTCCTACATCTCCCGCGCCAATGCGGCGGTGATCGACCTGCGTGATCTGCTGGATCGCGGATGAGTTGAAACCGGTACAGTCAGGATGTTGGTGTACCTGGCGGTTTGCCGACATGGCGTGTTTCAGAAATGCTGCACCGGTTGCACCGGCACACCACAGCCGTCAGCCAGCTGCTCACAGTTTTCCGGCATGGCCGCCACGCCCAGTGAGGCGGGCTTGAAGCCGGTGTTGTCGCCGGTGATGATCTGCCAGCACCAGCTGATACCGGGGTTGTGTCCCACCAGCAATACCCGTTCGGCTTGCG
>WFUE01000176.1 GCA_015485125.1 Lysobacterales bacterium | reverse complement strand
ATTCTTGCCCGATCCTCGTCCGGCAGCTCCCGATCCATCAGCTGCTCGAAGGCTTCATGGCCGATTTCCCAGGCGGAATACAGGATATAGATTGCAATGATCAACGCTACCACCGGATCGGCCCAAATCTGTCCCGCCGCCGTCAGCGCCAGTGCCAGCAATACACCGGCATTGCTGAGCAAATCGGTGAGGTAATGCAGGGAATCGGCCTTGATGGCCGTGGAGCCGGTATTGCGTACCACTACCCGCTGGGCGATCACCAGCACCAGCGTCAAGGCTATGGAAAACAACATGACCGCAATACCGGCATCGGTCTGATGCACTTCCACCGGATGGATGAAGCGCTGAATGGATTGAATCAACAGAAACAGGGCGGAACCACCGATAAAAGCCGCCTGCGCCAGCCCCGCGATGGACTCGGCCTTGCCATGACCGAAACGATGCTCGGCATCGGGTGGTTGCAGGGCATACCGGATGGCCAGAAAATTGATCATGGATGCCGCAATATCCAGCAGCGAATCCATTAACGAAGCCAGCAGGCTGACGGAATCCGTCCACCACCAGGCAATGATCTTGGCAATGGCCAGCGTACTGGCCACGGCGACACTGGCGGTACTGATCCAGCGTAATTGACGCTCCTGTTGCATGACATCCCCCGATAAACCAGCAGGCATTGTACCGGAAGGGTTCGGGGGACTCTATCTGCCGGAAGGCAGATCAGCCGGCATTCAACGCCTTGCCCAGGCTGTCTTCCACGGCATCGGCTACATCCGCAAAAGCCTCACGTACCTGATAATCACGATTGAGGCTGGTATAACGTACCTGAAAACGCTTGCCCGGCAGGAGCATGCGCAGATCCGGCGTTCGCAACAGTTTGAGTTCCACCGAACTGTTCAGCAATTCGGAGGATTGCCCGTAATAATTCAGCGTCTCCTGCCCGAGAAAGCGGGCCGTGGCCAGCACGATCAGATCCACACCTTCCAGCAGCGCTTTTTTCTGCAAGCCTTTCAAATCCCAGTGGTCGTTTTTCAACCAGGGGGCCGCGCCATCCAGCAAGGCGCTATCCACGATTTCCACGTCACTGCCCTGCAACAACTGCAGCAAGGGTTCCTGCAGGGCATCCAGCACCGGGGGTTCACCAGCCATCAATACGGCCACACGCGGCTTGCCACGGGCCAGGCGTTTCAGCGATGCCTGTCGAGCCTGCTGGATGGGATCCGGTCGAGCCTGTATTTTTTCCCCGGTTTTCGGGATGGATGCCGTTTCCACACCGGCGCCACCATCTGCCGTTTGTCTGGCCGGTTGATTCATGGCAACGGCATGGCTGGCATTCGGCATGGATGCCACCTGCTCATACTTCGTTGATGACCCGGCATTCTGAGTCGTCTCGCTGGGCAACACCGCGGTCAGTTTTGCTTCAGACGCATGCGCTGCAATCTCTTGCACGGGCATGGCTGCTTGCGTATCCGGGCCTGCCTGCACAGACGGTTCACTTTGCCCAAGCTGCGCAGCGCTGGCTTCTCTGCCTTTATCTGCGACTGACGCGTTCGAATCCGTGTGTGGGCCATCCAGACTCAGCAAGTTGCGCAAAGGTTGCGGCAGAAATGAGGGGAAAAAGGCCAGGGTTGCTGCCGAAGCGCCCACAAACAGCAGGACCATGGCCACGGCCAGCCAGCGCCCTCCCCGTGCTGGCGCAGTAACCGGTTTTTGCACGGTTGCTGCCGGCGTTGCCTGCGACTCCACGGCGGTCGGTGGTCCAGGCGGCGGTGGCGGTGCCTCTGCCGAGGGTTTGGTGGCCGCCGCAACCCGGGTGGCATCGGTGGTATCTTCCGACCAGATACGGGTGGCGTCCCTGTTGGGCAAGGGGCGGTTGGAGGAGAAGCGATCCTTCTTCAACCCTTCTTCCAGTGTCTGGATAATCGGATGACAGGATTCGAAACGATCCTCCGGCTCTTTCTGCAACATGCGGGTCAACAGCTCTCGGGTCGTGGCATCCACCTCGCTGTTGATACCGCCGATATCCGGAATCCGTGCTTCTACCACTTCACGCATCAGGCCCAGGGGGCTGGGGTTGGTAAAAGGAGGGGAACCGGCCAGCATCTCGAAATAGACGATGCCCAGGGAAAAGATATCGGTACGTGCATCTACTTCCCTACCAATGCAGACCTCTGGAGAAAGGTAACCGGGTGTGCCGACGAATTCCCCCGTACTGGTCAGCTTGGGCCCCTGATCTTCCGCCATGGCAATGCCGAAATCCGTCAGCTTGATGGTGCCATCCTCCGCCATCATCAAATTGGCGGGCTTGATATCCCGGTGTACGATGCCCTTGTCATGCGCGGCCGCCAGCCCGCGTGCCGCCTGCAGGAGAATTTCTGCCGCTTCCTTTGGTGACAGGGGTGCATGCTGCTTCAGATACTCGCTCAAGGCCTGACCCTGGACGAATTCCATGGAGAAGAAGGGTTGCCCCTCGTGCTCACCGGCAAAGTACACCTGCACCACATTGGGGTGGTTCAGTGCCGCCACGGCGCGCGCTTCCCGGATAAAGCGCTCCCGCACCTGGTCATCATTGGCCAGCTGCTGGGAAAGCACCTTGATGGCCACATAGCGGTTCAGGGATTGTTCGTGCGCCTTGAGCACCACGCCCATGCCGCCCCGCCCTAATTCGGAAATGATCTGGTAATGTCCAAACTGCTTCATCATGTCTGTGCTCCCTCCGGGCCTGACGAAGAGTATAACAACAGAAAGCAGCTTGATCCGTGAGGAAGTTGGCAAGAAAAAAGACAGGCCGGGGCACAGAGAAGGGGGAGGGAGGTGATGACATGCATCGCCCCGGCCTGTTGATCAAAACGATCAGGAACATCCTGTTCCCAAGGATCCGTATCCGCAGGGAGTCGCGGATTTCATACAACCATACAACCGTCGAGCGCACTGCTGAATCAATTGCTGTTTATCCATCCCGGACCATTCCCGAATAGGGTAAGATGACCGTTCCGGAAAGCAAAACTGCGTAGTGCCGCTGAACGAGGCGCTATGTTAGTGATCCGACCCCAAAGACTCAAATGATATTTTCTAACGGCTCTAGATAAGATTTTCTAATGGAAAGATCCCCCTATCACGACATCCCGCCCCTGCGCGCGTTGAAAGCCTTTGAAGCGGCAGCCCGCCACTTGAGTTTCACCCGCGCGGCGGAAGAATTGTTTGTCACCCAGGCGGCGGTATCACAGCAAATCCGCCACCTGGAAGAACTTCTGGGCGCGCCTCTGTTCAAGCGCCTGCACCGCAAGCTCATGCTGACCGAGGATGGGCAGAAATACCTGCCGGAGGTACGGGAGGCGCTGGACCTGCTGGCCCATGCCACCCGCAGCATTCATCCCACGGTAGACCCTTCCACCCTCACCATCAGTGTACTGCCCTCCTTTGCATCCAAATGGCTGGTGCCACGCTTGTGGAAATTCCATGAAAAGCATCCGGAGATCCAGATCCATGTGTCCGCCTTCGACTGGCTGGTGGATTTCGAAAACAACGAGGCTGACCTGGCCATCCGTTCGGGCCGGGGTGCCTGGCCGGGGCTGGTGGCCCATCCCCTGCTCAGCGAGGATGTGTTCCCCGTATGCAGCCCCAAGTTGCTACAGGGCGAACACCCGCTGGATGATGTGGAGAACCTGCGTTATCACACCCTGCTCCATGATGATTTCAGCCGCGAGGACTGGTATGTCTGGCTCAAGGCCGTGGGCGTGGACCACCCGGACCCGCGCAGCGGCCTCACCTACTCGCACACCAGCCTGATGCTGGATGCCGCCATTCGTGGGCACGGCGTGGCGCTGGGCCGCACACCGCTGGTGGATGAGGATTTGCAGGAAGGCCGGCTGATCCGCCCCTTCGATTTCAGCCTGCCGGCGGATTTCGCCTACTATCTGGTCTATCCGGAAAGAAAAGCCAAGCACCCGGCCATTCAGGCCTTTCGCCAATGGATCATGCAGGAAGCCTCCAGCGAGGAAAGCAATCGCATCCATGTAAGCACCTGAATTGCATTGCCCTGAATACATACAACAAGGCCGGCATGATGCCGGCCTTGTTGCTTTCAGGCTTGTGGTTTATCCACGGAAGGAAAGGCGCCGATAGGCCAGCAGCAGCAACAGGGCTGCCATCAGCATCAGGCCCAGCGGTGTCAATACCGGAATGATCAGCACCGCGGAGATGGTGGCCAGATAGTCCTCCACCTCGCCATCACTGGCTGGACCGGTCGGGCCCAGTCCGGGATCAGAGCTGCAGCGCAGGCGGACATAGGAATCCCCTTCCGTGGCACTGTACGGCACCTGGATCCGGTGATCCTGCGTCAGACCAGCGGCCTGCATCACATCCGCAATCACATGTTCATCGGTGTTATTGAACACACCGTCCATGTCGAAATCGATCCACAGGTTCAGGAAGCAACCTGCATCCGGACCGGTAGTAATGCGGGCTCGGACACTGGAACCACGATTGAGCGGGCTCATGAACTCCAGTCCATCCTCGTCTTCATTGGCCACGGCACAAGTGCCCAGCGTGACCGTCGGGCCGGTGGCCACGGCGCCATCATCGGCCAGGGCATCCAGTGCCTGGGCCGTACCATCATCGGAATCCACACAGGCCCCCAGATAAGGACCACCCGGGTTCAGCAGATGGCTGGGACCATTGTTGTCAAGAACGGTGCTGTAATCCGTAACACCTTCCGCATTGGTGGTATCCGGCGCATCGCCGAAATCGGCGGCCGTGGTGGCCGGATCAGGCTGGATTTCCACACGATAATCCTCCACCTCGCCATCCGCGGCCGGGCCTTCAGGGCCAAGGCCGGTTTGCGTGGAACAGCGGAAACGTGCCCAGGTATTGCCAGCAGTACCAACCGGAATCACATTGGTCAGGTTCATGCTGGCACCGGCAGCCAGATTGGCATCGCTCACCAGTTGCTCACCCGCATCGGCAAAATCACCATCGCGGTTATAGTCGATCCAGGCATTGAGCAGGCAGGCGGCTACCGGAGAGGCCGTCACGGTCAGATCCATGGCCTGCCCTTCCCGCATCAGCGCGTTGAAACTGACGCCGTCCTCGTCGTCATTGGCCGTGGCACAGGTACCCATGATGGTGGCAGGGCCCGCCGCGGCATTGCTGTCGTCAGCCACTGCGTTGAGATCCTGGGCGGTACCGAGATCGGAATCAACACAACCGCCCAGATAGGGGCCACCGGCAACCAGCACGTGGGACGGACCGTTGTTGGTCAGCAGGGTCTGCAGATCGGCATAGGCCTGAGCATTGCTGCTGTCCGGGTTGTCACCGAAGTCCGTGGCAGTCACGGCAGGATCGGGCTGGATCTGGATGCGATAGTCTTCCACCTCGCCATCCAGTGCCAGACCGGTCGGTGTGGTGCTGTCTGTTGCACAGCGGAAACGCGCCCAGGTCACACCTGCGCTGCCCACAGGTACCGGGCTGGTCAGCGTGACGCTACCGCCATTGGTCAAGCTTACATCCGTTGCAATCTGCTCGCCGGCATCGGTGAAATCACCATTTCGGTTGTAATCCACCCAGGCATTGAGCAGACAGCTGGTGGCGGAACCATTGGTCACATCGATATCCAGTGCCTGATTCTCTCTGGGAATGGCATTGAACACCACGCCGTCTTCATCATCCCCGGCGGTTGCACAAGTGCCCTGGGTTACCGAGAGGCCTGCAGCAG
>WFUE01000175.1 GCA_015485125.1 Lysobacterales bacterium | reverse complement strand
CACATCCACAAAGCACCATTTCAGCAGGTCGCTGCAGGCTCGGAAGGACAAGCCATGACGCAATGCGAACCGGGCCAGGGGCCGGAACAGCATGACCAGGGCTTGTATCAGTGCCTTGCGGATATGGTCAGTCATGAGAAATCTCGATTGTAAAGATATTTACATTGTAACAAATAGTATCAAGACAGGAAAAAACCGGGCCACCAACAGGTGGCCCGGTATTCAAGGGCGGATTAACCGCCGCAGTTCATGCCGGTGCAGTCGGAATCACCACCACCGTTCTGGTCGTCGTCGCCGTTGTGATCACCGGAGTCGTCGCCGGGGTTGCCACCACCGTTCTGGTCGTCGTCGCCATTGTGATCACCGGAGTCGTCGCCGGGGTTGCCACCACCGTTCTGATCATCGTCGCCATTGTGATCACCGGAATCGTCACCGGAACTGTCACCATTGTGATCATCGGATGAGTCGTCGTTGCTGTCATCCTGATCATGGTTGCTGCTGCCATTGTCTTCCATTACACCTTCGAACACGGTACCTGCGGCGTCCATGATCTGTACAGTTTCACCGGTGGGATCAAAATCCAGCAGTTCATAGCCGGCAATTTCCGGGTAGTGGAAGCGAATGCGGCCCTTGCTGACGGAACCAAGATCGGTCACTTCGATGACCCCACGCAGTTCACCGGCCACATACAGTTCATAGGCACCGGCGGGAGCGTTTTCCATTTTGACTTCAAATTCCACACTGTCGGATTCCTGGTCCAGTTCGGCCTTGGCCACGGCACGATCCATGGCAGGGTCGCTGCTCATGCGTTGCAGGTAGGTTTCCATTTCGCTGTTGCCAAAGGCAGGCGGGTTGCCGCTGGTTGTATCCGTAGGGGTGTCAGCCTGTTCCGGCATGGTGGTGGAGAGCACAGTCTGGCCGCCCTGCATGATGGCAACCTCCATGCCGCGGGGGTCGAAATCCAGCAGCGGCTGACCGTCGCGGGCCGGGCTGTTGAATTCCAGCTCACCACGGGTGCTGTTCTCATAAGGCATGACCGCAATCTGGCCACGAACCTCGCCACCGACCATGACATCGTAGTTACCTTCAGGCAGATCATAGACTTCTATGCTGAAGGATGAACGGTTGGGGCCAACTTCCAGATCGGTCATGCCACGGCCTTGACCAGCCGTTGCAAAAAGTTCTTGCAGAATGCTTTCCGGGCTGGTCTGGTCATCACTGACATCATCCACCAGCGTGCCGGTACAAACATCGCCAAAGACCGAGGTAATGCGCTCGATGGTGAAATTGCCGCTGGCCTGGGCGGACTGATAGCTGATTTCTCCATGATCACAGGAGGAAAAGTCCAGCTGCATGCTGCCCCATTCCTGCTTGTCGGCCTGGCCGGCTTCACCCATGGTACCGCCCTGGGCGGAATAGAGGGTGACATCGGCCTTGTTGCCCTGGATGGGACCGGCGCCAAAGAACCAGGTGGGATTGCCGTTGGCATCGAAGGTGTACCAATAGACCACGGCCTGCTTTTCATTGGCGGTGGCGCCGGGTACGACTTCGATGGCAAAGCCCTGGCCATCCTGATTGGGGTTGAACCAGGAACCGGTGTGCTTGCTGGTCAGGCTGATGGCGCTGGCCGAACCGGCAGCCAGCAGCATGCCGCCCAATGCGGCGGTACGGAAGTGCTTGTGAATGATGGTTGACAGTTTCATGGTGTATCTCCTGTAAAAAAAAGTGCAGTCATTTCTGGGCAAAGCTGAACACCGCGCCGTGTTCATGGGGCCAAGAATACTGTAATAATTTTTACAGTCAACACCCTTGCATGAAAAATGTGCACTGGTTCACAAAGAAAATTCCACAAAAAAGCGGCCCGCAGGCCGCTTGTCGTCAGTCTTGCAATGAACCTTCAGGCTTTTGCCAGCTCTGCCCGCATGGCGTCGATGGTGGCTTTGTAGTCTTCCGTATTGAAGATGGCCGACCCGGCCACGAAGGTATCGGCACCGGCTTCAGCGATTTCCCGGATGTTGTTGACTTTCACGCCACCGTCGATTTCCAGGCGGATATCCCGCCCGGAGGCGAGAATGCGCTCACGGGCCTCGCGTAGCTTGTCCAATGCGGCGGGGATGAAGGATTGCCCACCGAAGCCGGGGTTGACCGACATGATGAGAATCATGTCGATCTTGTCCATGACATAGTCGAGATAGGAAAGGGAGGTGGCAGGGTTGAAGACCAGCCCGGCCCGGCAGCCATGATCGTGAATCAGTTGCAGGGAACGGTCGATATGTTCACTGGCTTCCGGGTGGAAGGTGATGGTACTGGCCCCGGCCTTGGCGAAATCCGGAATGATGCGATCCACCGGCTTGACCATGAGGTGGACATCAATGGGGGCGGTGATACCGTAGTCACGCAGGGCCTGGCAGACACCGGGGCCGATAGTCAGGTTGGGTACATAATGATTGTCCATGACGTCAAAATGGACCCAGTCGGCACCGGCTGCGAGTACTTGTTCGACTTCCTCGCCGAGACGGGCAAAGTCGGCGGAAAGGATGGAAGGGGCAATGACAAATTCGGACATGGGGAAACTCCTGATCTGAACAGACCAAGAGTAGACCCGCCGAGCACCGGAAACCACCTGCCGAATGGGTTACAAGGCCAAAATCTGCTTGATTTGTTCCAGCTGATGAAAATGTGCCTCAGAACCCTGATGATCCGGATGCGCCTGTGAACGGGCTTTGCGCAGGGCGGTCCGCAAACGGGTTTCGCTGGAGAGCATGTCCGCACCGATCTGCATGCAAGCACTGGCATAATCCTGATAATCGATATCAAAACGGCGATACCAGTGAAGCAGGCGTCGGGCAGCATACCGTTGGGCATGGCATTGTGTAAGCAGGAAGCGATGGGTACCGGGATGCAGGATACGAGGGGGGTGCGCCAGATACACCAACAGGGCAATGAGCGCATCAAAACGGGAAAAACGACACGTTAAGGTTATATCAAGATGCACCCGTTGGATCAGATGGGAACGTAAGTCACGATCGGCACCCAGCAGGTCCAGCATGGTATTGAATCGATCGAACTGTTGCGGGTGGATCAAACCCTGTTTCTGAATCTGTCCAAGCGAGGATGCCAGCCATTCGAGCGCAGCCAGCTGTTCTGAATGCGGCAGTGACAGCAGGAAACGAAGATGAAAAAAAGGGCTGCCGGGCAGAATGCCGACAGCCCTCTTGAGCCACTGCATGATGCAGTGAGTAGAAATTACTTCAGGCTTTCGTAGTAGGCAGCCAGGTTTTCCATGTCGGCATCGGACAGGGGGGCAGCCATGCCGCTCATGATGGGATCCTTGCGGGTACCGGATTTAAAATCCTTGAGCTGCTTGACGATGTACTGAGCCTTCTGGCCGGCCAGGTTCGGGTACATGGGCGCGGCGCTGATACCGGTAGCACCATGACAGCCTGCACAGGTGGCGGCCTTGGCCTTGCCAGCAGCCACATCAGCGGCTTGTGCTGAGAAGGCGAACAGGGAAACAGCAACAACACTGAGGAACTTACGCATGATGATTCTCCATTAGACGGACGAAAATTGCGCGTATTCTAATACAGATCACGGCAATCGCCTATAATGCTTATGGAAGAGAACGAGGATGCCGCCATGCCCGTGGATTACCAGCCCCAAGCCATGCCCTGGAAACTGATCCATCAGGGCAAGGTACGCGATGTCTATCAACGTTCGGAGAATGAACTGGTCATGGTGGCCACCGACCGGCTTTCCGCGTTCGATGTCATCCTGCCCGACCCCATTCCACACAAGGGGCGGATACTGACACGGATCTCCAATCAATGGTTCAGGCGGACGGAGAACCTGATTCCAAACCACCTGCTGCCGGACGACCCGCTGCAAGATGTGCAAGATGGCGCACTACGGGCCTGGCTGGAAATGCGCACGGTGTTGTGCAGGAAGCTGGAACCGTTACCGGTGGAAGCCATCGTAAGGGGTTATATCATCGGATCCGGCTGGAAAGACTATCAGGCCACCGGGCAGATCAGCGGCATCGCCCTGCCGGCGGGGTTGAAACTGGCCGAAGAACTGCCCGAGCCGATATTTACGCCCTCCACCAAGGCGGCCGTGGGCGATCATGACGAGAACATCGATTTTGACACCATGGTGGAGAAAATAGGCAGGGAACTGGCCGAAGAAGTACGGAAGGTCAGCCTGAAGATTTACCGCTATGCGCGTGCCTATGCACGTGAGCGCGGCATCATCATTGCCGATACCAAGTTCGAGTTCGGGCTGGATGAAAGGGGTCGCTTGATTTTGATGGATGAAATTCTGACGCCGGATTCCTCCCGCTTCTGGCCAGCCGATCAATGGCATCCGGGGCACAATCCGCCCAGTTTCGACAAGCAATTCGTGCGGGACTATCTGGAGACCCTGGACTGGGACAAGACTCCTCCAGGCCCGAAACTTCCGGACGAGATCATCCGCAAGACCGCCGCGTTGTATCAAAGGGCGGAAGAATTGTTATTCGGCCAGTAAAAAACTAGTCGCGTACATCACCCTGACCCAGCACGATGAATTTCTCCGTCGTCAGTGCCTCCACCCCCATGGGGCCATAACTGTGTAGCTTGGAAGTGGAGATGCCGATCTCCGCGCCCAGACCCAATTCACCACCATCGGAGAAGCGGGATGAGGCATTGACCATGACCACGGAGGCATCCACATCCCGCAGAAAATGCCGGGCGGTGTCCAGGGATTCGGTCACGATCACCTCGGTATGCTGGGAACCATAACGGCTGATGTGTTCAATGGCCGCGTCGTAATCCTTGACCACACGCACGGCAAGAATCAGAGCCAGATACTCGGCTGCCCAGTCCGATTCATCCGCTGGCTGGATATCCTCGCACAAGGATTGCGCGGTGGCACAGCCGCGGATTTCTACCCCCTGTTCACGCAGCGCTGAACAGACGGCAGGCAGGTGTTGTGCAGCCACGGTTTCGTGCACCAACAGGGTTTCCAGCGCATTGCAGACACCGGGACGCTGGGTTTTGCCATTGATGACCAGCGGCAGCAGCTTGTCGATGTCGGCATCCGCATGGGCATAGAGATGACAAATCCCCTTGTAATGCTTGATCACCGGTATGCGGCTGTTGGCCACAACATGACGGATCAGGCCCTCGCCACCACGGGGAATGATGACATCGATATATTCCTCCAGTTGCAGCAGGTCATTGACCAGTTCACGATCGGTGGTGGGCAGGGTGGTTACACAGGCGGGGCTGAGATCATGGGCTTGCAGCACACCCTGGACAATGCCGGCCAGGGCCTGATTGCTGTGGAAGGCCTCGGAACCACCACGAAGGATGACCGCATTGCCGGCCTTGAGACACAACGCGGCGGCATCCACCGTCACATTGGGGCGTGATTCGTAGATGATGCCGATTACACCCAGGGGCACGCGCATGCGCCCGACCTGGATGCCGGAAGGTTGGGTTTCCAGATCACGAATTCGCCCCACCGGATCGGACTGGGCGGCGATGGCACGCACGGCGTCGGCCATGGCGCGGATGCGATCGGGCGTGAGCAACAGACGATCCAGCATGGCCTGTGACAGCCCGTTGGCCTGACCGGCGTCGATATCCATCTCGTTGTCTTCGAGAATGTCTTCCATGTTGGCTTCCAGCGCATCGGCAATGGCCAGCAGCACGGCGTTCTTGCGCCGGGTATCCAGCCTGGCCAGTTGCCGGGATGCCTGCCGGCAGCTGATGGCCATGGGAATCAGGGGTGATTGCATAAAAAGAACCTCAGGTTAGCACCAGATCATCCCGGTGTACGGCTTCCTCACTATAGAGATAACCCAGTATATCGGCAATCTTGTCGGTATTCTGCCCGCAAATGCGGTGCAACTCGGGCGCATCGTATTGGGAGATGCCCGTGGCCAGCAATAGCCCGGAGGGGGAGAGAATGTCCACCCGGTCACCACGGCGAAAATCACCATCAACGGCAGTGATGCCACAAGGCAGCAGGGAGGCGCCCTTGCGAAGCGCCGCTTCAGCACCGGCGTCCACCTGCAGCTGGCCGGCGGATTGCTGCGTATGTAACAGCCAATGCTTGCGGGCCGACAAGGGCTGGCGGGAAGCGTGAAAACGGGTGCCGGGGCAAAAACCGGATTCCAGTGCCAGCAAGGCATCGGGATTGCGGCCGTTGACAATCAGGGTATCGATGCCGGCATCCATGGCCACCTGTGCGGCCTGCAACTTGGTTTTCATCCCGCCGGTGCCCACCTGGGTGCTGGCGTCGCCAGCCCCGGCACGCAGTTTGTCGTCGATGGTCGAAACATCTGCCAGCAGTTGCGCACCGGGCTGGTCGGGGTGGCGGTCGTACAGGCCATCAACATCGCTGAGGATCACCAGCAGATCGGCGTCGGACAACACCGCCACATGGGCGGCCAGATTGTCGTTGTCGCCCAGCTTCAGTTCATCCACGGCCACGGTATCATTTTCGTTGACAATGGGCAGGGTCTGCCAGGCCAGTAACTGCTCCAGGGTGGCACGGGCATTGAGAAAGCGGCGACGGCGTTGCAGATCCTGGCGGGTGAGCAGCACTTGCGCGCAGGGACGGTCGAACAACCGTTGCCAATGTGTCATCAACAGGGACTGGCCGATGGCCGCCAGCGCCTGCTTGCCGGAAAGCGCGCGCTGTATGGCCGGTTGCACCTGGGGCAGGCGGTCACGGCCGGCGGCCACACTGCCGGAGGAAACCAGCACCACGGCCTTGCCCTGTCGCCACCAGTGCTGGATCAGGCGGGCGATATCCAGCAGAAAGCGGGTGGAACAGCCCTGGCCATCGGGTGCAATCAGGCTGCTGCCCACCTTGAGTACCACACGCTTGAAGTCGGGTAGGGTTCGTTCATTCATGGCGCAATGGTACCTGCAGCCGGCTGTGAAAGGGAGTATCCAGTACGGGCCGGTTCAGATCCGGTTCAGGAAGGTACGCTAGACTGGTACTGTCATTATCGCGGGAGAACCGCCATGAAAAAACTGTTGCTGCTACCGCTGACGCTGATACTGGGTGGCTGCGCCACCTATGGCTACAGTGAAAGCTATGCCCAGGATTACACATCCGCCCACACGGCGCGTACCTACGTCGTTCCGGTATATGATAGCTGGGTTGACCAACCTTTCTGGACGCTGGACCCCTGGTACTATCCGGCCGCTGCCTATCGCGGCTACAGTTACGGGGTTACCTGGGTGAATGACTGGGACGGTTACTATGCCTGGTATGGCTATCCCTACTCCGGCTATACCCTGCACTACAGCCCGACCTATGGCATTGGCTGGTACAATCACGGTTATTCTCATGGTGGATACGGCTATCACGGTATCCGGGATTTCTGGTGGCAGGATCACTATCCCTACACCACTCGCCACGGGGCGCGAAGGGAAATCAGTCGCTTGCAGCGCCAGCATCGCGTACCGGACAGTGCCCACCGTTACAGTAATGGTCATTACAATCGTTTCAGCCATGAACCGACTCATGTCGGCAGCACGCATGCGGCAAGTTACACACGCCATGAGCGCACACGCAGCGTACGGGGTCACCATGGTATCGAAGATGGCCACCGGGGCCGGTCTTCGGTGAACGATCCCCATGCCGGCTATCGTAACCTGCCTTTCAATCGGAGTGCTGCCTACAGGCATGGCAGAACCACATACCGCGTAGATCATGCCCGTGGATACAGCACGCATGCACCCACGGAAAACCGCGTTCACAGTAAGGAATCGGCCAGCAGGGAATTGCGCAGAATACGCCATGACTACAGGCCAGTGGGATTGACATCCACGCCGGCCCGGCAGCCATATCGTGTGGAACACCATTCCAGTAACACGAGTTACCGGTTTCGACATGGGCAGGGCACATCGTCCACACATGGGTCGGCTGGTCGGCAAGCTGCACCGTACCCACGGCATGATGCCCGCTCGGAAGTTTCTCACCAGCCAGCACAGGGGTATCGGGGATCACATACTCCGGAATACGCTCAGCCGGCAACCGAACATCGATCATCGCTACCTGTGGGTCGCCACCGCTCCAGCCAGGACGAAGGTCGCCGCCATTGGCCGATGATGCAAAGATGAAGGGAAACCGGGCCTAATACTGGCGAGCCACCGCGTAACGGGCCAGTTCCGCCAGGGCATCCCGCCAGGGAGAAGGCGGCAGGGGCTGCAGGGCATCGATGGCCGCCTGCATGGCCTCCTCCGCTTTTTCGCGGGAATAGGCCAGTGCATCGGTGGCCTGAATAATGGCCAGGATGGGTTCCAACTCCTCGGTGCCACCCTGTTCGATTACGGTTCGCAAGCGTTGCCGGTCGGCCGGTGCGGCCACTTCCATGGCTCGTAGCAGTGGCAGTGTGGGTTTGCCCTCGGCCAGATCATCGCCAAGATTTTTGCCCAGCACTTCACCACTGGCGGTGTAATCGAGAATATCGTCCACCAGCTGGAAGGCCTTGCCCAATTCCATGCCGTAGCGGGCCATGGCATTGCACTGCGCTTCGTCCAGCCCGGCAAGCACCGCGCCCAGACGGGCTGCGGCTTCGAACAGTTTGGCCGTCTTGTCGCGAATCACTTCGAAGTAGCGGGCCTCGGTGGTATCCGGGTCACCCAGGTTCATCAGTTGCAGTACTTCGCCTTCGGCAATCTTGTTGGTGGTATCGGCCAGAATGCGCATCACCGCCATGGAATCGATATCCACCATCATCTGGAAGGCGCGGGAATAGAGAAAATCCCCCACCAGCACGCTGGCGGCATTGCCCCAGACGGCATTGGCGGTTTCCTGCCCGCGGCGCAGGCTGGATTCATCCACCACATCGTCGTGCAGCAGGGTGGCGGTATGAATGAATTCGACGATGGCCGCCATGGCAATGTGCTGCCGGCCTTCGTAGCCGCAGGCACGGGCAGCCAGCAGGGCGATCAACGGGCGCAGGCGCTTGCCGCCAGAAAGAATAATGTGCTCTCCGATCTGCCGAACCAGTACCACATCCGAATGTAGTTGCTGACGAATCAACTGGTCCACTGCGTCCCGGTCCGCGTGGGTCAGTTCCAGTATGGATTCCAGAGAGACGTCAGGTTTCAACTTCGGCTACCGGTTCAGGGAAAGCGGGATTATACGGGCAAGAAGGAAGTGCTGGCAAAAGCTATCCCGCCCGGGAGAACGCAGTGGCAGGTCAGCGGCGTATAATGCCCGTTTTTTGGAGTGGCACATGGCTGAAGAAGCGGCAGAAAACCCATCCCTGACTCCTGCAGAGAAAAAGGCGGCGGGCTCGCTGGCGCTGGTGGTGGGTCTGCGCATGTTTGGCCTGTTTCTGATCCTGCCGGTCTTCACCCTCTATGCCCAGGACTTGCAAGGGGATACGCCATTGCTGACCGGCCTGGCCATTGGCATCTATGGCCTGACCCAGGCCATGATGCAGATTCCCATGGGCCTGTTGTCCGACTTTTTCGGCCGCAAGCAGGTGATCATCGCCGGCATGCTGCTGTTTATTGCCGGCTCTGTTGTGGCGGCCCTTGCAGACAGTATTCTTGGAGTGATTGCCGGCCGTGCCTTGCAGGGGCTGGGCGCGGTGGCCTCGGTTTCCATGGCCCTGGCGGCGGATCTGAGCCGGGATTCCCAGCGCACCAAGGTCATGGCCTTCATCGGCATGAGTATCGGCCTTTCCTTCATGGTCGCATTGCTGGCCGCGCCGGTACTGGCGGAACTGGGCGGGCTTTCCGGCCTGTTCTGGATCACGGCATTGCTATCCGGTCTGGGTCTGCTGGTGTTCATTGCACTGGTGCCCAAACCCGGTCGCCATCATCAGGAAGACAGCCCGCTGGTGCATCTGGGGCGGGTATTGCGCCGCGGGCAGTTGCTGCGACTGAATTTGGCCGTGATGAGCCTGCATCTGGTGCTCACCGGCCTGTTCGTGGCCCTGCCGCTGTTGCTCAACCGCATTCTGCCCGGCGCCGAGCAGCACTGGAAATTCTACCTGCCGGCCATGGTGGCTTCGGTGGTGTTCATGGTGCCGGCCATCATTGTTTCCGAGAAACGCAACCTCAATACCCGCATCGTGCCGGTGGCCTTCGTGCTGCTGGCTGCGGCGCTGGGCCTGCTGGATGTGGTGCCGGCACACTACGGGCTGGTGCTGGCGGTGCTGATCGCGTTTTTCACCGCCTTCAATTATCTGGAGTCCACCTTGCCGGCCATGCTCAGCCGGCGAGTCACTTCGAAAGTGCGGGGGGCGGCCATGGGGGCCTATACCACCGGGCAGTTTTTCGGTGCCTTTCTTGGTGGGTTGCTGGGTGGCTGGCTGATGCAGATGGGCAGTACCCGCACTGTCTATGTCGCCATGGCCGGTATCGCGCTGTTCGTGGCGGTGGTCATGCTGGGTGTCAAACGGGTGGAAAAACACCAGGAACAGGTGCTGCGCCTCAGTGAGGAGTGGGCGGCGCAAGCCGATACCATCACCCGTCTGCTGCTGGGCCATCCGGCCATTGCCGATGCGGTGGTGGTGCCGGATGAGGGTCTGGCCTATATCCGCTTCTCCGGCACGCCGGAAAGCGAGGAAAACCTCTGCCAGTGGCTGAGGGCACGGTTGCAGGCAGCGTAGATCCAGCCGTATTCACACCCTTTTCCTTCAGGGTTTCGTCCCGGAGCGAACTGGGGGGTATAATGCCCTCCTTTGCAGCAACCAACAGGACAACAACATGGCGCGTGGGGTCAACAAGGTCATACTCGTGGGCAATCTGGGTCAGGACCCGGATACTCGTTACACCGCTTCCGGAGCGGCCGTGGTCAATCTCAGCCTGGCCACTACCGAATCCTGGCGCAACAAGCAAAGCGGTGACATGGAAGAACGCACCGAATGGCACCGGGTGGTGATGTTCGGCCGGTTGGCGGAAATCGCCGGTGAGTATCTGCGCAAGGGCAGCCAGGTCTATATCGAAGGCAAGTTGCAGACCCGCAAGTGGCAGGACAACAACGGCAATGACCGCTACACCACCGAAATCATCGCCAACGAGATGCAGATGCTCGGTGGCGGTGCCGGCGGCGGCGCCCGTTCGCCCCAGCAGGGTGGTGGCCAGTCCCGGCCACAATCCCAGCCCGCGCCCACGGCGCAGGAGTCGGCACCGGGCATGATGAACAACGGCCCGGCAGACTTCGACGACGACGATATTCCCTTCTGAGCCGTCTCGCATGAACACCTGGCTGGTGACCGGCGGCGCCGGTTTCATCGGGGGCAATTTTGTCTACCGTGCGGTGGCCGATGGCATTCGGGTCGTGGTGCTGGACAAGCTCACCTATGCCGGACATCGGGAAACCCTGGCACCGCTGGAAGGCCGGGAAGGCTTCCATTTTGTTCAGGGCGATATTGCCGATAGCGCCCTGCTGGGCCGGTTGCTGCGGGAATTCCAGCCGGAGGCCATCATCAACTTCGCTGCTGAATCCCATGTGGACCGTTCCATCGACGGGCCGGGGGATTTCATCCAGACCAATGTGGTGGGCACCTTCCGCTTGCTGGAGGCGGCCCGGGGCTACTGGCAGGCGCTGGATCCGGCCCGCAAGGCCGCTTTCCGTCTGTTGCACGTCTCCACCGACGAAGTCTACGGCAGCCTGGGCCCGGAAGGCCTGTTTACCGAAGACACCCCCTACGCGCCCAATTCGCCCTATTCCGCATCCAAGGCCGCATCCGATCATCTGGTGCGTGCCTGGCATCATACCTATGGCCTGCCGGTACTGACTACCAACTGCTCCAACAACTACGGGCCCTATCAGTATCCGGAAAAACTCATTCCGCTGGTTATTCACAAGATCCTCGCCGCTCAGCCTGTTCCCGTCTACGGCACAGGCGAGAATGTGCGCGACTGGCTGTATGTGGAAGACCATGTTCGTGCCATCGCGCGTGTGCTGGAAGCCGGGCAACCGGGCGAGGTCTACAACATCGGCGGCAATGCCGAGCGGCAGAACATCGAAGTGGTGCGTACCCTCTGCGCCATCCTCGACGAACTGCGGCCCGACGCGCAAGGCCGGCCCCATGAACGGCTGATCACCTTCGTGGACGACCGCCCCGGTCATGATCTGCGCTATGCCATCGACGCGGGCAAGATTCGCCGGGAACTGGGCTGGCAGCCGCGGGAAAGTTTCGACTCCGGCATGCGCCGCACGGTGCAGTGGTATCTGGATCACGGTGACTGGGTGCGCGCAGTCACCCAGGGGCAATATGGCGGTGAACGCCTGGGGACTGGCAGATGAAGACACGCAAGGGCATCATTCTGGCCGGCGGTTCCGGTACCCGCCTCTATCCCATCACCCGTTCGGTGAGCAAGCAGCTGCTGCCGGTCTACGACAAGCCGATGATCTTCTACCCGCTGACCACCCTGATGCTGGCGGGTATCCGCGACATTCTGCTGATCACCACCCCGCAGGATCAGGAAGCCTTCCAGCGGTTGCTGGGCGACGGCGGCCAGTGGGGGCTGAACCTGCACTATGCCATCCAGCCCAGCCCGGATGGTCTGGCCCAGGCTTTCCACATCGGCGAGGCTTTTCTCGATGGCGGCCCGGCCTGCCTGATTCTGGGTGACAACATCTTCTACGGCGGTGGCCTGCGCCAAAGCCTCAAGCGGGCCATGGAACGGGAAGCAGGTGCGACGGTCTTCGGCTACTGGGTCAAGGATCCGGAACGCTACGGCGTGGCCGAGTTTGATGCCCAGGGCCAGGTGGTGGGGCTGGAAGAAAAGCCCGAACAGCCGCGCAGCCACTATGCCGTTACCGGCCTGTACTTCTACGACGAGCAGGTCTGTGACCTGGCCCGGGACCTGCAACCCTCGCCCCGTGGAGAACTGGAAATCACCGACCTCAACATCCGCTACCTGCAACAGCGGCAGCTGCATCTGGAACGGCTGTCCCGTGGCGTGGCCTGGCTGGATACCGGCACCCATGAATCCCTGATTCAGGCCGGTGTCTTCATCGAAACCATCCAGTCCCGCCAGGGCCTCAAGGTGGCCTGCCCGGAAGAAATCGCCTGGCAGCAGGGCTGGATCGACCGTGAGCAGGTGCTGCGTCTGGCGGCGGAAATGCACAAGAACGAATACGGCCGCTATCTGTGTGATCTGGTGGAACTGGAGCAGACCCCATGAAAACCACCCCTACCGACCTGCCTGGCACGCTCATCATCGAACCCGATGTTTACGGCGACGAACGCGGCTTTTTCATGGAAACCTGGAACCGCGCCCGCTACGCCGAGCTTGGGCTGGATTTCGAACTGGTCCAGTGCAACCTCTCCCGTTCACGCAAGGGCGTGCTGCGCGGCCTGCACTACCAGTACCCCAACCCGCAGGGCAAGCTGGTACAGGTTCTGGAAGGGCGGGTTTTCGACGTGGCTGTGGACATTCGCCCGGATTCTCCCTACTTCGGCCGCTGGGCCGGTGTCTGGCTGGATGCCGCCGAACCCCGGCAGTTCTGGATCCCCGAAGGCTTTGCCCATGGCTTCTGCGTAGTTTCCGAAACGGCCCTGTTCGCCTATGGTTGCACCCGCCCCTACGATGCCGAAGCCGACCGCGCCATCGCCTGGAATGATGAAACCATCGCCATCCAGTGGCCGCTGGAAGGGGAACCGGAGCTGTCGGAAAAGGATCGCAAGGCCCCCCGGCTGGCAGCACTTTCCCGTAACGACCTGCCGGAATGATGCCTGAAGCCCCGCGCATTCTCCTGCTGGGGGCCACCGGCCAGGTGGGCTTTGAGCTTTGGCGCTGCCTGCAGGCTACCGGCCCGGTGCTGGCCACCGCCCGGCAGCCCCTGCCCGGTGTCCGCGTGCTGGATTTGACCGATGCCGATGCTGTGGAAGCCCTGCTGGCCGACTACCGCCCGCAGATCATCGCCAACGCCGCCGCCTGGACGGCGGTGGATGCCGCCGAGGAAACCCCCGAGGCTTGCTGGCGGCTCAACGCCCGACTGCCGGAACAACTGGCCCGCTGGGGCGCAGAACACCATGCCTTGCTGCTGCACTACTCCACCGACTATGTTTTCGATGGCCGGGCCAGACAGCCACTGGACGAAGCCCGCTCCACCGCCCCGCTGGGCGTCTATGGCCAGAGCAAGCGTGCCGGGGAAGTCGCCATCCAGCAGGCCGGCTGCCCCAGCCTGATCTTCCGTACCGCCTGGGTCTATGCCAGCCGCGGGCACAATTTTCTGCTGACCATGCTTAGGCTGGCACGTGAACGCGACCAGCTGTCGGTGGTGGATGACCAGATCGGCAGCCCCACCTGGGCGCGGCTGATTGCCCAGGTCTCCGCCCAGGCCCTGCAACAATGGCTGGCCGCCGGCGCCGACCCCGATGACCCCCGCCTGGGCCTGTGGCACCTTACCGCCAGCGGCCAGACCAGCTGGCACGGCTTTGCCACTGCCCTGCTCGAGCAGGCCCAGGCACTGGGGCTGATCGAACGCCTGCCGGACATTCAGCCCATTCCCAGCTCGGCCTTTCCCACGCCGGCGCAACGACCGGCCTGGTCGGTACTGGACAACCGGGCCATTCAGCGGGCGTTCGGCTGCCACCTGCCAGACTGGCAACATGGCATGCAACTGTGCCTGCAGGAACTGGCTGAACGAGGACCAACCCGATGATCATACCCGTGATTCTCTCCGGCGGCGCCGGCACCCGCCTGTGGCCTGTCTCCCGCCGCGCGCGGCCCAAGCCGTTCATGAAACTGGCCGATGGCGAATCGCTGGCGCAGAAAACCCTGCAACGGGCGCTGGCGGTTTCCGATACCGGCGAAGTGCTCACCATCACCAACCGTGACTATTATTTCCTCACCCGGGACGAATATGCCCGCTGCGAGGAAGCCGACCCGGACAAGATGCACTTCCTGCTGGAACCTTGCGGGCGCAATACCGCCCCGGCCGTGCTCATGGCCGCCCAGGCCCTGCTGGAACGGGATTCCGACGCCACCCTGCTGGTGCTGCCCGCCGACCACCTCATCCGTGACCTCGCCGCCTTCGAAACCGCAGTGGAAGCGGCGGAGGATCTGGCCGATGAAGGCTGGCTGGTCACCTTCGGCATTCCGCCGTTGCAGCCGGAGACCGGCTTTGGCTACATCCGCGCTGGTGAAGCCCTGAACGAACAGGCCTGGCAGGTGGAACGCTTCGTGGAAAAGCCCGATCTGGCCACCGCCCGCGCCTACCTGCAATCCGGCAACTACCAGTGGAACTCCGGCATGTTCTGCTTCCGTGCCGATGTGCTGCTGGATACCGCCCGCCGCCACGCCATCGAGCTCTATCAGGCCTGCCGTGCCAGCTGGCAGAATACCGCCCGCGAGCGCATCCCGGTGGAGCTGGATCCGGACACCTTCGCTGCCGTGCCCGACATCTCCATCGACTATGCCCTGATGGAGAAAGCGGAAAACCGCGCCGTGGTCCGTGCCGGTTTCGACTGGAGCGATGTGGGCAGCTGGACGGCTGTCAGCGAGCTGACCGAACAGGACGACGACGGCAACCGCCTGCTG
Source organism: Lysobacterales bacterium (assembly GCA_015485125.1). Taxonomy (GTDB): domain Bacteria; phylum Pseudomonadota; class Gammaproteobacteria; order Xanthomonadales; family S139-57; genus S139-57. The sequence goes on along the minus strand of WFUE01000175.1, from coordinate 780 downwards.
GGCAAGACCATCACCATCGACAGCCGCAACTGCTATATCCAGACCGACGACCATCACCTGGTGGCCGCCGTGGGCGTGGAAGATCTGGTCATCGTGGAAACCGGCGACTGTGTGCTGGTCTCCCACAAGGAGCGCGTGCAGGATGTCAAGCAGGTGGTGGACCAGCTCAAGGGCTGGGAAGACGATGCCGCCGTTCATCACAAGACCACCTTCCGTCCCTGGGGCAGCTTCACCGTGTTGCAGGATGCCGAACGCTTCAAGGTCAAGCGCCTGACCGTCAAACCCGGCGGTATCCTCAGCCTGCAGCGCCATCAGCACCGTTCGGAGCACTGGACCGTGGTCAGCGGCATCGCCGATGTACGCATCGGTGACGAACAGCGCCAGGTCCATCCCAACGAATCCGTCTACGTGCCCATGGGCGAACTGCACCGGCTGGCCAACAACACCGACCAGCCACTGGAACTGATCGAGGTACAGTGTGGCGAGTATCTGGGAGAGGATGATATTGAGCGGTTGGAGGATATCTACAACCGGTTTTGAGCGTTTTGAGCGGCTTGTTTTCCGCCATACGGCGTTGGAGGGGGCGCACTCGTCGGTCACATACTTTTTGTATGCTCCCTCCTCGTTTACCCCCTCCGCCTTGTCTGGCGAAAAACCGCACGCTCAAAACCACTGCTTGTAACTGCCTGCCGTAGGGCGGAATAGGCGAAGCCGTATTCCGCCGTGGAATCCGAAAGGCCCCTGGTGCAATTACGGGGGCGCTATTGCACCCTATGGCTT
>WFUE01000174.1 GCA_015485125.1 Lysobacterales bacterium | reverse complement strand
GGAATCTCTCTTGTAGGTCAGTCATTCAACGGGCGCAGTGTAGCAAATTCGGTGTTATCAGGTCGTAGCTTTTGCCCTTGAGCCGGGCAAGAGGGGAAAAAGATCAAAAAACAGGACACATGGGTGGCTGTTTTGCCGATAGAGAAGATGAAGGCTGAATTTTTCATGGGAGGCAAGCAGGATGAAAGGCATTTTTCTCGCACTTTGCATATTGTCGGGCATGGCGCAGGCCGAGCCCTTTACCTATCAGGGCCAGCTCAACGAAGGGGGATTCTGGGTCAGCGCCGGTGGCCAGACGGCGGATCGGGTGTTTGCCGACAGCTTTGAATAGCACCCTGTCGGGTTACGCTGACGCTAACCCGACCTACGACAGGCTTCCCGTGGCTTTGCAGGGTGCAATAGCGTAGCGTATTGCACCAAAAACTTGGGGCATGGTCTTGGTTTTCTGCGCTCAACCTATTGAAAAATAACAAAATCAGTGATAACTGGCGCGATGGCGTCACGCCGCCGCTGGCTTAGATGCGGTCGAACAGGCTGCGTTGCAGCAGTTCTTTCGCCGAGCGACCCAGGCTGCCCATGCCCTTGAGGTTGAACTCGAGGAAGATGCCGGTGCGTTGCTGGCCGTTGCCGCTGTCATCCAGGGCGTAGCGGCGCAGTACCAGCCGGCTTTGCAGACAGCAGCTTTCGTATTCCAGCCCCAGCAGTGAATCCAGGTTGCGGCGGTTTTTCAGTGACCAGTTCACCCGCCCCAGCACATGCCAGCGTTCATGCAGGGGCCATTGGCCGAAGAGGTCGATCTGTTCCAGCCGGTCTTGCTGCTGGCGGTAGCCGAGTTGCAGAAAGCGGTCGGCGGCGAAACGCTTGCGGATGCGGAAACTGGATTTTTCCGCGTCGCCGGTTTCGCCATTGGCCACCACGCCGGCGGAGATCAGCCAGCCGGACGCACTGCGAAAATCCACCTGCGCGGCCAGCGGTGAGCTGTCGGCAGGGGGCTTTTCCGCGCGCAGGCCCACGCGCGGGGCCTCGATGTAGCGGATCTGCCCGATATGCAGGGCCAGTTTTTCCTGCCCGCTGGCCGGGTCAAGCCAGCGGTGACTGAGGGCCAGAGTGAGTTGTTGCGCGTCGGACTGGCGGTCGGCGCCACTGAAGCGGTTGTCGCGGAACAGTTGCTGGAAGCTGAAGCTGGGTTCGGTGGTGTCGAACAGGGGCAGGTCCTGTTGCTGCCGGTAGGGCACATAGAGCGCGTACAGGCGCGGTTCCAGGGTTTTGCGCCAGCGGCCGGTGGGGTTTTCGAACACCAGCCCGGCATCCAGGCTCAGTAGCGGCAGGCCACGGGAGAGCTTGCGGCTGTCGTCCAGATCATATTCGGTTTGCCGCCAGGCGGCGCGGGCGCGGAGAAACTGGCCGGGGTTCCAGTGTTCCCAGCCCAGCCAGAGGTTGAGATCGCTGCGGCGGCCGCCGCTGAGACGGTCGTGATCGAATTGTACCCATTCGCCGTCCATGCCGATCACCCAGGGGCCCAGATGCCCCTGCCAGCGGCCCTGCAGGCTGGGCAGTCTGCGCCAGGGCAGGTTGTTTTCGCTGATGTTGCTGTCGAGGATGGTGTAGCGGTCGGCCAGCAGGCGCAGTTCACCGTGGCGCCAGCGGCCGGCGAGGGTCAAATGGCTGCGTTGGTAGGAAAGCACGGTGCGGGCCGGGGTGTTGCCGAAGTCGCGGAAGTAATCCGGGTCGGAAACATCGAACAGGCGGCTGCTGACGGTCCAGTGCCGGCCCAGACGGCCCCGGTGCTCCAGATTGAACATGTGCCGTGTTTGCCCGTCCACCCGGTCGTCAGGCAGGTACTCGGCCTGCCACTGGCCCTTGTGGCTGCCCAGCCAGTAGCGGTGCTCCAGCCCCAGAAGCCAGCCACGGCGCACGGTGAAGCGCGGGGTGAAGGTCATGTCCTGATTGGGAGCGATGTTCCAGTAGTAGGGTTGCCGGTAGTCGAAGCCGGTGTCTTCGTTGTACTGGAAGGTGGGGGCCAACAACCCGCTCTGGCGCTGACCGCTCAGGGGAAAGCGCAGCCAGGGCGTGTAGAACACCGGCACGCCCAGCAGTTTCAGCCGGGCATGGCGGGCGTAGCCCACGTGTTTTTCCATGTCCAGCCGCACCGAGCGGGCCTGTAGTTGCCACTGGCTTTGTTGCGGGTCGCAGGTGGTGAAGCTGAACTGTTCCAGCTCGGCCTGTTTTTGCCCCTGCAACTGAATGCGACCCGCCTGCCCGCGCCCCCGGGCTGATTGCAGCCAGTATTCCGCCTGCTCGAAGCGGGCCTGCCGGTTTTTCCAGTCCAATCGCCCCGTTTGTGCCCGTAACCCCAGCAGGGCGGATTGCAGCAACAAAGGTTGCGGAAAGTGGGCCTGGTAGCTGGTCTGGTCGAACAGGGCCTGTTCGCTGTGCATGCGCATGCCCTGGCCGGTGATGACCACGTTACCCTGCAAGCGGGTGGTTTCACCCGGCTTGCCGCGCATCCGGTCGGCCTGGATGCGTGGTGGCGCTTGTTCATCCACGGGTTCGAAGGCCGGTGGTTGCCAGTGGCACTGGCTGAAATCCGCCTGCTCCGGGCGGCTTTCGGCCACGAACGGGGTCAGCAGGCAACAGAGCAGAAGCAGGGCGGGGTGGCGCATGGGCGAGAATGTCTTGAAGGAGTGCGAATTGTAGCAGTGCTGCCGCTGGATGTGGGCGGATGGATTACAATGGTGCTTTTGGATGGCCGTCATGCAGGAAACGCCCTGGTATCTGGACGATCAGTTCTGGCAGGTGTTCTACCCCACCATGTTCGGGCCGGCGCAGTTCGCGCTGGCCGAAGAGCAGGTGCCGCAGATACTGCAATGGTTGCAGTTGCCGGCAGGCAGCGCGGTGCTGGACCTGGCCTGCGGGCCTGGCCGGCACAGCGTGCCACTGGCCGAGGCCGGCATGGCCGTGACCGGGCTGGATGCCAGCCCCTTTCTGCTGGCGCAGGCCAAGGCGCATGCCCGCGAGCGGGGCGCGCGGGTGCGGTGGCTCAGGCAGGATATGCGCGCGCCACTGGGTTCGGAGCAATATGACGCCGTGCTCTGCCTGTGGTCGTCTTTCGGCTATTTCGATCACGAGGAAGAAGACCTGCAGGTATTGCGTCATGTGCATGCGGCCCTGAAACCGGGCGGGCAGTTGCTGCTGGATGTGGTGGGCAAGGAGTCCCTGCTGCGCGACTTGCAGCCGGTACATTGCACCGAATTCGATCATGGCGATCTGCTGTTCGAAAGGCCGGTGCTGACCCACGGCATGCGGCGCATGGAGAATGTCTGGTACCTGATTCGGGCCGGGCAGGTGCATGAACAGGCCTGGGCGCACAACATCTATACCGCGCCGGAACTGGCCGCCCTGTGCCGCCAGGCGGGGTTCAGCCAGCTGGAGGTGCGGGCTGATCTGCAAGGCGCGGAATATGACATGGAGGCCGAGCGCTTGCTATTGCGGGCGGTGAAATGAAAGAATGCCCCTGAGCTTCAAAGAGGTTTTTGCCATGCGTGTATGGGTTACCATCCTGCTTTCCCTGTGGTTGCTGGCCGGCTGCGAGCAGCAGAGCAAGTTCAGCACCATGTCCGACAAGGAATTGCGCCAGCAGCGCATGCAGTGCAAGTCCATCAAGAAGAAGTCTCCCGGCAAGGCCATTGCCTGTGAGAATGTGGAGAAGGAATACCAGCGGCGGCTAAAGGAGCGCACGCGCGGCTGAGCGACCGTTCAGGAGGAAGTCTTTGCCCGTTCTTCCACCTTGTGCAGGTTTTCCGTGATCCAGCTGGTGACATGCAGGGCTTCCTTGCGCAGGGCCATCAGCGGTTCGTCGTAGGGCTTGCCCTGCTTGATCAGGTTTTCCACATGCAGGGCCTGTTCCTGCAGGCGCAGGGCACCGCAATAGCCGGCCGAGCCGTAGAGGCCGTGTACCAGTTCCTTCACCTGCTCGATTTCACCATCGGCATCCAGCCGTACCAGCTCCTGAACGCGCTGTGGCAGTTGGTCGCGCATCATGGCCAGCAGTTCCGCCGTGATCGCCCAGTCGTTGTTGACCATGCGCCCGGCGTGTTCCAGATGGATGGGGGCCTTGGTATCGGAGGGCAGCAGTGGTTGCTGTGACGGGTCTTCTTTGTTCAGCAGCTTGTGGATGTGCTTCATCAACACCGCACTGGAAACCGGTTTCAGCATCCAGGCCTGTACCAGATTGTCGGGCAGATCCTCCTGCAGGCCGATGGTGGACATGTCCGCCGTGAGAATGATGATGGGCGTGCGCTGATTGGGCCCCGGCTTGTTGCGCAGGTGCCTGGCCACATCCAGCCCGCCGATGCCCGGCATGCGGATATCCAGCAAAATCAGGTCGAAACGCTGTTGGCGGCAGCGTTCCAGTGCCTGTTCTCCACTGGCGGCTTCTTCGGTACGGGCCTGTTCCCTTTCCAGTACCTGGCGCAGAAAACTGCGGTTGATGGGGTTGTCATCAACGATCAGCATGCGTACATCTTTGATTCGGGACATGTCCGTTGCTCCTCCCTTCCCCGTTCTGGTCGTTTTGCGTGAAAAACACGCAGGCCAGAGTATACAGGATGGGTTGGCGGGAAACAGTCATTGCGCGGTTGACAGATCGCAAAACCAAAAATTAAGCTATGTTTTTTTCAAAAATATCCTGAGAGCAGGTTTTTCATGCGAGCTTTTCTTCTGGTTATTCTGTGGTTGATGGCATTGCCGTTGCATGCACAAGCCCTGTTGGGCACAGCTTTCACCTATCAGGGCAACTTGCGCAGTGGTGGCCAGCCGGCCAACGGCAGTTATGATTTCCGTTTTCAGTTGTATGACGGGGCGGATAACGCCGCCAGCCCGGTGGGATCGACCATTGACCGCAATGGCGTGACGGTGGACAACGGCCTGTTCACCACCACGCTGGATTTTGGCGCCAGTGCGTTCAATGGTGATGCGCGCTGGCTGGAAATTCAGGTAAAGGCCAGTGGTGCCGGCAGCTATACCACCCTGGCACCCCGGCAGGAGTTGACCGCGCAACCCTATGCGCTGGAGGCCGTGGATGCCATGAGCGCCAGCTGGCTGGATCTGCGCGATGTGCCCGCCGGTTTTGCCGATGGGGTAGACAATAACACCACCTATGCCGCCGGGAGCGGCCTGCAATTGAGCGGTAGCGTGTTTTCGGCCAATTTTGCCGGTAGTGGCAGCGCCAGTACGGTCGCCCGCAGTGATCACGACCATATCGGCCAAATCTGGCAGGGTAGCAATTCCGATACCCTTCTGCTGGAACTGAAAGGCGTCGACACCGCCCTCAAAATCACGGCGGGTAACCAGGCTATTGATGCCAATGCCACCGCTACCGACGCCGCGGCCGTCTTGGGAAGGGCCTGGCGCAATATGGGTAACGGCGTGGGTGTCGTGGGTATCAGCGATTCAGCGGATGGAAAAGG
>WFUE01000173.1 GCA_015485125.1 Lysobacterales bacterium | reverse complement strand
GGTTGATGATGTGCCCCTTGTAGGGGAACTGCATCACCGATGAGGTGACCGAGATTCCACGTTCCTTCTCCATTTCCATCCAGTCGGAAGTGGCATGGCGGTCGGCCTTGCGTGATTTGACCGAGCCGGCCATCTGGATGGCGCCGCCAAACAGCAGGATTTTTTCAGTGAGCGTGGTCTTGCCAGCATCGGGGTGGGAGATGATGGCAAAGGTACGGCGTTGGGCAATGGCGTTGGCGGCTTGCGACATGGGCGGGGCTGTCCTTTGATCAGGGCGAGGATTGTACCCGCAGCCGGAGCAGGTAGAAAGCCCGCTTCAGAACAGGGTGGAATTGAGCAGGGCACGCAGTTCCTGGTAGTAGTTCAAGGTAGCGGTGCACATGGCTTGCACAGTGAACGTGGCGCGTGCAAAGTCGAAAACCGGCTCCAGTTCACTTCGTGCCTGAGGCAGCTGCCGCAGGATGTGACGAATCTTCTCCGCAAGCTGTTCGGGCCGGGCCTTGGGTACGATGAACGCGGGTGGTAGCACTTCATTGGCGACCGGAACATCCGTGGAAAGGACCGGCACACCGGCAACCAGTGCTTCGGCCACCACGTAGGAAAAGCCTTCGCGACGCGAGGGCACGACACAGAGCTGGGCCTGCGCCAGCAGGTCGGGAACATCGGTACGGTAACCGAGAAAATGTACACGGTGGGCTATGCCCAGTTGTTGAGCCAGACTTTGCAGGAATGTGGATTGCGGCCCCTGGCCCACAATCCACAATTGACCGTTGGGCACATCACGCCAGGCGCGGAGCAGAAGATCGAATCCCTTGCTTTCCACCAGCCTGCCAATGGCGATCACGGTGGGGTAGCCGCTGCCATCGGGCACGAAGGGACTGAAGTCGCGCGCTGTCAGGTTCAGACCGTTATAGATGACACGAGGGCGTTGTAGCGGGTATTGGCGGGCAATGTCACGGCTGACGGCGATCCAGCCATGCATATGCGTGGGTGGTGGCTTGCCCTGATTGTGCAGGGTGGTAATGCGCAGGCCTCGGGCAAACCAGCGCAATCGTGCCAGCAATTGCCCCGCCTTTCGTCCATGCGCATGGAAGACGTCCGCCCTGGATGCATACAGGGCACGAGCCATGGGCAGCCACAGGCGAGGGTCGTTGCGAGAGCGCTGAAAAGGCAGGGGATGAAAATGAATGGTATCCGGCAGCGCATCGGCAAAAGCGGGGTGGGCCAGCAGGTGAACCTCGTGCTCACGAGCCTGGTGTTTGGCCAGTTCGACGACGTGTTTTTCCATACCGCCGGCACGTAGTCCTTGCGTACTGGCAATGATCTGAACAATGCGCATGGGCGATTGGATGTAATAAAAATTGCAATTATAACGTAAACATGCAGAGGAATATGCGCAAACCGGTGTTTGCACGATTTTACCCAGATGGCTGCGGAAGACTGGTGTGGATAAGGAGTCGGTGGCAAGGCCAGTGAGGCTGCGGGTACGGTGCTGTCATGAATGACGTATCTATCCCGAGCTTTCAGAACGCTGAATCCTTGGCATATGACAAGGTGATTCCTTGACTTGCCCGCAGCCTGCCGGTAGCTTAAAACGAATTTTCCTATCAAAAGGGGCATGTAAAATGCGTATCGTACTGCTTGGCCCGCCGGGTTCCGGCAAGGGCACACAGGCTGCGCGCCTGGTCGAACGCTTTCAGCTGATTCACATCTCCACCGGTGACATGCTGCGGGCCGCGGTGGCGGCCAATACGCCGCTGGGGCAGGAGGCCAAATCGGTGATGGAGCGTGGTGAACTGGTCTCGGATGAGCTGGTGCTGGGGATACTGGAAGAACGCCTCAGCCAGCCGGACGCCCTGAAACAGGGCTTCATTCTGGATGGTTTTCCACGCAATCTGAAGCAGGCGGAAATGCTGGATGCACTGCTGCAGAAGCTGGATCAGCAGATCGACCATGCCGTGCTGCTGGAAGTGGATGCGGACGAAATCGTCAAGCGTCTGGCAGGCCGGGCCGAGCAGGAAGGGCGTGCCGACGACAACGAGGACACCATCCGCAAGCGCCTGCAGGTCTACGAGGAACAGACGGCTCCGGTGGCCGGGCTGTTCGAGCAAAAGGGTGTACTGGATCGCATTCCCGGCGTGGGCAGTGTGGACGCCATTTTCCAGCGAATCGTGAAAGCCCTGGGTGCAGACTGAACCGGCATGAGCGCCCTGCCGGTACTGATCCTGCGTCTGGTGACCCTGAAGGTGGGGCCGGAGGCCTTTCCCGCCCGCAAGGACTGGCTCTGGCTGCTGGTCAGCCTCTATCTGGCACTGAATCTGGCGATCAACGCCTGGGTGGACCGCTGGCGCGAAGGCCTGGGTTCCGCCTCACTGGGGCTGGTGTTCACCGCGCTGGTGCTGTGGGCACTGTTGCGCTGGCGGGGTCATGAGGGCCGCTTCGTTCAAACATTCATTGCCTCCATGGGGGCGACGCTGTTCTTTACCCTGGCGCTGGCACCCATTTCCATCCAGGCCATGGAAATGCTGCAACAGAACATCCAGCCCTCCATGCTCACCGGGCTGGTATCGTTGCTGTTTCTCGGCTGGTCCTTCAGTGTGGATGCGCATATCCTGCGCAAGGCACTGGAGATTGGCCGCATGACCTCGCTGGCGCTGGTGGCCGTGCTGTACCTGACCTTGAGCATCGTCTCCACCTTGTTGTTCGGGCCGGTGGCATGAAGTTGCAGATTCTGGGCGCCTGCGGCACCTTCATGGGTGGTCTGGCGCAACTGGCACAGGCCATGGGGCACGCCGTCACCGGCGTGGACCAGCAGGTCTATCCGCCCATGTCCGAGCAATTGCAACAGGCTGGTATTCGCCTGTTGTCCGGCTACCGGGAAAGTCATCTGGACCCGGAAGCCGACCAGATCATCGTCGGCAATGCCCTGAGCCGCGGCAACCCCATGGTGGAAGCCTTGCTGCGGCGGCAGCAGGCCTACACTTCTGGCCCGCAATGGCTGGGTGAGCAGTTGCTGCGCCGGCGGCAGACCCTGGCGGTGGCCGGCACGCACGGCAAGACCACCACCAGCAGCCTGCTGGCGTGGATACTGGAGCAGGCCGGCCAGGAGCCCGGCTTTCTCATCGGCGGCGTACCGGAAAACTTCGCTGTCAGCGCCCGTCTGGGCACGGGGCGTGCCTTTGTCATCGAGGCCGACGAATACGATTCCGCCTTTTTCGACAAGCGTTCCAAGTTTGTGCACTATCATCCGGATATCGTGGTTCTGAATAATCTGGAATTCGACCATGCGGATATCTTCGATGATCTGGCGGCCATCCAGCGGCAATTCCACCATCTGGTCCGGATCGTGCCGGACAATGGCCTGTTGCTGGTCAATGCCGATGACGAAGCCCTGTCAGCAGTACTGGAGATGGGCTGCTGGACGCCGATAGAACGCTTTGGCATGAATCCGGAACGGCAGCCGGACTGGCTGGCCCGGCCGGAAAGGGCGGATGGCAGCCGCTTCAGCCTGCACTATCGGGGTGAACAATGGGCAGTGCAATGGTCCATGACCGGCCTGCACAATGTGTGCAATGCCACGGCGGCCGTGGCGGCGGCACATGCGGCCGGCGTGCCGGTGGCTCAGGCGGTGGCGGCTCTGGCATCATTCGCCGGTGTGCGCCGGCGCATGACCCGGCTGCTGGACGCGGATATCGAAGTCTACGAGGATTTCGCCCATCACCCCACCGCCATTCGCACCACCCTGGAAGGCCTGCGCGCCCGCTACCGCAACCGGCGGATACTGGCCATTCTGGAACCGCGCAGCAATTCCATGCGCGCCGGCGCCCATACCCCGCAGATTGCTCCGGCCCTGACCGCCGCCGACCGGGTGTGGCTCTATACCCCGCCGGGAGTGAACTGGGACCCGCTTTCGGTCATCGACAGCCTGCACCAGCCCGGCAGCCATGCCGCCCATCCGGAAACGCTGATACAGGCCCTGCTGGAGGCCGTGCAACCCGGGGATATCCTGTTGTTCATGAGCAATGGCAGCTTCGACGCCATCCCCGCACGCTTCGTTCAGGCCTATACCGGCAAAGCCCGCGACCAGAGCGGTTGATAACGCACGCCCCGCTCGTGTGACAGGCTCTGAAACAGGACCAGTTGCGGAAAATGAAAGACATGGGCGTCTTCCACGTCGGGCCAGTTGGCTGCCGCCTGCCCACGGCCCCGTCGATAGCGTCCTACGCTGACATGGGGCAGAAAGGGGTGTTTTTGTCCGGCGGCCTGCCCGACAGCCGGCAAGGCCTGCCGCAGCGCCGATAACTGGTCGTGAGAATCGTCCATGGCCAGCGCCCGTACCGACGGCCTGTGACGGGGCAGGTCCAGCCAGTGGCTGGCCGTGGCCGTGACAGCCGGCACTGGAGCCAGGTCATCCAGCCGGGCCATCAGGGCCTGCAAGGCGGCTGCACTCAGGCTTCCGTGAAAATGCAGGGTGAGATGCCAGTTCTCCACGGGCACCATTCGCAGGCCTGCGGGCCAGTCGGGCGGCAACTGTCGTTGCAGCCAGCGCCGGTCATCGGCATGGAGCGCCAGCGCGGTGAAACAGCGAACGGGGGTGTCCGGCGTGGGGGTCATCTATCACCTGCAGCAGCTTGCCATCGGCCCACACCGTAGTACCATCCTTCCTTTTGCACAAGGGAATCCCCATGCGTTTTCAACCACAGGCCCTGTTTTTCGACCTGGACGGCACCCTGCTGGAGTCGGCCCCCGATCTGCTGCTGGCGGTGGAGGCGGCCATGCACGCCATCGACCACCCGGTGCCGGATCTGGAACGGCTGCGTCACTGGGTGGGCAACGGTACGGAGAAGCTGGTACAGCGCGCCATCACCGGCAGCATGGAGGGTGAGGTGGATCCGGCCCTGATGGCGCGGGCCATGCCGGTATTCAACCAGGCCTATGCCGAGGCACTGGGCAAGGCCAGCCACCCCTTTCCCGGTGTGGTGGAAACCTTGCGGGCCTTGCGGCAAACCGGCCTGCCCATGGCCTGCATCACCAACAAGCCCCAGGATTTCACCGTGCCGTTATTGCGCGATCAGGGCCTGCTGGATAACTTCACCGTGGTGGTGGGCGGTGATGTACTGCCGCAGAAAAAACCCCACCCGGCACCCCTGCTGCACGGCGCGCAAGCCTGTGGCCAGCCCATCGAGCATTGCCTGATGGTGGGTGATTCCCAGCATGATGTACAAGCGGCACGCAATGCCGGCTGCCCGGTGGTGGCGGTGACCTACGGCTACAACCACGGGGACGACATCCGTGATGCCGGGCCGGATGCGGTTATCGACCGTTTCGAACAGTTGCTGCCACTGCTGGAGATAAACGCATGAAAGTCCATGGTGAGCACTACCGTTCCATCCGCCAGCGGGGTGACGCGGTGGAAATCATCGACCAGACCCGTCTGCCACACGCTTTTGAAATCAAACGCTTGCAGACGCTGGAAGAAGCCGCAACGGCCATTCGTGACATGTGGGTGCGTGGCGCGCCGCTGATTGGCGCCACCGCCGCCTGGGGCCTGTGGCTGGCCCTGCGTGACGACCCGTCCGATGCGCGGCTGGAACAGGCACTGGAGACCCTGCTGGCCACCCGCCCCACGGCGGTGAACCTGCGCTGGGCCTTGCAACGGGCTGAAACCGCGTTGTCCCCGCTGCCACCGGCAGAACGGGCCGAGGCTGCCGCCGCGCTGGCACAGGATATCTGCGACGAGGATGTGGCCCAGAACGAGGCCATCGGCGAGCATGGCCTGGTGCTGATCGAGGATCTGGCGCGGGAGAAATCCGGCCAGACGGTACACATCCTCACTCATTGCAATGCAGGCTGGCTGGCCACGGTGGACTGGGGCACGGCGCTGGCCCCCATCTACAAGGCCCATGATGCCGGCCTGGATGTGCATGTGTGGGTGGACGAGACCCGGCCCCGCAATCAGGGCGCGGGCCTGACCGCCTGGGAACTCCAGGCCCACGGCGTGCCCTTCGATGTCATCGTGGACAACGCCGGTGGTCATCTGATGCAACGGGGGCTGGTGGACCTTTGCCTGGTGGGTACGGACCGAACCACCGCCAACGGTGATGTCTGCAACAAGATCGGCACCTATCTCAAGGCACTGGCCGCCCGTGACAACGGCGTACCCTTCCATGTCTGCCTGCCCGGCCCCACCATCGACTGGCAGTTGAACGACGGCATGGCCATTCCCATCGAACAGCGTAGCGCCGAAGAAGTGCGTTATGTACACGGGCGCAACCAACAGGGGGCCATCGACCGGGTGGACATTCTCCCGCCGGGCGCCACTGCCCGCAATGACGCCTTCGATGTGACCCCGGCACGGCTGGTGAGTGGCCTGATTACCGAACGGGGCCGTTGCCGAGCGACCCGGGCCGGCCTGCTGAGCCTGTATCCGGAACAGCACGATGGATGAACAGGCCGCACGCGAACAGCTGATTGCCACCGCCCTGCAAATGAACGCCAGTGGCGTCAATCAGGGCACCAGCGGCAACCTGAGTGTGCGCCTTGGCGAGGGTTTTCTGATCACGCCCTCCGGCGTGCCCTACGACAGGCTGCAAGCGGAAGACCTGCCATGGATGGATCTGGAAGGTCGGTGGCAGGGGCCGCTCAAGCCCTCCAGCGAATGGCGCTTTCATCGGGATCTCTACCGGCACCGGCCGGATGCCGCCGCCGTGTTGCACGCACATCCGCTCCATGCCAGCGCGCTGGCCTGCCTTAAGCGGGATTTGCCCGCCTTCCATTACATGGTGGCGGTGGCCGGTGGCAAGGATATCCGCTGCACGCCCTATGCCACCTTTGGTACCGAGGAGCTCTCCCGCCTGGCCCTGCGCGGCATGGAAGGGCGCAAGGCCTGCTTGCTGGGCCATCACGGCCTGCTCTGTCTGGAGCGGGATCTGCCCTCGGTACTGGCACTGGCGGCGGAAGTGGAACACCTGTGCCACATGTATCTGCTGTGCCTGCAACAGGGCGAGCCGGAGGTTATTCCGGACGCGGAAATGGAACGGGTGCTGGAGAAATTCCGCCACTATGGCGCCCGGGCCCAGGACGAGGGCGGGGACGAAAGCACATGAACCGGGGCGTGGTGGCGGCGGGGCATCCGGCCACCGCCGAAGCCGGCGTACGGGCACTGGAGGAAGGGGGCAATGCCTTCGATGCCGTGGTGGCCGCCACCTGGGCCGCCTGCGTGGCCGAGCCCATTCTCGCCTCTCCGGCCGGTGGCGGCTTTCTGCTGGCCAGCCCCGTCGGCGAGCCTGCCCGGCTGCTGGATTTCTTTACCCAGACACCGCTGAAACGCCAGCCCGAGCCGCTGGATTTTCAGGCCATCGACGGGGATTTCGGCAAGGCGGTACAGGTTTTTCATATCGGCATGGCCGCCTGCGCCACCCCCGGCGTGGTGGCGGGCCTGTTCGAAATACAGGCGCGGCTTGGCCGGCTGCCCATGCGCGTGTTGCTGGAACCGGCGGTGGAGCTTGCGCGCCGGGGGGTGGAACTCAACACTTTTCAGGTTTATATCAACCGGATTCTGGAACCCATTCTGCGGCATACACCCGCCATTCAGGCCCTGTTTCACCATGAAGGCCAACCACTGGCGGCAGGGCAGCGCCAGCGTTTTCCCGAGCTGGCGGATTTTCTCGAGGTGCTGGGGCTGGAAGGGCGTGACCTGTTCTATCGTGGTGAAGCCGCGCAGGCGCTGGATGCCCTGAGCAAGGCCCAGGGCGGCCATCTGCGCCGGGCCGATCTGGAACGCTACGCGGTGCACTGGCGTAAGCCGCGTCATTTCCGCCTGGACGGCGCGGCCGTGGCCAGCAACAGCTGGCCTTCGCTGGGCGGCCCGCTGATCGCCCAGGGGCTGGAATGGTTGCAGCAACACTGGCAGGCACGACCACCGGCGGATATGGCCCAGGAGGCCCGTGATGTCGTGGCCATGATGGCCAGCGTCGAACACTTCCGCCGCCGGAGCGGGCTGGATGCCCACCCGCCGCAATGGCCCCGGCTGGATGCCGCGCCCTTTCTCGCTGAACTGGCCCGTTTCGCCCACCATCCACCAGCCAGCCGTGGCACCACCCATATCAGCGTGGCCGATGCGGCAGGCAATCTGGCGGCCCTGACCCTGTCCAACGGTGAATGCAACGGCCATGTGCTGCCGGGCACCGGCGTGCTGCTCAACAACATGCTGGGCGAGGAAGACCTCAACCCCGGCGGTTTCCATCGCTGGCCGGAGAATGTGCGCCTGGCCTCGATGATGGCCCCAACGGTGATCGAACAGCCCGATGGCCGGCGGCTGGCCCTGGGTTCCGGTGGTTCCAACCGCATCCGCTCGGCCATCAGCCAGGTGCTGTTGCGCCTGCTGCGCCACGGTGATGCCCTGCCCGAGGCCATTGCCCATCCACGCCTGCATTACGAGAACGGCCATCTGGATATCGAACCCGGTCTGCCCGAGACGGTGCGGCAGGCCGTGACAGAGCAAGTGCCCGACCACCGGCTGTGGCCCGAACCCAACCTGTTCTTCGGCGGGGTACATGCCGTCGCCTGGCACCCGGATGGCCGGCTGGAAGGGGCGGGCGACCCGCGCCGGGGCGGGTGTTGTCGCGGTAACTGAAGCCCGGCTGCACACCATGTCAGCGAGGGCATGAAGCCATCGGCACCCTGCGGTAGTATAGTGGGCGGTTTCCAACCGGCCGGAACGAGGCAGACCTTGGCCAAACTCTATTTCTACTATTCCGCCATGAACGCGGGCAAGACCACCAGCCTGCTGCAATCCAGCTACAACTACCGCGAGCGCGGGCTCAATACCCTGCTGCTCACACCCCGGCTGGATCATCGCGACGGGGTGGGCGTCATCGCCTCGCGGGTGGGCCTGGCGGAAAAGGCCGATGTCTTCGACGCTCCGGACAACCTCTATCTGCATGTACAGCGGCGGTTACAGCAGGCACCCATTCATTGCGTGCTGGTGGACGAGGCCCAGTTTCTCAGCCGGGAGCAGGTCTACCAGCTCAGCGAAGTGGTGGATGAACTGGGCATTCCCGTGCTCTGCTACGGGCTGCGTACCGATTTTCGTGGCGAACTGTTCGAAGGCAGCCAGTATCTGCTGGCCTGGGCCGACGAACTGAAGGAACTCAAGACCATCTGCCATTCCGGGCGCAAGGCCACCATGGTGGTGCGGGTGGACGAAGAAGGCCATGCCGTGCGCGAGGGGCAGCAGGTGGAAGTGGGCGGCAATGAACGTTATGTCTCCGTCAGCCGGGCGGAATTCAAGAAAATTTTCCACGGTCAGGGCCGCATCCAGCCGGTACAGCAGGTGTTCGACTTTCAGCAGAGCGGCTTGCCGGATGAACAGGGCTAGGCATCACAACAGCCATTCCGCCCGTGCCTGGCGCTGGCTGATACCGGCGAGCCTGCTGCTCCTGGCCGCCTGCGACCAGCCGGTTTCCCCGGGCAGGCTGCATTGGCAGGCCCGGGCCCAGGACGGCCAGCAGCATTACCGTGTAACCACCACCCTGCCGGTTCCGGAAAGCCTGCGCATCGCCCTCAACCAGGGCATGAGCCTGCGTTTTCGCTTCAGCGCCCGGTTGCTGGAACAGGGGCACTGGTACCGGCAGGTACGCTGGCAGTGGCAACAGGACCTGACCCTGCGCTACTCCGTACTCACCCGTCACTACCAGCTACAAGACGCACGCGGCTGGCAGACACTGGCGGAATGGCGGGAAGTGGAGCAGGCGCTGGGCCGGCAGCAATGGCAATGGCCGCAACCACCGGACGGCCTGCGGCTGGAAGTGCGCTGGTGGCTGGACCCGGCCAGCCTGCCCCCCAGCCTGCGCCTGCAGGCCCTGGGCGGGCAGGGGCTTTCCTTCGACACGGGCTGGCGGGTGCTGCATGAGGCTTGAACGCTGGCGTCGCCCGCTGCGCACCTTGCCCTGGTTGCTGCTGGTGGGCAGTCTCCTGCTCATCCTCTACCTGATGGGCAGCGGCGGTGGTCGAGGCGGTTTCGTGGATCGTCACTTTGTCACCCTGCTGCTGGTCAATGGCGTGATTCTGCTGCTGCTGCTGGCCTGGATCACCCAGCGCCTGTTCCGCCTGCTGCGCGACATTCGCAGGAATCGGCCAGGCGCCCGCCTCAGTGGCCGCATGGTGGCCCTGCTGACCCTGCTGACCTTGCCGCCCATGCTGGCCATCTTCTGGTTTTCGGTACAGTTTCTCGGCAAGGGGCTGGATCGCTGGTTCGATGTGCGTGTGGATCAGGCGCTGAACAATGCCATGCGCCTGGCCCAGCTCTATATCGATGAACATGCCACCGACGCCCTGCGCCGTACCCGCCGGGTGGCCGAACAGTTGCAGGACACCGACGAGGAAGACCTGCCCAGCGCACTGGTGAACCTGGTGGAAAGCAGCCAGGCGGATGAATTGCTGTTGCTGAACGAGCATGGCCAACTACTGGCCAGCTCGGTGCTGGAACCCACCCTGGCGCCGGACTATCCACCCACCGCCGCCCTGCTCACTGTGCGCCAGACCGGTGTGTACTCCAATCTGGAGCAGAACCGCCAGGGTCGCCTGATCATCCGGGTTCTGCTCAGCGTCCACCGTCCCGGCCAGCAGGGGCTGGAAGGCAGGGTTTTGCAGGGTGTCTACCGGGTGCGACCGGAATACGCCCGGCTGGCCCTGCCACTGGAACGGCAGTTCCAGGCCTGGCACAACCTGCTCTATCTGCGGGATTCCCTGCGCTGGACCTTCATGCTGATCCTGCTGCTGGTGCTGCTCTACGG
>WFUE01000172.1 GCA_015485125.1 Lysobacterales bacterium | reverse complement strand
GGGTTTTCTCAGGGTTTGCAACCGGCTGTGCCGGTGAAGGGGCTGTATGTCTGGTGTGATGACCTGTCATTGCCGCAACCGGAATGGTTGCCGGAAGCCAGCATGGAGTGGTTCCGTCGGTGGCCTGAAGAGCAGCTTTGGGGAAGCTGCTGTCTATGGCCACAAGCTGACCATGCCGTATTGTGTCACCCCCTGTACATTCATGGTCGCTTGCTGGCTCTGGTCTTGCTGCAGCGTGCGGCTGGCAGCCGCTGGTCGGAGCTGGATGTCATTCGCCTGATGTCATATTCCGAGTATTTTGCACTCACGCTCAGTAACGCGCGCCTGTATCGGCGAAGTGTCGAACTGTCGAAGCAGGCCGTGCAGGCCAGTGAAGCCAAGAGCGATTTCATCGCCAAGGTCAGTCACGAGATTCGCACGCCCATGAACGGCGTGTTGGGTATGGCGGAGTTGTTGAGAGACTCGCCACTGAGCGACATACAGCGGGAACATGTGCAAGTGATCGAGGACTCCGGTCGAATACTGCTGTGTTTGATCAACGATATTCTTGATTTGTCCAAGATTGAATCCGGCCGGCTGGAACTTGTCCAGGAAGAAACCTCGATTCGCGCGGTAGTAGACAGCTGTCTGAAGCTGATGTCGGTGGAGCGTAATCAGCACGCTACCCTGATCAGTGCCTGGGTGGCGGAAGATGTGCCGGAGAAACTGTGGCTGGACCCGCATCGTGTACGCCAGATCGTGTTGAATCTGCTCAGCAATGCCTGCAAGTTTGCCCGTGGCGGGGAGGTGGCTTTGCGGGTATTGGTGCAGAAGGGTGGCGATGAATCGCTTTTGTGTATTGAAGTACTGGATGATGGGCCGGGTATTGATGAGGCTCAGCAGCAAAAGCTGTTTCAGCCATTCACGCAGGCCGATGGCAAGGTACAGCATCAGTATGGCGGCACCGGCCTGGGTCTGGCTATTTCCAGACAGCTGGCGGAATTGATGGGGGGAGGCATTTCGTTGTTATCCGCGCCTGGGCAGGGGGCCTGTTTTCGCGTGAAGCTGCCGGTGTCGGTTGCCAGTGATCGGGTTCCGCCTGAGGCTATTGGGCAGCAGGGCTGGTGGCTGACAGAACGCAAAGGGCGGTGGTTTGCGCGGCAGTTGCAACACACTTTTGCCCAGTGCGGTGTGGAGCTGCAAACTTATGCGGACTGGCCTGGGCAGGCAGATGTTCCGCCAAAACTGATCGTGCTGGATTGTTGTCATTCACGGTTTTATACCCTGTTGAAAAAAATTGAACAGGAGGCGATGTCGTCCCTGGTTCTTCTGGGCAGCAGTACGGAGCTGGCGGAAGCGCACCAGTGGCTCGAACAGCCGCGTGCCCTGCTGGAACCGGTGCTGCCTGGAAAGCTGCGGGGTTATCTGGTGCAGTTTTTCATGCAGCAGATCATGGGGCCGGCCCTGGAAAAGCCCGTACTCGTCACGCAAGCGCCCATGCAGCGACGGGAGATTCTCCTGCTTTCGGCTGATGCGGTCACGCAGGAGCTTTTCAGCAACTGGGCGGAAGAGCTGCGGCATTCGCTGGAAATCAGTGACAGCCCGGAAGAAGGCTGGCACCTGATTGCATCCCGCTACTATGATGTTGTGCTCGTGGATCACGGTGTATGGAATGCCGATGAAAGCTGGGCCAGCCTGCACGCGTTCAAGGTTTTGCTCACTGGTCATGCCGACCCGCACTTTGAAAGGGAAATGCGGTCTCAAGGCTTTGATCAGGTCTGGGTCAGGCCCTATCCCAAGGCCCGCTTTCTGAAAATGCTGGCCGACTTGCCAGCCGCTGACTGAACAAGGACAATGCCGCGATGAACAGAAGCTTGATACTGGTCGGCCTGCTGCTTCTGGCAGGCTGTGCTTCACGCCCGGAATCACCCTCTCGGCCGCAAGCGCTGCGCACCGTGCCGGCTGTGCCCATTCAGTTGGAGCGCATGGCGCTGGAAAACCGGATTCTACTGCGGAATGCCGGATTGCAAGCCGATTTGCAACAGGCCTTGCCGGCGGTGGGTGATGCTCGCCTGACGCGCATGCTGACCTATGTAGCCATCTACCATGGCCACTGGAACAATGCCTGGCTGGCGCTGGAACGGTGGACGCATCTGGCTGGGGATGACAGGGAGCGGCAAAAACTGCGCATACGCCTGCTGGCCATGCTCAACGATGTGCCGGCGGCTGCCCGGGAATTGCAGCGTTTTATCGAACAGGCCGATGTGGAGCAGGCAGAGCTGTGGACGGCCATCGGCAACTTGTTGCTTTTTCGCATTGAACCGGCTGTCGGGCTGAAGGTGTGGGATGCGCTGCCTGACAAGCCGAGGCCGGCCAATGAGGTGTCCATTCGCCGATACCGTGATCTCATGCTGGCTTTCCGCCGCATGGAAGATGCGCTGGACGCTTCTGTTCGACTGGCTGGCAAGAGTGGCAAGAGCGAGGACTGGGATTTCGTCGCCACGCTGGCGCAGGACCTCCAGCGTGCGGATATCAAGGCCATGGCATTGCGCCAGATGCTTGAAAAGGAGCCGGAGCGCAAGGAGATCGCCTACGCACTGGCTGCGGCCCTGCATGAACAGGGAGACGGTGAAGGCGCCGTTCGTGTGCTTACGGCGATGGAAAATGATCCGCTGGCACTGTATTCGGCCATTACTTTCCTGCTGGAACAAGGCAAGGATCAGGAAGCGCAGCGCTGGTACACGCATTTGAGCCAGTTGCCGGGGGATACGCCGGGCAAGGCCTACTATCTGGGGCGTGCTGCCGAGATGATGGATCGGCCCGAGGCAGCGATGGCCTGGTACCGGCAGGTGAAAGACAAGTTCTATTCCAAGGCGCAAATGCAGCTGGCGGTATTGATGGCGGATTCGGGCCGGGGTGATGCCGCGATGAAACTGTTGCATCAGTTGCGTTCGAATCTGGAGGTCGATCCGGTCAGGCTGGCGCGGCTGGGCGCGCAGTTGGCCATTCAGTTGAACCGGCCCAAAGAAGCATTGCAGTGGTTCCGGTCGGTGGAGCCTGGTGGCGAGCAGGGCAAGCTGCTGCGCTATGAGGAAGCTATGTTTCTGCTGGAGCAAGGGCAGGTGAGCCAGGCTCTGCGGCTGTTTGAGCAATTGGCCACGGATTATCCGGATGATTTGCAGATGATCAACGCTTACGCCTACACGCTGGTGGATCGTACGGATCGTCTGGAAGAAGCGGAGCCGCTCTTGCAAAAGGTCGTGGCGGCCGAGCCGGAAAATGCCGCCTTTCTGGACAGTCTCGGCTGGTTGCAATACCGGCAGGGCAAGTTGCAGGCGGCGGAGAAGACGCTGCAAAAGGCCTGGTCGCTGGATCCGGACCCGGAAATCGCGGCCCATCTGGGCGAAGTGCTGTGGAAACTGGGCAAGCGGCAGGCGGCCATGCGCATCTGGAACGAAGCCCGGCAGAAAAACCCTGGCAATGCGGCGTTGTTGCGTACTGTGAAACGTTTCGTGCGGTGATGCGGTCTTGCCGGTGGTCCGGATGCCTGTCCGTGTTTGTATTGCTGGGGTTGAGTGCCTGTGCCACGCTTCCCGGCCCACAACCTGTGCAGCCGGACTGGCAGGTGCAAGGGCGGGCTGTTCTGCAGGTGGACGGGCAGCGGCATGCCCTGCGTTTTCGCGCCTGGCGGCAGCAAGCACGGCTGCAGATGGAAATCCTTGCGCCCATGGGACAGGGCCGCTGGCAGCTGGGCCGGGATGAAACCGGCCTCTGGCTGCAGGATGCCCACGGCCTGCGCTTGCAGGGTGCGGCGGTCAATCACTGGTTGCGTGAACAGACCGGCTTTTCCATCCGCCTGAGCGACTGGTTTGCCTGGTTACGCAACCAGACAGCCGCATCTCTGCCCGCAGGCTGGAACATTCGGGTGGCTGCCCCTGAGGAGAAGCCGCATTGCCCTTCTCGTATCGATCTGGAAGGTGCTCAGGGGCGTCTGGTGATTTTGCTGAAACAATGGCAGGGTGATTGTGGCTGATTCCCTGTGCTGGTGGCCCGCGCCGGCCAAAGTCAACCGTTTTCTGCATATCCTCGGTCGGCGGCCGGATGGCTACCATGTGTTGCAAACCCTGTTTCAGTTTCTGGATTTGCAGGATGCGCTGGCCTTCGAGCCGACGCGGGATGGCCGTATCGAATTGCTGGAGGGGCCGGATTGGCTGGCGGATGAGGACAACCTGGTCATCCGCGCGGCCCACCGGCTGCGCGAGGCGGTGCGGCAACCCCGGCTGGGGGCGGTCATCCGCCTGAAAAAACGCATACCTGCCGGTGGCGGGCTGGGTGGTGGCAGTTCCGACGCGGCCACTACCCTGGTGGCGCTCAACCGGCTCTGGCAGACTGGGTTGACGCGGCGGCAACTCATGGATCTGGGGCTTGCCCTGGGCGCGGATGTGCCGGTTTTTATCTATGGCCGGGCCGCCTTTGCCGAAGGGGTGGGTGAACGGTTGCAGCCAGTATTTGCCGATGTCTGGTCCGGCGTGCTGGTCGATCCCGGCGTGGCGGTTTCCACGGCAGAAATTTTTTCCGATCCCGCATTGACAAGAGACAGCAATCCCAGCACAATACGCCACCTTTCCACGCTGCGCTGGCGAAATGACTGCGAACCGGCGGTTCGCAAGCGTTTCAAGCAGGTGGATCAGGTGATGCGCTACATGAGTCGTTGGGGCAAGCCCGTCATGACAGGAACCGGTGCCTGCGTGTTCATGGCTTTGCCGGCCGGCTATCTGCCGGAGATGGCGGCAGGTCTGCCCAAGGGCAGTCGTCATTGGCCCATCACCCTGCGCAATTACTCTCCCTTGCTGGAGAGATTGAAATGAGCGCATGCCAGTTTGTTGCTGGGGCGTCGCCAAGCGGCAAGGCACTGGGTTTTGATCCCAGCATTCGCAGGTTCGAATCCTGCCGCCCCAGCCATTTATTTGTTGCGTCCGTCCTGACAGGGGCGGGTGTTCGGAAGCGGGCCCGGTGCAAATCAGGCTCGCTTTTTGTTTTGGTGCAGCCGAAAGGACTGTTGCCCGGATCGGCCCGTGTTGAGTGGTGACCATGGTCTCGGAAGTTGGCAATGTGATGGTGTTCAGTGGCCGGGCGAACATGCCGTTGGCCAAATCCATCGTGGGCTATCTGAACATGCCGCTGGGTCGCGCCAATGTGTCTTCCTTCAGTGACGGGGAAGTCATGGTCGAGATCGAGCAGAATGTGCGCGGCAAGGATGTCTATGTGGTGCAGCCCACCTGCGCGCCCACGGCCGAGCATTTCATGGAGCTGCTGGTGATGGTGGATGCGCTCCGGCGTGCATCGGCCGCGCGCATCACGGCGGTGGTGCCCTATTTTGGCTATGCCCGCCAGGATCGCAGGCCGCGCTCCGCCCGGGTGGCCATCACCGCCAAGGTGGCGGCCAACATGATCAGTACCGTGGGCGTACACCGAGTGCTGACGGTGGATCTGCACTCCGATCAGATCCAGGGTTTTTTCGACATTCCGGTGGACAATGTCTACGCTTCGCCCCTGCTGCTGGGTGATCTGTGGCGGAGATACAATGTTGGCGAGCTGATCGTGGTGTCACCGGATGTGGGGGGCGTGGTGCGTGCCCGTGCCATGGCCAAGCGTCTGGACGACGCTGAGCTGGCTATCATTGACAAGCGCCGGCCCAAGGCCAATGTGGCCACGGTGATGAACATCATCGGTGATGTGGAAGACAAATGCTGTGTCGTGGTGGATGACATGGTGGATACGGCCGGCACATTGTGCGCCGCATCGCGAGCGCTGAAGGAACACGGCGCGCGCAAGGTGGTGGCCTATGCCACGCACCCCGTGCTCTCGGGCCCGGCCATCGAGAACATTGCCGCGTCGGATCTGGATGAAATGGTGGTGACCGATACCATCCCCTTGAGTGCCGAAGCGCGTGCCTGCGGCAAGATTCGGGTGGTCAGTGTCGCCCAGATGCTGGCCGAGACCATCCGGCGCATGGCGCAGGGAGAGTCGGTCAGTTCCATGTACGTGGATTGATGATTTTGGCTCTGGTCGGGTTTCCGGCCGGCCTTTTGTGGTGGCTTTGGTCGCGGAGCCACCGAACCGCCCTTCGGGGTTTTGATAATGTGGAGTAACTACAATGGCAATTGCATACAAGATTGCGGCAGAAATCCGTACAGACACGGGGAAAGGTGCGAGCCGCCGCCTGCGTCGTACGGGCAAGGTACCTGCCGTGGTATACGGTGGCGAGCGCAAGCCCGCCAATATCCAGCTGTCACACGATTTTCTCATTCGCGTGATCGATGATGAAGCCTTCTACACTCAGATCCTGGAACTGGTGGTGGATGATGGTCGCAAGCAGAAGGTCGTGTTGCGTGACATGCAGCGCCACCCCTACAAGTTGCAGGTCATGCATGTGGATTTCCAGCGCATTCTGGATGACCAACTGCTGCACCTGAATGTACCGCTGCACTTCGTGGGCGAGGAGCATTCTCCGGCCGGCAAGACTTCCGGCGTGGTGGTTTCCCACCAGTTGACCGATGTGGAAGTGAGCTGCTATCCCAAGGATCTGCCGGAATTCATCGAAGTGGACCTGACCGAGCTCAAGCCGGGTGATGTGGTCAAGATTTCCGACCTGAAAGTACCCGATGGCGTGACCCTGGTGGCGCTCACCCAGGGTGAGGATCATGACCAGCCGGTTGTGACCGCTTCCCATGTCTCCGGCGGTACCGATGCCGAGACATCGGATGCCGAAGAAGAGGCTGAAAGCGAAGACTGAGCCGGCAATGGCGCCTTCACTTTCGTTGATTGTCGGGCTGGGCAATCCCGGCCCGGAATATGACCAAACCCGGCACAATGCCGGGTTTTGGTTTGTAGACGCCCTGGCAGCGCAACTACAGGCCGCCTGGCGGGAGGATGGCCGCTTGCCGGCCGAGACGGCACGGGCATCCTTTCAGGGCAGTGATTTGCGTCTGATCAAGCCCATGGCGTACATGAACCGCAGCGGCCTGCCGGTGGCCCGGTTTGCCCGCTTCTTCAAAATCGAACCGGCGCGGATACTGGTGGTCCATGATGAACTGGACCTGCCGCCTGGAGTCATACGCTACAAGCGCGGTGGCGGGCATGGCGGCCACAATGGCCTGCGAGACCTGATTCGTCATCTGGGCACGGCGGATTTTCAACGCCTGCGTCTTGGCATCGGTCATCCCGGTCACCGGGATCAGGTAGTTGACTATGTGCTGCAACGGCCAAGCCGCGAGGATCGGCAGGCTGTGGAAACGGCCATCGAGGCGGGTTTGCAGGTTCTGCCGGATCTGCTCTCGGGCAAGACCGATGCGGCCATGCGCAAGCTGCATGGGCGCAAAGCGTGAATTGAGTCGAAACCGCTACGGCAGAAGCGGTTTCACGGAAACAAGGCATTAACGACATGGGATTCAAATGCGGTATCGTCGGCCTGCCCAATGTGGGCAAGTCAACATTGTTCAACGCGTTGACCGAGGCGGGTATCGCTTCGGAAAACTATCCGTTCTGCACCATTGAGCCCAATGTGGGCGTGGTGTCCGTGCCGGACAATCGTCTGGACGAACTGGCGGCCATCGTCAAGCCGGAGCGTGTGCTGCCCACCACCATGGAGTTCGTGGATATTGCCGGACTGGTGGCGGGTGCCAGCAAGGGCGAGGGTCTGGGCAACCAGTTTCTGGGTCATATCCGCGAAACCGATGCCATTGCCCATGTGGTGCGTTGTTTTGAGGATGGCGATATCGTGCACGTGGAAGGGGGGGTGGACCCCATTCGTGACATTGAAACCATCAATACCGAACTGGCGCTGGCGGACCTGGAAACGGCGGAAAAGGCCTTGAGCAAGGCGCAAAAGGCGGCCAAGGCAGGCGGCAAGGAAGCCTTGCAGCGCAAGGCGACGCTGGAAAAAGTGGTCGCACATCTGTCGGAAGGCCGGCCGGTTCGTACGCTGGAAGCCGATGATATGGATCAGCCTGTGCTGCGGGAAATCCAGTTCATCACCGCCAAGCCGGTGATGTATGTGGCCAATGTGTCCGAGGATGGCTTCAGTAATAATCCCCTGCTGGAACGTGTACAGGCCTATGCGGCCAGCGAGCACGCGGGTGTGGTGGCGGTCTGCTGCGCCATCGAGGCGGAAATCGCCCAGCTCGACGCCGAGGAGAAGCAGGTGTTTCTGGAGGATCTGGGGCTGGAGGAGCCGGGCTTAAACCGGGTGATCCGTGCCGGTTACGACCTGCTGGGTCTGCAGACCTATTTCACCGCAGGCGTCAAGGAAGTGCGTGCCTGGACCGTGCACAAGGGTGCGACCGCGCCGCAGGCGGCCGGGCGCATCCATACCGATTTTGAAAAGGGCTTTATTCGCGCGGAAGTCATCTCCTACATGGACTTCATCACCTACAAGGGAGAGCAGGGTGCGAAAGAGGCCGGAAAAATGCGTCTGGAGGGAAAGGACTACATCGTGCAGGAAGGCGATATCATGCATTTCCGCTTCAATGTCTGACGGCTGGAGCGCGTCCGACCGAGCTTGAGGCAAAAAAGTCCGTGCAAAGGCTTGACAAGCCAGGGGCTGATGAAGAGAATAGCCGGCTCGCTGGAGGGGTACTCAAGCGGTCAACGAGGGCAGACTGTAAATCTGCTGGCCATGCCTACGTAGGTTCGAATCCTACCCCCTCCACCATTTTTGCAAGCCGGTGCCCGAAGGCGGTGCTGGCTTTTTGTGCGGGTGTAGTTCAATGGTAGAACCTCAGCCTTCCAAGCTGATGATGTGGGTTCGATTCCCATCACCCGCTCCAGCTTGTTGAAGGCTGGAGAAGTAAGTTTGGGCCCATATAGCTCAGCTCGGTAGAGCACTTCCTTGGTAAGGAAGAGGTCACCGGTTCAAATCCGGTTATGGGCTCCATCATTGAAATGCAGGCTGGTTGGTGTTTCATATTCATTGTGTTAACTGCGCGGAGTTTTTCTAGCGATGTCCAAGGAAAAATTTGAAAGAACAAAACCCCATGTAAACGTGGGAACGATTGGTCACGTTGACCACGGCAAGACCACCCTGACGGCGGCGCTGACCAAGGTGTCGGCG
>WFUE01000171.1 GCA_015485125.1 Lysobacterales bacterium | reverse complement strand
GTTTCTACCTTCATCACGGCTGATCCCGGTGATATTCCCGCCGGTTTTGGCAATGGCGTATGGAAATCCGTGGATGGCGGCGTGAGTTGGTCGATGAGCAGCACGGGCCTGCCGCCTTATCAATCCGGCCTGTCCACACCGGCCAGCGTGCTTTCTCTGGCACTGGACTCCAATGTGCCCACAACCCTGTATGCTTCGGCCAATGACATCAATACCGGTATCTCCAGCCTGTACAAGAGTGTAGATGGCGCGGCCACCTGGCTGCCGGTGGGCGCGGGCCTGCCACCCCGGGATATCCGCGATATCCTGATTGATTCCGACAGCCATGTGTATGTGGCCATGGGCAGTGTTGACGGCAATCCCGGTGGGGTGTTTGTCAGTCAGGATGGTGGTGCCAGCTGGCATTCCATCAGTGTGGGGCTGGAGCACACCGGCTATGCGCTGAAGCTGGCCATTGATGAAAGCGGTACCTACAAGCGGCTCTATGCGGGGACGGAGAAATCGGTGCAGATCATCGACCTGGTGCCGGACAGTGACTGGGACGGGGTGCCCGACAGCGTGGAATCGGCAGGTTTCGCTGCACTGGATGCCAATGGAGACGGCATGGCGGATACCCAACAGCCGGCAGTGGCCACCGTCAACGCGGCCAGCCTGCAGCGGGGCAGCGCGAATCCGCTAACGGTCAGTATCGAAGCCCTGTCGGGCAATTGCCCCGGGCTGGAAAATGTACGCGCGCTCGATCTGCTTTCTGTGCCCTTGCTGGATGGTGTGGATTTCTCTCTGGGCGGGCTGGCCTTCGAGATCGCGGATTGCCAGCAGGCACGGGTTACCCTGACCTATCACAATGCAGCGGGCTTTGGTCCGGGCTGGCAGTTGCATGCCTACATCCCGGAAACCCGGGGTGGCGATTTCTATTTATGGCAGGCCGAGGACACGGCAGCGTTGAGTGGAAATCAGGCGAGCTTTGTGTTGACGGATGGCCAGGGCAGTGAAATTGGTACGGCGGATGGACGGCTGGTATTCCAGGGGGCCATGGGCTACCAGGAAGTGGTTTTTTCCGGCACTTTCGAACGCTGAATCAATGAATAACGATAAAAACCGCCTGCGGGCGGTTTTTTTATGCCAGCAATTGCTGCAGGCCTTCCAGCGCACCGCAGTTCAGGGTTAGCCCGCGGGTGGGTGGTTCGGTTTCCCTGGGGTTGATGCGAATCAGCCAGTCGCAGCGGGATTCCAGTTCATGGCGCACGGTGGGAATGGCCGTGCCCGCGCCCAGCTCGATGCCCACCCGCAGGCCCTGGCCGGATTGCAGCCAGCGGGCATAACGCTGTTCCTGTGCTTCCGTGCGGCGGGCATCCCAGTCGAAATCGTTGAACATCAGGATATTGGGCCGGGCCAGGCCGCCACAGCCGGGGCAGGCGGGTAGCGGTGGTTCGGCCAGGCAGCGTGCTTCATCCACGACCACGGTGGTTTTTTCCGCCGGCCAGATGGGCTGGCCGCAGTCCTCCATGCATTGCAGGTGATGAATGGAACCATGGGCTTCCAGGATCCTGGCCGGGTCGTAACCGGCCTTCTGGAATTGCCCGTCCACATTGCTGGTGAACACGAACCAGGATTTACCCATCGTCTGCAGCCATTCCAGCAGGTGTTTGAAACCCGCATGGGGCCGGGTGTTGCGATACAGATCCAGCCGGTGGCCATAAAAGCCCCAGGCGCGTTCCGGGTGCGCTTCAAACCAGGCCGGGTTGGCCATTTCGGCAAAGGAGAGCCCCTTCAGGGCCGGGTAGTGCCGCCAGAAACCCTGGTTGCCGCGAAAATCCGGCAGGCCGGAGTCCACGCCCATGCCGGCACCGGCACCGATGAGGATCTGCTCTGCCTGATGCAGCAGGGTTTTTGCTTTGTTCTCGTTCATCGGGAGGATTGTATCGTGCATCCGGCATTCTATCTCTTTTGTGATAGAATGCCGCCCCGTTTTCATCTGCTGGAGTACTTCCATGTCCGCTTCCGACCCCCGCAGTGCCGAAAGGCCCGAATACGATGAGCTGATCCGTGTCATTGCCGATTATGTCTGTGATGAGCAGCCCTTTTCCGAGCTGGCCTGGGAGACGGCCCGTCATGACCTGATGGATTCCCTGGCTTGCATGATGCTGGCCATGCGTTACCCCGAATGTGTCAAGATGCTGGGGCCCATGGTGCCGGGTCTGAGCCTGCCGGGTGGTGCGCGGGTGCCGGGCACGGCCTGGGAGCTGGACCCGATGACCGCGGCTTTCAATATTGGCACACTGGTGCGGTATCTGGATTTCAACGATACCTGGCTGGCGGCCGAGTGGGGGCATCCCTCCGACAATATCGGCGCCATTCTGGCGGTGGCCGATTACATGAGCCGGCAGCACGATGTGCCGGAACTGACCATGGCGGATGTGCTGCGGGCGATGATCCAGGCCCATGAAATCCAGGGCGTGCTGGCGCTGGAGAACAGTTTCAACCAGGCCGGGCTGGATCATGTGCTGCTGGTGCGGGTGGCATCCACGGCGGTGGTGACCCGCATGCTGGGCGGGGACCGGGAGGATGTGCGCGTGGCGCTTTCTCACGCGTGGATGGACGGCGGTGCGTTGCGGGCCTATCGGCATGCGCCCAACACCGGCCCGCGCAAGAGCTGGGCCGCCGGGGATGCCACCAGCCGGGCGGTGCGCCTGGCCTTCTGGGCCTTGCAGGGCGAGTTGGGTTATCCGACGGTGTTGAGCGCGCCGGTCTGGGGCTTTCAGGATGTGCTCATGGACGGCAAGCCGCTGACACTGGCACGGCCGCTGGGCAGCTATGTGATGGAGAATGTGCTGTTCAAGATCAGCTATCCGGCCGAGTTCCATGCCCAGACGGCGGTGGAGGCAGCGTTGCAATTGCATCCGCAGGTAGCCGGGCGGCTGGATGCCATCGAACGCATCGAGCTGGAAACCCAGGAAGCCGGCAAGCGTATCATCGACAAGACTGGTCCGCTGCACAACTACGCCGACCGCGATCACTGCCTGCAGTACATGGTGGCCGTGCCGCTCATTTTCGGCCAGCTGGATGCCGACAGCTATACCGATGCCGTGGCTGCCGACCCACGCATCGATGCCCTGCGGGCCAAAATGCAGGTACGCGAGAATCCGCAGTTTACCCGTGATTACTTCGACCCGGACAAGCGCGCCATTCCCAATGCGGTACAGGTCTTTTTCACGGACGGCACCGCCACGGAGCGGGTGCAGGTGGATTTTCCAGTGGGCCACCGTTTCCGCCGCGAGGAGGGCATTCCCCTGTTGCAAGCCAAGTTCGAAGACGCCATCGCGCGTCAGCTGCCGGCCCGCCAGTGCGAGGATATCCATACCCTGTTTTCCGACCCCGAAGCCCTGCTGGAGATGGAAGTCCGCGATTTCATGGATTTCTGGGTGCTCTGATTCCGTCCGGCCATCTCCGCCCGGCCATCCCCGCCCGGCGGGGATGCTGCAAGCGGGGGAGATACTGTCCTCTTTTGCCCGGCCTCTGTATCATTAGGCCCTGCTGAGGCTGACCGAGGAGAATCGCTTGCTGGAGATCATCAAGGCAGGGGGCTGGATGATGGCACCCATTCTGCTGCTATCCGCCGTGGCCATGGCCATCATCGTGGAGCGTTTCTGGAGCCTGCGGCGCAAACAGATCCTGCCGGAGGATCTGGGCTTGCAAGTCATGCAATGGGCCAAGTCCGGTCGTCTGGACGAGCGTCATATCCAGGCGCTGGCCGAGGACTCGCTGCTGGGCCGGGTACTGGCGGCCGCCCTCTATCATCGCAATGACAGCCGTGAAGTGATGAAGGAGGCCGTGGAGGATACCGGCCGCCATGTGGTCTATCGCATGGAACGCTATCTCAATACCCTGGGCACCATCGCCGCCATCGCGCCCCTGCTGGGCCTGCTGGGCACGGTGATCGGCATGATCCAGGTCTTCTCCGCCATCCTGCAGCATGGCGTGGGCAATGCCAACCTGCTGGCCGGTGGTATCTCGCAGGCCTTGATTACCACGGCAGCCGGCCTGACGGTGGCCATTCCCGCCCTGTTCTTTCACCGCTACTTCACCGGCCGCGTCAACGAATATGTGCTGTTCATGGAGGAGCAGGCCATGCAGCTGATCGACCAACTATCCAAGCGCGCATGAACCTCAAGCCCGTAGACCGCAAGCCCCCGGTGGAAGTCAATCTCACTTCCCTGATCGACGTGGTGTTCTTGCTGCTGATTTTCTTCATGATCACCACCACCTTTCAGCAGCAGACTCGGGTGGAGGTGGATCTGCCTGAAGCCAGCGAGAGTGAACAGCGGCAGAATACGGATGTGCTGGAGATCGTCATTAACCAGCAGGGGCAGTACTTCATCCGTGGCAGCGCGCTGGTGAACAACACGCCGGAGACGCTGAAAAAGGCGCTGGAGAAAGTGGCCGAAGGCAACTACAAGCAGCCCCTGCGCATTCGTGCCGATGCGCGCACGCCGCATCAGGCGGTGGTGACCGCCATGGATGTGGCGGGCAGCCTGGGTTTTGTCAACCTGCGCATCGCCACCACCCGGCCGGGTAGCGGCAAGGGATGATCGCCCAACCGCTCAGGCGGGTTGTTCGTTATGCCCGCCCCTATCGCTGGGTTTTTCTCGTGGCGATTCTGGGTATGAC
>WFUE01000170.1 GCA_015485125.1 Lysobacterales bacterium | reverse complement strand
GATGTGATCGCCGTGGCCGGTGACCCGCTGGAGAATATCCGCCTGCTGGAGGATGTGCAGTGGGTGATCAAGGGCGGGCAGGTCTACAAGCAACCCGCACGCTGACAGGGCTTACTCCGCGTCGGGTTGTTGTTCCGGCGCGGTGTCGCTGAAGGCGGGCAGGGCCAGGCAGTTGCTTTCGATACGGCGGATTTCCGGCCAGGGGCCCAGATCCAGCTGGAAGCGGCGGGCATTGTAGAGCTGCGGTACCAGGCACAGATCCGCCAGGCTGGGGTGGTCGCCTTCACAGAAATCGCCCGTGGCCGGGTTGTCGGCCAGCATCTGTTCCAGGGCGTCGAAACCATCGGCCATCCAGTGGTGCATCCATTGGGTCTTGGCCTCGCCGTCGGCGCCGAACTGCTGTTCCAGCCGCTGCAACACCCGCAGGTTGTTCACCGGGTGAATGTCGCAGGCCACCAGCTGGGCCATGGCCCGCACCCGCGCCCGTTCACGCGGAGTGGCTGGCAGCAGCGGCGGTTCCGGGTAGCATTCGTCCAGATATTCGATGATGGCCAGCGATTGGGTCAGCACCCGTTCTCCATCCAGCAGGGTGGGCACGCGGGCCTGCGGGTTGAGGCGGCGGTAGCCGGCCTGGTGCTGCTGGCCGCCGTCCTTGAGCAGGTGCACCGGCTGGATGTCATGGGGCAGCGCCTTGAGGGCCAGGGCAATCCGTACCCGCCACGCGGCGGAGGATCGCCAGTAGGAATACAGGGTCATGCCTTCGTTCATGCTGCTGCCCTCCAGTGAGAAAGTCAGGCCTTGCGCACTTCCTGTTCGATGATACCGAAAATGCTCTGGCCGTCGGCATCGCGCATTTCAATACGAATGGTATCACCGAAGGCCATGAAGGGGGTACGGGCTTCGCCGTGCTCAATGATCTCCAGCATGCGCTTCTCCGCCAGGCAGGAGGCCCCCCGGCTGGTATCCTGGTTGGCAATGGTGCCGGAGCCGATGATGGTGCCGGCGGCCAGCGGGCGGGTCCTGGCCGCATGGGCAATGAGCTGGGCGAAGTTGAATTGCATGTCTTCCCCGGCTTCCGGGTGGCCGAACCATTCGCCGTTGTAGGTGGACAGCAGCGGCAGGTGTACCTTGCAATCGCGCCAGGCCTCGCCCAGTTCGTCCGGGGTCACCGCCACCGGCGCGAAGCTGGAGCGCGGCTTGCTTTGCAGGAAGCCGAAACCCTTGGCCAGTTCGGCGGGGATCAGGTTGCGCAGGGAGACATCATTGAGAATCACCAGCAGCTGGATGTGGTCCGCCGCAGCCTCGGCGGTGATGCCCATGGGCACGTCATCCACGATTACGCCGATTTCGGCCTCGAAGTCGATGCCCCAGGCCTCGTCCGCCATGCGAATGGGCTCCAGCGGAGCGAGGAAACCGTCGGAGACGGCCTGATACATCAGTGGATCATGGAGAAAGCTGGGGGGCATCTCCGCGCCACGGGCCTTGCGTACCCGCTCTACATGCGGCAGATAGGCGCTGCCATCGAGAAACTGCCAGGCCCGTGGCAGGGGGCTGTGCAGTTGCTCGGCCAGGTAGGGCTGGCTGTCCACTTCACCGGCTTGCAGGGCCTGGTAGCGCTGGTTCAGCCGGGGCGCGGCCTGCTGCCAGTCTTCCAGCGCGGCTTGCAGGTTGGGGGCGATGTCGCTGGCGTCGGCAATCCGGGACAGCGCCCGGTCCACTACCAGCAGTTTGCCATCACGGCTGCCATCATTGAGGGTGGCCAGTTTCATTCCTGATTCTCCTTCATGAACTGTTCGTAGAAATATTCGGTGGCGTGCACGAAGCCGGTGACCGAGCCACAATCGAAGCGCCGGCCCTGGATCTTCACCGCCATGACCATGTTTTGCCGCGCCTGGGTCTGCAGGGCGTCGGTGATCTGGATTTCGCCGTTCTTGCCGGGTTTCGTCTGCCGCAGAATGTCGAAAATATCCGGGGTGAGGATGTAGCGGCCGATGATGCCCAGATTGCTGGGGGCCTCTACAGGTTCCGGTTTTTCCACCATGTCGGAGACCATGAACACGCCGTCATCCAGCTCACGACCGGCGATCACCCCGTATTTGCAGAGGTCTTCTTCCGGTACTTCCTGGATGGCCAGTACACTGCAGCGGTACTTGTTGTAGACCGCCAGCATCTGCTCCATGATGCCGGGACCGTCCTCGTTGACGCACAGGTCGTCGGCGAGAATCACACCGAAGGGTTCGTTGCCGATCAGGGTTTCTCCGCTGAGGATGGCGTGGCCCAGACCCAGCATTTCCACCTGGCGGGTGTAGGAGAAGGTGCATTCCTCGATCAGGCGGCGGATATCGGTCAGCAGGCTTTCCTTGCTGGTGCCGCTGATCTGCTGTTCCAGCTCGTAGCTGATGTCGAAATGGTCCTCCAGCGCGCGCTTGCCCCGGCCGGTGACGATGGCGATATGGTGCATGCCCGCATCCACGGCCTCTTCCACACCGTATTGAATCAACGGCTTGTTGAGAATGGGCAGGATCTCCTTGGGCATGGCCTTGGTGGCCGGCAGAAAGCGCGTACCATAACCGGCGGCCGGGAACAGGCATTTTCGAATCATGGGCAGAACCTCGATCAGTGGCAGGAAACCCACCATACTGCACCAGGCGCGCGGAACTGGCAAACCCGGTCAAGCGGCCATTGTGGCAGAAAGCCGCCTGGCCTGCCGCGAAAAAAACTACAGGGCTTGTTCGAGATTCGCCCGGTAGACAGGCCTGCCGGGCGTGGCTGGAAAAAGAGGACGTACCAGGCGTGGCAGCCAGGTGGCCGCAGCCGGTGAAAGGGTGGTCAGTGCCGGTTGTCGTAGCGCAGGCCGGCTTCCACCTGGTGGATGGCCTTGCGCACCAGCTTGAGGGCCTTCTTGCGGTGGCCGCCCTTGTCGGGGGTGGCCTTTTCCAGATTGCGTTCGGCGGCTTTCAGTTCCGCCAGTGCCGCGCGCATGGCCGGTTGCGGCTCGGCTTGTACCGGCTGGGCGGTGAGCAGGGTCAGGGCGAGCAAGGTGGCGGTGCAAAGCGTGGCGATCTTCATGGTGTTGTCTCCTGTGTGTAAATCCGGACATTCCGGGAGTGCGGGTTACCGGAATGTGTCTGGTCAACGTATCACAATTTTTGTGGTTGACAATGGGGATGTATACAGCTGGCAGGCAGTGATCGTTTATGAATCAGGAGGGTGGGTTGTTTGTTGTAGTTTCATCAGTACATCCCTGACATCCTGCTCCAGTGCTGGCAAGTCTCTTTCGATGGTTTGCCAAAGTACAGTCAGGTCAATTTCAAAATATCCGTGAGACAAGGCGTTTCTTGTGCTATACGCTGCCTTGAAAGGAATTTCTGCGTGCAGAGTAGCAAAATCAGGGAACTGGCGGAGGATTTTACCTGCCGCCTCGCCAATGATTTCCATGTTGCGTATGACTGCATCCTGTTTCTCGCTATTGTCAAGAAATGCTGAATAGCTGGTGTCGTCCAGATAGCGTTGGATACGGCCAATGGTGTCACAAATATGTTTGAGATAGTCTGTCAGAGTAAGCGGGTCTCGCCGACTCATACAGGTCGTGCCTCGTCCAGCACTTCTTGCCTCCAGCGTTTGGGTAAGGCAGCCGGTGTGCGTACATCCACTTCCACACCGAGCAGTTCCGTCAGTTCAGCATGGATCGCGCCAAGATCAAACAGGGAAGTTTCCTCTGTAGTATCCACAAGCAGATCCAGATCACTGTGATCGGTGTCTTCTCCGTGAAGAACGGAGCCGAAAATGCGCGGGTTAGTGGCCCGATGCTGCGCCACGATTTTACGGATGGTTTGACGGTGTCGTTGATAGGCGACTGATGGCTTCATCGGTGGCGTCTCTCCTGTGAAACCTAGTTTGCCCATTGTAGCAAAGTCAGAGGCTTCTTCTGATGGGGAGGCGGTCAAACTGCCGGCAGGGTTGCCGGCAGTCATGATGGCATGGAAGGAAAGGGGATTCAGGCCAGCGCCTGGCCAATGCGGTTCAGTGCTTCCTGCAGTACATCGATGCTGGTGGCATAGGACAGGCGCAGGAAGCCTTCGGCACCGAAGGCCGAGCCGGGCACGGTGGCCACCTTGGCCTCGTTCAGCAGGTGTTCGGCAAAGTCCACGTCGTTGTCGAAACCCGCCTTTTGCATGGCTTCGCGCACATCCGGGAAGGCGTAGAAGGCGCCCTGGCCGGGCTGGCAGCGGAAGCCGGGAATTTCGTTCAGGGCCTGGACGATGAAATCATGCCGCTCCCTGAAGGCGCGGTTCATGGTGGCGATACAGCTCTGATCGCCATTCAGTGCCGCCACCGCCGCGGCCTGGGAGACGGAACAGGGGTTGGAGGTGCTCTGGCCCTGCACCTTGCGCATGCCAGCGGTCAGGGCTTCCGGGGCGGCGGCATAGCCGATGCGCCAGCCGGTCATGGCATAGGCCTTGGAGACACCGTTGACGGTGATGGTGCGTGCCTTCAGCTCCGGGCAGACATTGAGCAGGCACTGGTAAGGTTCGTCCCCCCAGTAGATGTGCTCGTAGATGTCGTCGCTGCAGATCATCACCCGCGGGTGACGGGCCAGCACTTCGCCCAGTGCCTTCAGCTCGGTGCTGGTATAGGCCATGCCGGTGGGATTGCTGGGGGAGTTGAGCATCAGCAGGCGGGTCTTGTCGGTGATGGCCGCTTCCAGTTGTTCGGCGGTGATCTTGAACTGGCTTTCCGGCCCGCAGGAGACGATCACCGGCTGGCCGTCGGCCAGCAGGGCCATGTCCGGGTAGGAAACCCAGAAAGGCGCGGGCACGATGACCTCGTCTCCGGGTTCCAGCAGGGCCACCATCAGGTTGTAGATGCTCTGCTTGGCGCCGGAAGAAACGATGATCTCTTTCGCGTTGAACTCCAGGCCGTTTTCCCGCTTGAACTTGTCGATAATGGCCTGTTTCAACGCGGGCGTGCCGTCCACGGCGGTATAGCGGGTCTGGCCCTGGCGGATGGCTTCGATGGCGGCTTCACGGATGTGTTCCGGGGTATCGAAATCCGGCTCACCCATGCCCAGGCCGATGACATCCTCACCGGCGGCTTTCAGTTCGGCCGCGCGCATGCTGACGGCAATGGTGGCGGAAGGCTTGATCCGGCTCAGGCGGCTGGATGTGATGGTGCTCATGTCGATTCCTGCGGTTGGTGATGGAAAAGCGCTCATTCTATGCCCCGCAAGGGGTCTTGCCACCTATCCCAAAGGAGGAGCGTGGCCGCAGCCCTTGTCACGCCTGCGGGGACGGCGGTTTTCCCCAGCATCTGTGGATAAGTTTGTGGACAGCCCCTGAACATGGGCCGGCAGGGCTTGTGGGTTCTGGGGCAGGCTTGTTCTGTTTAAAAAATGAACGCTTTATTAAAATCCAATTTAAACAATGGCTTAGATGAAATAATTGCCATGGGATGATTTTTGTTTTCCGTAAGTGACTGTTTTTTCGTTCAGACGGCCTGTTGTGGAAAAGCAATGGGTACGGTTGTACTCGAAGCCCGCCCTGGCATTGCGTATAATGCGGCTCCTTCGATCTGAGATGCAGGTGTGGGATGACCAATTGGTTCCAGCGGCTGATGCCTTCAAGAATCCGTACCGAAGGCGGCAACAAGCACAATGTACCGG
>WFUE01000169.1 GCA_015485125.1 Lysobacterales bacterium | reverse complement strand
CGCGCTGCCATGACATCGAAGATGGCCGGACTTCTGCCATAGGGCCGGCCGGGACGATCGTACTCTGTTTCATTGAAGTAGCTGCAAGAACCTGTCATCAAGGTAAATGCCGGCGGATCTTCCCGGAATTGCCACAGTTTCTGGGTGTGGAACCGCAGGGGTTGATCGATATTCACCGGTTGGCCATCAATCACGACCCGGTATTCATACACCGTGCCTGGCAACAGGTTGTCGATCACGAACTGTGCCACGTTGTCCTCGGCGGCATCCGTGTGCAGGCTGCGTTTCTGCCATTCACCCTGTACCAGCCCCTGCTTGCGATAGAGCACATCCACCTGGGCGGGTTGTTCGGTCTGCAGCCAGAGATGCGTGGAACGCATGCCATTGGCACCAGCCATTGGGCCTGCACGCAAGCCGGAAGCTGCTTGAACCAGCCCCGTCAGGACAAGGAGCAGCGTTGTGACAATCCAGCGACTCATGGCATGGCATCCACTTCTTCGGTTTCCTTCTCTGGCGGCATCAGGTCTTCCCGGCTGATGCCCAGGAACAAGGCCAGCGCTGAAGCCACATAGATGGAGGAATAGGTACCGACCACAATCCCGACCAACAGGGCCTCGGAAAAATTGTGGATGGTCTCGCCACCCACCACAAACAAGGCCGCCACTACCAGCAATGTAGTCAAGGAAGTCATCAAGGTTCTTGAGAGGGTTTCGTTGATGGAAATATTGACCACTTCCACCGGCCCCTGCTTGCGGATTTTGCGGAAATTCTCG
Organism: Lysobacterales bacterium; assembly: GCA_015485125.1. GTDB lineage: Bacteria > Pseudomonadota > Gammaproteobacteria > Xanthomonadales > S139-57 > S139-57. The sequence continues at coordinate 10,072 of WFUE01000169.1, read as the reverse complement.
CGGATGCGGTCGAAGACCACGATGGTGTCATTGAGCGAGTAACCAATGATGGCCAGCAGTGCTGCCAGGACCGTGAGATCGAATTCCACCTCGGTGATAGAAAACAGGCCAAGAATCAGGGTCACATCGTGTACCAGCGCGGCCACGGCACCCATGGCAAAACGTTTCTCGAAACGCACACTGACATAGATCAGAATGCTGATCAGGGCAAACAGCATGGCCAGGCCACCATCCTCGGCCAGTTCCTTGCCCACCTGCGGGCCGACAAACTCCACCCGGCGGATCTCGATACTGCCGTCAAAGCCTTTCTTGAGTTGGTTAATGACTTCGTTGCTCAGATCAGCTGTACTTTTCCCTTCTACCGGTGCCAGCCGGATAAGGATATCGCGGGTGGAACCAAAGGTCTGCACAGTCACATCGTTGTAACCGGCCGATTCCAGAACCTTGCGCACTTCACCGAGATCCGGCGCCGGATCATAGGCCAGTTCGATCACTGTACCGCCAGTGAAATCCAGCCCCATTTTCAGGCCGTTGACTGCCAGTGTGGCAATCGACAGCAACATCAGGGTCAGGGACAGTACCAGGGCGATTTTTCTCTGCCCCATGAAGTTGATGGTTGGCGTATTCATTGATGTACCCATATCAGCGGCCTCAGATCGACAGGCCGGACAGTCGTTGTTTGCCGCCATAAATCAAATTGACCAGCATCCGGGTACCCATGATGGCTGTAAACATGGAGGTGAGAATACCCAGACTCAGCGTAACCGCAAAGCCTTTCACCGGGCCGGTGCCCAGCGAAAAGAGAATCACCGCTGCAATCAGCGTGGTCACATTGGCATCGGCAATGGTGGAAAAGGCCTTGTCATAGCCGGCGTTGATACTGGCATGCGGCGAATTTCCCAGGCGCAGTTCTTCGCGTATGCGTTCAAAAATCAATACATTGGCATCCACTGCCATGCCCACGGTCAAGACGATACCGGCAATACCCGGCAAGGTCAGCGTAGCCCCCAGCATTGACAGCAGCGCCATCAACATCACCAGGTTGAAGAACAGGGCCACATCGGCCACCAGACCGAACAGCTTGTATCGCAGGGCCATGAAAACCAGCACCAGCACAAAGCCGATGACCACCGCTTCCATCCCTTTTTCGATATTTTCCTGCCCCAGGCTGGGGCCCACGGTACGCTCTTCCACAATCTCCACGGGAGCGGCCAGCGCACCGGCCCGCAGCAGCAAGGCCAGCTGTTGCGCTTCACGTGGCGAATCCAGGCCAGTGGTACGGAAGCGCTTGCCGAAGGGCTCCAGAATATTGGCCACGGAAATGACTTTTTCCACCACCCTGGTTTTCTTCACCGGTTTTCCATCCACCATTTCGGTTTCCGGCTTGCGCTCGATGAAGACCACGGCCATACCCTTGCCCACATTGTCGAGGGTGAACTGGCGCATGCGCTGCGCACCCACGGAGTTGAGCGTCACCGATACCTGTGGCTGGCCGGTCTGGGTATCCAGACCGTACTGGGCATCCACCAGCTGCTCGCCGGAAACGATCAGGCGTTTTTTCAGCAAGACCGGCCTGCCGGCCTTGTCGTAGTAGAGCCGGCTGCCCGGCGGTACACGGCCGGTGGTGTGCGCGGTGTAGGCATCATGCTTGTCATCCACGGCGCGATATTCCAGGGTGGCCGTGGCACTGAGCACCTGCTTGGCATAAGCCGGGTCCTGCACACCGGGCAGTTCCACCACAATGCGGTCATCGCCTTGCTGCTGCACCAGTGGCTCGGCCACGCCCAGTTCGTTGACCCGGTTACGCAAGGTGGTGATGTTCTGCTGCAATGCCGTGGCCTTGATTTCCACCAGTTTGGCTTGCGTCAGCACGCCACGGAACCCGGACTTGCCGTTTTCACTGTAGGGGTTCAGATCCAGTTCCGGGAACTGGGTGCGCAAAAGGTCCAGTGCCTTGTCCAGCTCATCGTCGTTGCGTAGCAGAATGGTGACGGCCTTGCCGTTCTCCTTGACTGCCGTGTAACGAATCTTGTTTTCCCGAAGGGTGGTGCGAATGTCATCTCGCAGCCGCTCGTACTGTTGCTTGATGGCGGTTTCCATGTCCACCTGCAGGAGAAAATGCACCCCACCCTGCAAATCCAGGCCCAGCACCATGGGCTTGCCACCGATATCCTGCAGCCAGGCCGGGGTTTTGGGCAGCAGATTCAACGCCACCACATAGCGATCGGCCATTTCCCGGTTGCGCAGCCAGTCACGAACAAAATCCGCCACTTTCAACTGCAAGGCCGGATCATCCATGCGCAAGATCAGCTTGCCATCGGTGAGCCGAGCATCGGAGACGGCCAATCCGGCCTCATCCAGCGCCTTTTGCAAGGGATCCAGCAATGCCTGGGTCACCGGCGTGTCCTCCGTCGAGGAGATCTGTACCGCCGGTTGCTGGCCAAAGAAATTGGGTAATGCGTACAGGATGCTGACCAACAGCGCCAGTACGATCATGAGATTTTTCCACAAGGGATATCGATTCATGGATCAAGCCTTCGATTCACTGGGCCCACGGGCCGAAAGGGTTCAGCTGGCAGCTTCCACAGAGCCTTTGGGTAATACTTGCGCCACCGCCTGCTTCTGCACCTTCACCACCAGATTTTCCGCTACTTCCACTTCCACCACGCTGTCGCCCACGCCCACGACACGTCCGAGCAAGCCGCCATTGGTGACCACCTCATCACCCTTGGACAGGGCATCGAGCATTTTCTTGTGCTCTTTCTGGCGTTTCATCTGCGGGCGCAGCAGCAGGAACCAGAACAGAACAATCATGATGATCAAGGGGATCAGGGAGCCCAGTGTGGACGGGCCTGCAGGTGCGCCACCAGCCGTCTGGGCCATGGCATCGGAAATGAGGAAATTCATCGGCTTCTCGAAACTCTAGTCAAAAACAGCGGGCTATTATGCCACAACCCGGCCCCTTTCATGCGTCCGATGCCAGGCGGGACAATTCCGCCAACAGCGCCTGTTGGCGCGCATCCTCCACCTGTAACGCCCCGCGCACGCCATCCCACAAGCGATCGTCCTGCCATTGAAGCAGGGCTTCCAGCGCCTGCAACTGCGCTTCATCCAATTGCGGGTGTTGAGCCAGATAACTGTTGAGACACACATCCAGCTCTTTCATGCCCCGCCGGCACAGCCAGCGCAAGCGCTTGAAACGTGCCGCATCCATCTCAGCCGGATTTGCGCGCCATCACCAGTTTTTTCAATTCGGCAATGGCCTTGCCCGGGTTCAGGCCCTTGGGGCAGGTACGCGTGCAGTTCATGATGGTGTGGCAACGGTAGAGCTTGAAGGGATCCTCCAGCTCATCCAGCCGGCTTCCGGTATCGTCATCCCGGCTGTCCACCACCCAGCGATAGGCCTGCATGAGGATGGCCGGCCCCAGATAACGGTCGGAATTCCACCAGTAGCTGGGGCAGGCCGTGGAACAGGAGGCACAAAGGATACATTCATACAAGCCATCCAGCTGCTTGCGATCTTCGATGGATTGCAGGCGTTCGGAATCCTTCGGAGCCGGCGTGTCGGAACGCAGCCACGGCTTGATGGACGCGTACTGCGCATAGAAGTGAGTCAGATCCGGCACCAGATCCTTGACCACCTCCATATGCGGCAAGGGGTAGATCTTCACATCACCGGCAATTTCGTCGATGGACTTGGTGCAGGCCAGGGTATTGGTGCCATCAATGTTCATGGCACAGGAACCACAGATGCCTTCCCGGCAGGAACGGCGGAAGGTCAGGGTTGGATCAATTTCATTCTTGATCTTCAGCAGGGCATCCAGCACCATCGGGCCACAGCGATCCAGATCAATCTCGTAGCTGTCCACCCGCGGATTTTCGCCACTGTCCGGGTCCCAGCGGTAAATGCGAAACACCTTGATATTTTTCGCCCCTTCAGCCTTGAAGGTCTTGCCCGGCTGGATACGGGAGTTTTTGGGTAAGGAAAGTTCAGCCATGGGGATTCACCTTGTTCAATAGACGCGCTTCTTGGGCGGAATGACTTCTGCTTCATCCGTCAGCGTATACATGTGCACCGGTCGGTAATCGATGCGTACCGTGCCATCGGGTTCCACATACTCCAGCGAGTGTTTCATCCACTGCTCGTCATCACGGTCGGGATAATCCTCGCGGGCATGAGCACCCCGGCTTTCCAGACGATTGCAGGCCCCGTGCATGGTAGCCTGGGCACAATCCAGCAAGTTGGCCAGCTCCAGCGTCTCCACCAGGTCGGTGTTCCAGACCATGGAACGATCCGTCACCTTCACATCCTTGAAGCTCTCCCGCACTGCCTGCAGCTTCTCCTTGCCTTCGGCCAGGGAATCACCGGTACGGAACACGGCGGCATAATGCTGCATGGTGCGCTGCATATCCAGACGGATATCCGCCGTGGGACGGCTGCCATTGGCATGGCGCAGAGCGTCCAACCGGCCCAGAACCTTGTCGATTTCCGAACTGGGCACGGGCTTGAAGGAAGCGTCCGGATCGATGGTTTCCGCACAGCGCAATGCCACCGCTCGACCAAAGACCACAATATCCAGCAAAGAATTGGAGCCCAGGCGGTTGGCGCCATGCACGGAAACACAGGCTGCCTCGCCGATGGCGTACAGCCCCGGCACTACGGCATCCGGGTCATCTCCCTTTTTGGTCACCACCTCCCCATGGTAGTTGGTGGGAATGCCCCCCATGTTGTAATGACAGGTGGGAATCACCGGAATGGGCTCGCGGGTCACATCCACTCCGGCGAAGATACGCGCCGACTCGGCGATACCCGGCAGGCGCTCATTGATCACATCGGCCCCCAGGTGTTCCAGATGCAGATAGATGTGGTCCTTGTGCTCACCCACACCACGGCCCTCGCGAATTTCCATGGTCATGGCCCGGCTGACCACGTCGCGGGAGGCCAGATCCTTGGCATTGGGCGCGTAGCGTTCCATGAACCGCTCACCTTCGGAATTGACCAGGAAACCACCTTCGCCACGGACGCCTTCGGTAATCAGCACACCGGCGCCATAGATGCCGGTAGGGTGGAACTGCACGAATTCCATATCTTGCAGGGGCAGGCCCGCACGCACCACCATGCCGTTGCCGTCACCGGTACAGGTATGAGCCGATGTAGCCGAGAACCAGGCACGGCCATAGCCGCCGGTAGCCAGCACCACCCCCTTGGCACGAAAGATGTGCAGGCTGCCATCGGCCAGATTCCAGGCCATCACCCCCACGCATTCACCTTCATTCATCAACAGATCGATGGCGAAATATTCGATAAAGAAGCGGGCCTCATGCTTGAGGGACTGCTGGTAGAGCGTGTGCAGAATGGCATGCCCAGTGCGGTCAGCGGCGGCACAGGTACGCTGGGCGGTTCCTTCACCGAAATGCGTGGTCATGCCGCCAAAGGGGCGCTGGTAGATCTTGCCAGATTCCGTGCGCGAGAAAGGCACACCATAGTGTTCCAGCTCAATAACCGCAGCCGGCGCCTCCTTGCACATGTACTCGATGGCATCCTGATCCCCCAGCCAGTCCGACCCCTTGATAGTGTCGTACATGTGCCAACGCCAGTCGTCCTCACCCATGTTGCCCAGCGCGGCACTCATGCCCCCTTGGGCGGCCACGGTATGGGAGCGGGTGGGAAAAACCTTGGTGATACAGGCCGTGCTCAGGCCGGATGCCGCCAGCCCCAGGGTGGCCCGAAGGCCGGCACCACCGGCACCAACAACCACCACATCGTAGCTGTGTTCGGTAATCTTGTAATCGCTTGTCATGATGATCCTGCCTCAGATGGCCAGTTTGAACACGGCCAGAACGGAAACCAGTGCCAGCAGAAAGGCCAGCATACGCACCAGAATCTGCAAGGTGCGCTCCTGCCAGCGCACATGAATGTAATCCTCGATAATCACCTGCAGGCCCAGCTGCATGTGGTACAGGCCGGCCAGCACAAAGGCCAGCAGTCCGGTGGCCACATACCATTGCCCCACCCAGGCTTGCAAGGTAGCAACCGACATCTCCGGCAAAGAAGCCAGGGCAAAGACCAGCCACAGGGTCAAGGGTGCCAACAACACGGCACTGATTCGCTGCACCCACCAGTGATGAGCGCCTTCATGGGCGCTACCGAGGCCCTTGGCCCGCTTCAGCGGCTCCTGAAAACTCATGCGCCACCTCCCGCCAACAGCCACACCAGAACGGTTAGCACCACGGTGGCCGCCACGGTCAGCATGCCGGAGCGGGTCACCCCTTCATTGGTCAGGCCCTTGCCCATGTCCCACCAGAGATGGCGCAAGCCATTGCACAGGTGATAGACCAGCGCCAGACTCAGCAGGAAAAGCGTGATCTTGCCCGGCCAGCTGGCCAGCCAGCCAAACCAGCTGGCGTAGACATCAGGCCCCTGTGACAAGGCCAGCAGCCAGAACACCAGGCCAACAAGCCCCAGGGATATGGCCACGCCGGAGAAGCGGTGAAGTATGGATAATGCCATGGTGATCTGCCACCGATACACCTGCAGGTGGGGTGACAAAGGTCTGGAGTGCATGATTCAACCCTCGAATGAAAGATGTGGCTTCAAAAATCGATACAACGGCCGTTTTTTTCCCAGTCACCGTAGCGCACCGGATCCGGGCCTTCACGACCACCTACTTCCCGCTCAACCCGGGGTTTCCGCGCATCAGGCACGGGCAAGCCAGCTCCTGAAGCCGCCTCGGTCTCAGGGCTTTTTTTTGACAGTTTGCTATCAGGTTCCACAGGCATGGGGCCGGGTCAGGAAAGAGGTGCCCTATTCTACCCTAAAGAGATAGAACAACGGCAAGTCATCTAGCCAGAATTGTGGATTTTTTCAGCCCATCGCCAGACCTGTATCCAATTGTTGGCCGGCATGGCATGCGCTGTCACATATTCCAGACCAATATACTCCGCCAATTGCTGCACGGCTTCCAGATCCCGCACACCACTGGCCGGGTCACGGGCCTTCAGCCAGGTATCGAAACGCGCGTTACTGGGGGCCGTGTGCCTCCCACCGACACGGAATGGGCCATAGACCAGCAACATACCGCCAGGTCGCAACACCCGCTCCACCCCACGAAACAGGGCCTCCACTCCCTCCCAGGGCATGATATGCAGGGTATTGGCGGTAAAGATGTAGTCAGCTTGCTCCAGCGGCCAGACCGGCTGAAACACATCCAGCACTTCCGGCGAGCGGAGATTGGCCAAAGCGGCTTCTTCCACCCAAAGACGCAATCCCGGAAGGTTTTCCGCCAACTCCGTCGGCTGCCAGCACAACTGTGGCAACGCCTCGGCAAAAAAGACCGCATGCTGGCCCGTACCACTGCCGATTTCCAGCGCGGTCCCGCCTTGACCGCAATATCGGCGCAGCACTTCCAGTATCGGCCCCTTGTTGCGCTCGCAGGCTTCCGACCAGGGCTTGTTCATGCTTTGACCTTGAAGTGGGTTCACAAGCATTGTGCTGGCGTTTTCTACGCCGCACAACCCCCTTCCGACCTATCCAAAATAGGGTATGATGAGCCGGTTCTTTACACTGGAGCAGCAGACCGCCATGGCCGAAAACCCCATACCCGCTTCCTCCTCCGACTGCACATTTGGCAAGCCCTGGTTGAAAAGCTATCCCCCGGGCATTCCGGAAAATATCGACCTGAGTACCTATGAATCATTGGTGGAACTGCTGGAACGGGGCTTCGAACAATTCGGCCCGCGCGTGGCCTACGAAAATTTCGGCAAGGCACTCACCTATGCCGAAATCGAACAGAACAGCCGCGCCTTTGCCGCCTGGCTGCAACAGACCACTAAACTGCAGAAAGGTGATCGGGTCGCGGTAATGATGCCCAACCTGCTGCAATACCCCATCGCGGTATTCGGCGTGCTGCGGGCCGGCGGGGTGGTGGTCAATACCAATCCGCTGTATACCGCACGCGAATTGAAACACCAGTTGCAGGACTCCGGCGCGAAAATCATCGTCATCGTGGAAAACTTCGCCCATGTGCTGGAGGAAGTCATCGGTGAAACCGATGTGGAGCAGGTCATCGTCACCAGCATTGGTGAAATGCTGGGTGCCTTCAAGGGACGGGTGATCAACTTCGCCCTGCGCAAGATCAAGAAGGCCGTGCCCGCCTGGCAACTGCCCGGTCATGTTCGCTTCAGCGACACCCTGAGCCAGGGCCGGAAATTGAACTACCAGCGTCCTGCACTGACCCAGGACGATCTGGCCTTTCTGCAATACACCGGTGGCACCACCGGCGTGGCCAAGGGCGCCATGCTCACTCACCGTAATCTGGTGGCCAATGTGCTGCAGGCTGGTGGCTGGCTGCAAACCATCACTCACGGCGAAGAAACCATCATCACCGCCCTGCCGCTCTACCACATCTTTGCCCTGACGGCGAATTGCCTGGTGTTTTTCACTCTGGGCGGGCGCAATGTGCTGGTGACCAATCCACGGGACATGAAAGCCTTTGTCAAGTTGCTGGCCAAGACGCCCTTCACCGCCATCACCGGCGTCAACACCCTGTTCAATGGCCTGTTGAATACACCCGGTTTCGACCAGGTCGACTTTTCCCGCCTGCATCTGACCCTGGGTGGCGGCATGGCGGTACAGCGGGCGGTGGCCGAACGCTGGAAAGCCGTCACCGGCTGCACCCTGGTGGAAGCCTACGGCCTGACTGAAACCTCGCCGGCCGCCTGCATGAACCCCATGGATCTCGAGGCCTACAATGGCAGCATCGGCCTGCCCATCCCCTCCACCGACGCCAGCGTGCAGGACGAGGAAGGCCATTGCCTGCCACCCGGTGAAACCGGCGAGCTGTGCATCCGTGGCCCCCAGGTGATGAAAGGCTACTGGAACCGCCCGGAAGAAACCGCCCAGGTACTGGACGGGCATGGTTGGCTGAAAACCGGCGACATCGCCCGCTGGGACGAACAGGGCTTCTTCTACATTGTCGACCGCAAGAAAGACATGATTCTGGTCTCCGGCTTTAACGTCTACCCCAATGAAATCGAGGATGTGGCGGTGATGATGCCTGATATTCTCGAAGCCGCCGCCATCGGCATGCCGGATGAACATTCCGGCGAGGTAGTGCGCCTGTGCGTGGTCAGCAAGAACCCGGATCTCACCGAAAAGGAAGTGATTGCCTTCATGCGCCAGCACCTTACCGGCTACAAGGTACCGAAGAAGGTCAGCTTCCATCAGGAACTGCCCAAGACCAACGTGGGCAAGATCCTGCGCCGGGAACTGCGCGAACAATGCCACGACTGAGCCACTGGCTGCTGGCCTGCTGCCTGCCACTGCAAGCACTGGCGTCCGGCCCGGACGACCGCTATCTTGCGGTAGAAAGCCTGCCGGCCACCCTTTCGCCCGCGCAACTGGCCCGCCTTTCCTGGGATCATGGCCAGCACATGCGCCTGTATGCCAGCCCGGCACAACAAAAACGGCTGGAAGCCATGGGCTTCCGCTTCCGCGAACTGCCCCACCCCGGCGACAACCCGGCGGCGGCCCAACCCTTCAAAAGTGCTGACTGGGCCAGCTTCCCTGCCTATGAAGACTATGTCGCCCGGATGCAGGACTACGCCCAGCGCTTTCCGCAACTGGCGCGGCTGGAAGAAATCGGCACCAGCCAGCAGGGGCGCAAGCTGCTGGCGATAAAAATCAGCCGCAACCCGGAGCTCGACGAAGCCGAGCCGGAAGTCTTCTACACCAGCACCATGCATGGGGATGAAACCACCGGCTTTGCGCTGCTGCTGCGCCTGATCGACACCCTGCTGGAAAGCCCCGACAACGACCCGCGCATCGAATACCTGCTGGATCACCTGGAAATCTGGATCAACCCCCTGGCCAACCCCGACGGCACCTATGCCGGTGGCAACGCCAGCGTCGCTGGCGCACGGCGCTTTCTCGCCAACAACATCGACCCCAACCGCAACTTCCCCGATCCGGTCGATGGCAACCACCCGGACGGCAACGCCTACGCGCCGGAAACCGAAGCCATGATGAACTTCGCCGCCCAGCGCAACTTCACCCTGGCGGCCAATTTTCATG
>WFUE01000168.1 GCA_015485125.1 Lysobacterales bacterium | reverse complement strand
GGAAACCTGGCAAAACATGGGGCTGAAGCATAGCGAGCACATCGGCAAGATTCTGGTGGACCCACGGGATTCCAATGTGATCTATGTGGCGGCCCAGGGCCCGCTCTGGCGAGATGGCGGCGACCGCGGCCTGTACAAGAGTATCGATGGCGGCAAGCACTGGAAGAAGATTCTCGAGATCAGTGACAAGACCGGCATCAACGAGGTGGTGTTCGAGCCGGGAAACCCGGATGTGCTCTATGCCTCGGCCTACCAGCGCCGCCGGCATACCTGGGTGCTGATCGACGGCGGGCCGGAGTCTGGCATCTACAAGTCTACCGACGCGGGCAAGAGCTGGAAAAAGCTCAAGCGTGGCCTGCCCAAGGGCGACATGGGCAAGATTGGCCTGGCCGTGTCACCGGTGGCGCCGAAAACCGTCTACGCCATCATCGAGGCGCTGGGTGAGGAAAACGGCTTCTATCGTTCCACCAATGGCGGTGCCAGCTGGAAGAAGATGAGCGGCTATATGAGTTCCAGCCCGCAGTACTACAACGAGATTTTTGCCGACCCCAAGCGGGAGGATCGGGTCTATTCCATGGACACCTTCCTCCATGCAACGGATGACGGAGGCAAGCACTTCTATACCTTTAATGAAGATTTCAAGCACGTGGACAACCACGCGTTGTGGATCGACCCGAACAATACCGATCACCTGCTGGTGGGCTGTGACGGCGGTCTGTATGAAACCTGGGATCGGGGCCAGGCCTGGCGCTTCTATGCCAACCTGCCCACGGTGCAGTTCTACCGGGGCACGCCGGACAATGCCTTCCCATTCTATAATGTCTACGGCGGTACCCAGGACAACAATACCATCGGTGGGCCGGTGCGCACCACAACCGAGCATGGCATTCGCAACAGTGACTGGTTCATTACCCTGGGTGGTGACGGCTTCAAGACACAGGTTGATCCGAAAGACCCCAATATCGTCTATTCCCAGTTGCAATATGGCGTTCTGGTGCGTTTTGATCGCCGTACCGGCGAGAAGATCGGCATTCAGCCGCAGGAAGGCAAGGGTGAGGCGGCGTTGCGCTGGAACTGGGATTCACCGCTGATCATCAGCCCGCACAATCACAAGCGCCTGTATTTCGGGGCCAATATCCTGTTCCGTTCCGATGACCAGGGCAACAGCTGGCAGGCGGTCAGCCCGGATCTGACCCGCAATCTGGACCGCAACCAGCTCAAGGTCATGGGCCGAATCTGGTCGGTGGATACCGTGGCCAAGAATGCCTCCACCTCCCATTTCGGCAATTTGTTTGCACTGGATGAATCCCCGCTGGTGGAAGGGCTGCTCTATGCGGGCAGTGATGACGGGGTGTTTTCGGTCAGCGAGGATGGTGGCAAGCACTGGCGCCGGCTGGAGAAGATCAAGGGGGTGCCGGAGATGAGCTATGTGGCCGATATCACCGCCTCCCTGCATGATCCGGATACCGTTTATGTGGCCTTCCGCAACCACAAGCAAGGGGATTTCAAGCCCTATCTGATGGTCAGCCATGACCGGGGGCGGCATTTCAGATCCATCGTCGGCAACCTGCCGGAACGCGGTTCGGTACACAGCATCGCCCAGGATCATGTGCAGCCCGACCTGCTGTTCGTGGGCACGGAGTTCGGCCTCTATTTCACCCAGAACGGTGGCAAGAAATGGCATGCGCTCAAGGGCAATCTGCCGGTCATCGCCGTGCGCGATGTGGAAATCCAGCGGCGGGAGAACGATCTGGTATTGGCCACCTTTGGCCGGGGCTTCTATATTCTCGATGATTACAGCCCCCTGCGCACACCGCTGGCACGGTGGGATGATCAGGCGCTGACGCTGTTCCCGGTCAAGGACAACTGGATGTTCATCCCGGAAAGCCCGTTGGGTGGGGAAGGCAAGTCCAACCAGGGCGAGGCTTTCTTTACCGCGCCCAACCCGCCCTATGGCGCTGTATTCCAGTACTATGTGGCCCAGCCACCCAAGAGCCTGAAAAAACAACGCCAGGATAAGGAAAAGCCGCTGAAGAAGGCCGGCAAGGACACGCCCTATCCCAGCTGGCAAGCGCTGAAACAGGAAAAGGACGAGGAAAAACCGGCCATCATTGCCGTGGTGCGGGATGCCGAGGGCCATCTGGTGCGCCGGCTGAAAGCACCGGCCGGCAAGGGGTTCCATCGTCTGGCCTGGGATCACCGCTATCCGCCGGCCAACCCGGCGCGAATCCAGCCCTTCAAGCGCAAGAACAAGTACCAGAGCGTGCCCCGTGGGCCACTGGCAGCACCCGGTGAATACAGCGTGCAGTTCTATCTGCGCCAGCAGGGCAAGCTTTCCGCCTTGAGTGAAGCGCTATCCTTCCAGGCCAAGGCGCTGCCCATCGAAGGTTTGCAGGCCAGTGACCGCAAGGCTCTGCTGGCCTTCGAACGGCAGGTGGCCCGCCTGCAAGGCGCGGTGCTGGGAGCCGATCGCAGCGTGCGGGAGAACCTGGAGAAGGTGCAGTACATGATTGCCGCCCTCGATGCCACCCCGGTGGAAAACGAACAACTGCAACAGGAAGCCCGCGCCATTCGTGATGAACTGCGGGCACTCAAGCGCGCCTTGCGCGGAGACGATGTCAAGGCCGCACTGAATGAAGCCACGCCACCGGGCATCGTCGGGCGGGTGCAGACGGTGGTTTACGGCTTGTGGGACAGTACCAGCCTGCCCACACAGACCATGCGTGATCAGGTCAGCATTGCCGGCGAGTTGTTCCAACCGGTACAGCGGAAGTTGCGGGAACTGGTGGAACAGCGTATTCAGCCGCTGGAACAGCAGCTGAATACACTGGGCGCGCCCTGGACGCCGGGGCGCTTGCCGGAGTGGCCTTGAGGCGGCTCCAGATTTCGGCACCTGTACCGCTGCGGGTGCCGACTGGCGCACAGTTTGGGTTGCATTCTCCCTGCGGGCGCTAGAGTAATACGGCGGTCAGCGCTATTATGGGCGGCTTCCTATACAACTAAAGTCACCGCATGCGCTACGCATTTGGACAATGGGTGCTGGATACAGACGCCCATGTCCTGAGCCGGAACGGCCAGAAACAGGAGCTGGAGCCAAAGGCGATGGCGGTCCTGACCCACCTTGTCACCCACGCGGACAGGGTGGTCAGTCGTTCCGAACTGGCGGAAGCAGGCTGGCCGCGTCAGGAAGTCACCGACCAGACCATCAACCGGGTGATTTTCGTCATTCGTAATTGCTTCCGTGAGGATGACGATGTAAATATTCGCACGGTACATCGCAAGGGTTATCGCCTGGAAACGCATCCGCCGGTGCATGTCATTTCGAACACGCCGCAGGTATTGACGCACAAGTCATCCATGCGTTGGCTGGCACCCATTCTGGCCGTGCTGGCCGTGGGCCTGCTGGTATTTGCCGAACTGTTTTCCAAGCCTGCGGAACCCATGGCCGACTACAGCGTGGGGCTGATGCCGGTACAGGCACCCAGCGGAAAAGAAAGTGAGCGTCTGCTGGCCTACAGCATCAATCAGGCGCTGCTGCTGGGATTGGAGCAGGACCCGCAACTGCAACTGTCGCAAACCGAAGCCAGGAATGGGCGGGATTTCGATGCCTGGGTGGATCAGCTGGATGCCGCCCAATTGCCGGTTGTGCTGATCGAACCTGTGCTGCAGGAAGAAAACAGCGATACGGAAGACCATCTCAATGTCTGGTTGCACAAGAAAATGGATGTGGGCTGGCAACATTTCGATCTGGGCATGGTCACCCTGCCCAGCCCGCTGCTGGATGAACGGCTGGCCAATGCCGCCCGCCTATCCTTCGTGGAGCAACTGCATCCGCTGGTGCTGGGTTTGCTGGGGCTGCTGCCCTTCCAGCAGCGGGCCGGTGATCTGGAAAGTTTCAATCTTTACCTCAAGGCCGTGGGCAGCATGCAGGCGGTGGATTGCAGCGACCGGCGTTACATTGGCCTGCTGGAGACGGCAGTGGAGCGCAGTCCGGATTTCGACGATGCCCGCCTGGGTTTGGCCGAAGCCTATTTCGCCCAGGTCTGGAGCTGTGGCCAGGGCCGGGAATATCTGGAAAAGGCCCTGGCCCAGACTGAAACGGTGCTGCGGCACGATCCCTATCACAGCTATGCCCTGGGTCTGAAAAGCAGCTTGCTGGCGTCACTGGGGCGGGCGTCGGAAGCGGTGGCCCTGCTGCGCGAGGTCATGGTGCAGCAGCCGGATGACCCTTCACTGGAGTTGGCCTTGTCCTACGTGCTCACCTATGTTGGCGATTTGCAGGGCAGCCTGGCGCTGGTGCAAGAGGCGGTGGCACAAGACCCGCTGCTGCTGCAAGTGGAAGTGGGCGATACTCCCTCGGTGTATTTCTGGTTGCAGGACTGGGAAGGCTTGTTGAAAAACAGCCCCTACCAGCAATCCAGCCATATTCTCTTGCTCAAGGCCTGGGCCCAATGGCAGCTGGGGAAGGCGGCAGCGTTACAGCAGACACTGGCGCAACTGGCCGCCATGGATGCACACGACCGGCTGGGTATCTTTGCCGGCATACTGGCGGCGGTTGTTCAAGAGGATTCAGCGCTGGCACATTCCCGCTTGCAGCAATTGCAGCTGGTGGATCAGCAATGGCCGGTACTGGATGGTGAGCAGATACTGCTGATGGCCGTGCTGGCGGATCTGGCCGGGGATGAGCCGCTGTCTCGCCAATGGCGCCAGCGCGCCCGCGCGCAGGGCTTTCAATGCCCGGCCTGTGAGCAGGCGTTTTTTGAGTAAACGCGTATCTCCCAATCTGTTTTCTGGTTGAAAATTCCCGATCATCATCTTGGATCAAGAATCCAGTCATTCTATAAACGGATGATTTTATAGATATAAATAAATTCATCATCTTTTTCTTTCCCGTTTTTTCCCAATCTTCCTGTATGGTGGCCCTGATATCGAACCGATCAGGAGCTGTGATGATTCGAAAAATTTTCTGTTGTTTGGCCCTGGGGCTGTTGCTGACAGTGGCCCATGCACAGGATCGCCTGACCCGCGTGGTGGTGGCCAATGGTGGCGGTACACTCAGTACCAGTGACAACAGCATGCGCCTGCGCTTTACCGTGGGGCAGGCCAGTGCCGACCCCAAAACGCTCAAGGGTGGCGAGTACCGTCTGCAAACCGGCTACTGGGGGCCTGAGGCCGATCCGGATCTGGTTTTTCGAAACAGTGCGGAATAATCCAGCCGCATGCATACGAAGGTGAGGAGAAGAAAGATGAACAAACCCTGGTTTTTCCTGCTGCTGTTGGTGGCAGGCTTCCATTCCGTGCTGGCACAGGTGCCGGATACCCGTTTCACTTTTCAGGGCAAGCTGGAGGTGTCCGGCCAGTTCGCCAACGGCAGCTACGATTTTTTCGTCTATGTCTATGATGCCGCGGCTGGCGGCAATCTGCTGGGCTCCCAACTGATTGCCGGGGTCAGCGTGGATCAGGGTGAATTTTCTCTGCTGGTGGATGCTGGTGATGTGTTCAATGCCGGCCCGGTCTGGCTGGAAATTGCCGCCGGTCCAGCCGGTGGTGCGCTGACAACGCTCAGTGGGCGTACCGAAGTGCATCCTGCACCACAGAGCCAGTATGCCGAGATGGCCTTCAATATTCCCGACGGCGTGGTAACGGCCGCCAAGGTGGACAACACGCAGGTGCAATTACGTGTCAGCGGCACTTGCGCGGCCAATACGGCCATGACCGCGGTCAATGTCGATGGCACGGTAACCTGCGCGGCGGTGCACGGCCCCTATACCACCACCAATGTGGCCACGGTGACTGTGGATGGCGCGCCGGGGCAGTACACCAGCCTGCACAATGCGGTGGCGGACATGACCAACTGGTGCACGGATGCCACCAAACCCTGCATGATTCACATGGGGGCGGGTAATTTCACTTTGCCGGATGTCACCCTGAGCATCGGTGGCAACAGCGATGTCATCATTCAGGGAGCGGGCCAGGGGGCTACCCGGATCACGGCCGGCAGCAGTACCAGCCCTACCAGCATGACCACGGTAATCTCTTCCACCGTGGAACTGACCCTGGAGGATCTCAGCATTGATTGGTATGGCCCGGCCGGTTCCGCCTATCTGGTGGATGTGGATGGCCCGGCCAATCTGTATCGGGTCGAGTTGAGCATGGAAGTAACGGGTACGCCGACCTACTCGGGTTTTGCTGTGCTGCGGGCCAGCCAGCAAACGCCACAGGGTGGTACCACCATGCATCTGGAAGACGCCAGTCTCAACTTGTATGCCACCGGTGGTACGGGCCCCGTGCTGGGTTTTGTACTGGATGTGGCCGATTGGAATGTGGAGTCCCGCAACATGCAGTACGACAGTCAGTTGTTCGGCAGCAATCTGGGCGACAGTGCCCTCGTGCGTTTCGATGGGAATGGGATCTATATGCAGAGCAGCCATGATAGCTACAATGCGCCGGGTGTACATGGTATCTATCAGCCGTCAAATGGTAATGGTGTATTGTTGTTACTGAGTGATGCCTTCATCTATTCAGGCAATGTGGGCGTGAAGCTGGATATTGCGGATGTACGAATCGAGTACAGTAACATTGATGCGGACATAGCCGCCGTCCAGTTGCTCAAGGGCAATGCCTTCCCGAGTTTATCTTCCATGATTTCTCATAGTCAACTGAGTGCGAACACCAGTTCAGGCCTGGCGGAAGTGCTCAAGCTCGGCAGTGGCAATACCCTGCCTACACCACAGCCCCTGTTGGTACGTTTCAGCAGTTTGTCCACGGATGGTTCTTCCCCTTCGGTCATCACCAACGCGGGGGGAGAGTTTGACCTGACCTGCATGGCCAATACTGCAATAGTCGGTGCTGTGGAGGGGTTCTTTTCCACGACTTGTCCCTGAGGATGGTCATCTGACACCGGTTTTCAGTGCACAGGCATGAGAAGCGGCACCCATGCGCCAAAATGGTGCATGGGTGCCGCCGGCCCATCCTGGTTTTCCAGGAAAGGCTATGTAAAAGCGTATCTTAACTTTGCGACCAAGTGCTGGCACGATCCCTGCATTGCATTCTTCAGACGAAATACTGGAGAATCATCATGTCCGATGTGCCGCTGCGATTGCTCAATCTGCGTGAGCCTGCCATCCGGGTGCTGCACTTTACCTGGTTTGCCTTTTTTCTCACCTTCGTGCTGTGGTTCAACATGGCCCCCTTCAAGCATTCGCTGGTGGAGGCCTTTTCACTGACAGCCCAGCAGTGGAAGACCCTGCTGATTCTCAATGTGGCCCTGACCATACCCGCGCGCATCATCGTGGGCATGCTGGTGGATCATTTTGGCCCGCGCTTGGTCTTTGCCATCCTGCTGACCACCGGCGGCCTGCTCTGTTTTGCCTTTGCCCTGGCGGACAGCTTTGCTGCCATGGCCATCATCCGTTTTCTCATGGGCTTTGTGGGGGCCGGTTTTGTCATTGGCATCCGCATGATTGGGGAATGGTTCCCGGCCCGGCAGGTGGGCCTGGCCGAGGGCATCTATGGCGGCTGGGGTAATTTCGGCTCGGCAGCGGCGGCCTTCAGCCTGCCGGCGCTGGCCGCCTGGTTCGGGGGCGAGGATGGTTGGCGTTATGCCATGATGGTTACCGGTGCGCTGGCGCTGGCCTATGCGTGGGTCTATTACTTCAATGTGCGCAACACCCCCAAAGGGTCCACCTATTTCAAGCCGAAGAAATCCGGTGCCATGGAAGTGACTTCCCCACGGGATTTCTGGCTCTATGCGTTGATGAATATACCGCTGTATCTTGCTCTGGGTCTGCTGGCCTGGAAACTGGGGCCAGACAACCTGGGGCTGTTTACCCCGCAGGCCGTGTGGCTGGCCTGGGCCATTCTGGGCGCGATGTATGGCTGGCAGTTCTGGCACATGTGGCGAATCAATGCGCAGGTGTTCCAGGCTCCGGTAGCGGAAATTCACCGCTATGCCTTCAAGCAGGTGGCGGTGCTGGATCTGGCCTATATGGTGACTTTTGGTTCCGAACTGGCGGTGGTGTCCATGTTGCCGGGGTTTTACATGGATACCTTTGGTTTGTCACAGGTAATGGCCGGCATGCTGGCAGCCGCCTTTGCCTTCATGAACCTGGTGGCGCGGCCGGGTGGCGGCCTGTTCAGTGATCGCTTCGGGCGCAAGAAGACATTGATGTTGTTGTTGGGCGGGCTGATGGCCGGTTATCTGCTGATGAGTCAGGTGGATGCCGGCTGGCCGCTACTGCTGGTGGTGCTGGCCACCATGTTCTGCTCCTTTTTCGTGCAGGCGGGCGAAGGCGCCGTCTTTGCCATGGTACCCTTGGTCAAGCGCCGCCTGACCGGGCAGATTGCCGGCATGGTTGGCGCCTATGGCAATGTGGGAGCGGTGTTGTTCCTGACGGCCTATTCCTTCATGGATGCCAGCCACTTCTTTCTGCTGATCGCGGCGGTGGGCTTGCTGGTTTTGCTGTTCATTGCCTTGTTCATGGACGAGCCTTCCGGACAGATGGCCGAGGTACTGGAGGATGGCACGGTGCAGATGATCGATGTCAGCTAGCATGAACGTGGGCGGCATGGCACACCAGGGTAGACTCTGCCAGTACGGGCGCTTTGCAATGAGGGTGTTGTGACGGATTCCATCCAGCAACAGGGGCTGAAGCTGCGTACAGGCCAGTGCAGCCGTGCCGGCCACAAGGCGGAAAACGAAGATTCGCTGGGCCTGCGGGTGCCGGCAGG
>WFUE01000167.1 GCA_015485125.1 Lysobacterales bacterium | reverse complement strand
TGCACGCCCAACGGCAGATACTCCAGGGCAAAAAATCGCTGGTGCAATTGCAGATCCCGCGCATCCCGCCCCACCCAGAGTCGGCTGGCCTCCGGCAATACCCGCCGGATCAGCGGGTGGAAAAACCACGGCAGCGGCAGCACATCCACCACCAGTGTGCCCGCCTGCAAGCCGCCCAGTGCACGGATCTGGGCAAAATAGCGTTTTTTCAGCCGGTTCAGTGTGGCGGCATCTTCTGCCTGTGACACCCCCTGGCTGATGAAATCCTCGCGGCTGTTCTGGCCGCTGATGCGATCAGTCAGCAACTGCACCTTGCCCTGACCTTGCAGCTGGCGCAAAAGCTGGCCCAGACCACTACCGGGCAAACCGGCCACCAGCAGCACCTTGACCGGGCTGTCTTCCACCCGGTCGGCAGACAACCCCTCCGGCAACTGAATGTGCAGATCGTCATTCAACCGCTGCAGCACTTGCGCCCGACGTGTTTCACCATCCTGCAACAGTTGCGCCAGCGCGCCCTGAGCCGCTTGCAAATGTTCCTCGGCCTCGGCATAGCGTTGCAGCCGGTCCAGTACCCGGGCGCGCAGCAGCAGGGCATTGATATCCGGCTTCCAGTCCGGTACCGCCGCCAGTTCATCCAGCGCCTTCAAGGCCGCTTCGGGCTGATCCGTGCGCAGCAGCATGCTGATTTCAGCCAGCCGCACCGGCACATTCATGGCCTGATTTTCCCGCAGCGTGGTGAACAGGGGTTCTGCCTGCGCGTATTCCATGGCCTCGCTGAAATACAAGGCCGCCTGTTGCTGCAGGCCGGTATCTTCCGGAAAACGCGCCAGGGCCTCGGCCACCGCCTCCCCGCGGCGGTGGTGCTGGCCGGTGAAGGCCAGGGCTTCCAGATAAGCGCGCCAGTCCCTGGCGGTGGCATGTACATGCCGCGCCATGCGTTCATGGATGGTGGCGGCATCCCGATAGAAGCCGCTATAGCCCAGCGCCATGGCCAGGTTGCGCAGATCGAGAATTTCCGCATCCGGCGCGGCGGCAATGGGTTTCAGTTTTTCCAGTACCGTGGGCCAGTCGCCCGTGCCCGCGGCCAGCACCGCCTCGGCGGAACGGGTGAGTGGATGATCCACCTTGAGCGCACGCGCCTTCTCCACCGCGCCCCGGGCCTCGCCCAGTTGCTGGTTGTGTACCAACGCATGGGTGGCCAGGCACCAGGCGGCGTGAAACTCGGGGCGCAGCAGGACGGCCCGATCCAGCAGGGCGGCGGCCGTGGCATGGGCGCCGGTCAGAATCATGGCACGGGCGGTGGCCGCCAGCAGCGCCGGATCATCCGGTTTGTGATCCGCCACCGATTGCAGGTATTTCAATCCCTGTGCCACCTCACCCTGCTCCACCAGCAACTGCCCCATCAGATGTTGCGCGGCCAAGTCATCCGGATCGATTTTCAGCGCCGTTTTCAATGCCTGCAAGGCCTCGTCCATTTGCCGCCGATGCAGGTGAATCTGCGCCCGGTTCAACCAGCCTTCATGCAGGTTGGGGTCCAGTTCCAGGGCCTTGCTTACACTTTGCTCGGCTTCCTCCAGCCGCTGGCTGTCCATCTGCACCGCGGCCAGCGAGTTCCAGATGGCGCCGTGCTCCGGCGCCGCTTTCAGGGCACGCCGCAGCCAGTTTTCCGCCCGTTCCAGTTCACCTTTCTGATGATGGATGATGCCCAGAAAATGCAGGGCATCGGGATGTTCGCCCTCTTCTTTCAGAACGGTTCGATAGCCCTGCTCCGCTTCCTTGAGCCGCCCCGCACGATGGTCCTGATAGGCCTGTTCAAGTACTGTCATGATGCACCCGCTAGAATCAAAGGCGCCATCTTACCCGCGGATGGGGCAAAAACCCAGTCAAGCGGCCACTTTGCGCGTATCGATCAGCCTTTTTCCAGGGCGCGGAAACGATAACGTTCCACCGGCACCTGTCGTCCGTCCCGGTCTGGCCGAATCAATGAAGCTTCATGGTGCATGCCCGCCTTTTGCATCACCCGGCCGGAAGCCGGATTGGCCGCCAGATGCTCGGCCCCGATCTCCTGCAAGCCCAACCGGTCAAAGCCGATTGCCAGCATGGCCTCGACCGCTTCGGTGGCATAACCCTGACCCCACCAGGGCTCCCCGACCCAATAACCCAGATCCGCCTGCCCGGGCCGCGTCATTTCCAGCCCGATCACGCCCAGCAACACGGCCTGTACCCGATGTTCCATGGCCAGCACCAGCCCCTTCCCGCTTTCCCGGCTCTGCCAGGTTTGCCGAATCCATTCTTGCGCCATTTTCCGCGTATAGGGGTGCGGTACCCGCAGCGTGTGCCGGGCCACATTCCAGTTGCCCGCCAGCGTACTCACGGCCTGCGCATCCTCCAGCCGCAACGGGCGCAGATTCAGGCGGGCGGTGGTGATGTCGCTTATGGCTGGGATCATGCTGTATGCCGGTTTAGTGGTTTCCGCCAGTTTCCCGTATGCAAAACGCGGGTGTCAATCGCGGATGTCGTAGCCGGGTCTCGCCCACCGGCGTTTTCTTCATCGCCGCGATCATCTGCGTGGGCTTGATCCGACCATCGAGAATGGCCGCTTCGTCCGCCTGATGCACCCGGTCGATGAAATCCCGGTCCCACGCCGCCTCGGCATCGAAGTTGTGGCCGAACGGGCGGTCGATAAAAACCATGATGATATTGGCAAAGGGAATGAATAGTTCGAAATGAAAGTGTTCCACCAGAAGTGGCAGAATGTCCTGCGCGCGGATGCCTTCAAAACCGCTGTCGGAACAATCATGGTTGATATATTCCAGCTCTTCCCGCTTTAGCAACTGGTTGTAACGGTATGCTCGCGGCAGCTCCTCCCAGAACGGTTTGAGCAATTCCAGCGCCTCCGGCCAGCGCTGGTGCCCATTGCGCCCGATCATGTCGGAAGTGATAAAACTGCCATCCTCTTTCATGCTTGCCTTGATGGCATCAAACAGACCTTCCAGATTCAACACATGGTGCAGGCTTTGATTGGCCATGACAATGTCGTAACGATCCGCCTCCGGCTGCCATTGGTTGAAATCCGCCTTGGTTACTTGAATATGGGTATCCACACCCTTTTCTTGTGCCAGTTGCCGGGTGCGTTTCAGCATGTGAGTATTGATGTCGATACATTCCAACACAAAATCCCTGGCACCAGCGGCTTTCAAACTTTCAGCCACCCGCACCTCCAGCTCACCATTGCCGGAACCCACACTCACAATCCGCAGGGCTTGATCCGGCTTCTCCTGAAAACGCTGCACTGCATAATGAACAAAAAACGCATCCGGGTTGGAAAAACCAAAAGGCTGCTGCATGGGCAACAAATATTGGTTGGACCAGTAATGAAAAATCTCCGGCAGATCATGGACCTGCTCACAATTCCTGTAAAAACGTATCTCATTCAGGACCCTTGCGGTATATCTTGTGCGTAATAATCCTTTATGCATCCTTTTTAACAGGTTCTTGATTCTGGATTTCATATCGATTCCTTGCACAAAAATACCCCCATTACTCGTACCAGACGAATATCTATGGATTTTATCGAAGCAGCTTTGACCTTCAGGCCGGATCGTAATCAAGCATGCCTGAATGGAAAATGAATTGACCTTCTGTCTTCTTGTCAGGCGGGTGGCCGACGAACGAACCGGCTTCAACGCAGCATGGCGGAAAACAAGCTACTCAAAAATCGTAGGGTGCAATAGCGCCAGCGTATTGCACCGGAATCATGTCAGATTCCACGGCGGAATACGGCTTCGCCTATTCCGCCCTACGACAGCCAGTTACAAGCAGTGGTTTTGAGCAAGTGGTTTTTCGTAGATCAAGGCGCGAGGTTCTGCACGACCGGGAGCGTACATCCAGTACGTGACCGGGCGGGCATGGTTCTCGCAACGCAGAGATACGGAAAACAAGCCGCTCAAAATCAGAGGCGACCCAGATAATCGAGCACAATGCCTGCAAACACCACCAACCCCACCCAGTGGTTATTGAGAAAGGCACGGAAGCACCGTTGCGGTTCACGGGTGAAGAGCAGCCATTGCTGCCAGAGAAACAGCAGGGCGGCCAGGCCGAGGCTGATGCGGTAGATCAGGCCCAGATGCGCCTGGCTGCCCACCAGCCACATGGCCCAGAGGAACAACAGCTGCAACAGGCCGATGGCGTGGCGATCCAGATCGTCGAACAGGATGGCGGTGGATTTGACACCGATTTTCAGGTCGTCCTCCCGGTCCACCATGGCGTATTCGGTGTCGTAGGCCACCACCCAGAGGATGTTGGCGGCAAAGAGCAGCCAGGCCAGTGGCGGGATTTCGCCCGTCTGCGCGGCGAAGGCCATGGGGATGCCCAGGCCGAAGGCCGCGCCCAGATAG
This sequence comes from Lysobacterales bacterium, assembly GCA_015485125.1. Lineage (GTDB taxonomy): Bacteria > Pseudomonadota > Gammaproteobacteria > Xanthomonadales > S139-57 > S139-57. The sequence continues at coordinate 2,372 of WFUE01000167.1, read as the reverse complement.
ACCTGCGGCAGGTAGGTATAGCGTTTCATCAGCGGGTAGGTCATGGCCATGAACAGGGCCACCGGTACCAGCAACAGGGCCGGCCGGTTGAGAAAGAGCAGCAGGCTGGCGGCCAGAGCCAGCAGCGCCAGCAGGGTGAGAAAGGCCTGTTTGCGATGCAATACACCGGCGGCCAGCGGGCGCTCACAGGTGCGGGCCACATGGCGGTCGAAACGGGCGTCGAGCATGTCGTTGACCACGCAGCCAGCACTGCGCATGAGAAGGACACCCAGGACGAAGACCGCCACCAGCGACCAGCGCGGCTGCCCCTCTCCGGCGATCCACAGGCCCCAGAGCGTGGGCCAGAGCAGCAGGTAGATGCCGATGGGCTTGTCCAGCCGCATCAGCTGAATGTAGGGCCACCAGGGCTCAGGCAGGCGGCGCAGCAGACGGTTCCACATCCGCAGGCTCCATCAAAAAAGCCGCCCGCAGGCGGCTTGAGTATGCATGGCTCGCTGCTTCACTGGGCCTGTGCGGTCATGTATTCCACGATGGCCCGGATCTGTTCTTCGGTCAATTGCATATTGCCCCCCTTGGGCGGCATGGCATTGAAGCCATTGATTGCGTGATTGACCAGGGTATCGATGCCCTTGGCAATACGGGGCTCCCAAGCGGCCTTGTCGCCCAGCTTGGGCGCGCCGGCGGCACCGGTGCCGTGGCAGGCAAAGCAGCTGGACTGATAGGTGGCTGCCGCATCAAAGGGGGCGGCTTCGGCAGCCGGCGCCTCGGCAGCGGCTGGTGCGGCTGCAGCCGGTTCGGCGGCAGCGACCCTGGGCGCTTCACCCACATAGACTTCACCCACCGGCTTGATGCGCTCGGCGACCGTTTCGGCCTGGGGCACGTCTTCCACCGCATAGGTGTCGTAGATGCTGTTGGCCAGAAAGATCAGGAAAATGGTGTAGGCCACCAGCACGCCAATTACCAGCGAGAAGCGGTCCATAAACTGTCGGTCTTGTTCGGTCATGTTGCCCCCTTGTTGCAGTGTCTTGTTTTCAACCGCAGACAAGTATAGCCGCTTGCACGCGGATTGCCAGCCCGCCAGCTACAACAGGGCGACCCGCTGGCTGGAGAAATCCTGATACCAGCCCTGCTCCCTCGCCATTTTTCGAGCATGGCGGTGTTGCGGGTCTTCCCGCCAGCGGTCGATGTCGGTTTCATCCGCCCAGTAGGTGATGGTGATCTCCAAGCCGTTCTCGCAGGCCGATTGCATGCCCAGACAACCATACTCGGTCATGGCACGCTGGCGCAGGGCCGGCGACAGGCGGGCGTATGCTTCATCCACCTGCCCCATGCGGGCATAGAAGATCACGGCATACCGTGCCCCCGTCGGCGGGTTCAGCGGGTTCACAGCCGCTGCAGGCGGGCTTGCTGTTCCGCCAGCCGTTGCAGCGCGCCCTGGTATTCGGCCAGGCGCTGGCGTTCCTGTTCCACCACTTCCGCCGGCGCACGGGCGGTGAATTTCTCGTTGGCCAGCTTGCCTTCGGCCCGTTGCACTTCCTTTTGCAGGCGGGTGATTTCCTTGTCCAGCCGTTGCAGTTCGGCTTGCTTGTCGATAACGCCGGCCAGCGGAATCAGCAGGCGGGTTTCGCCAGCCAGGGCGGTGGCCGCTTCCGGTTCCGCTTCACCGGCCTGCAATGGACGCAGGCTTTCCAACCGGGCCAGGGTACGGATGAAGGGGGCCAGGTTTTCAGCCCGAGCCTGTTCTTCCATACTGCCTTCAGCCAGCAGCAACGGCAGCGGCTTGCCCGGCGCGATATTCATTTCCGCGCGGATGCGGCGCACGCCGGTGACCACCTGTTGCAGCCAGTGGATATCCGCCTCGGCCTGTGGGTCGCGCGGATAGTCTTCGGCTTTCGGATAGGGCGCCAGCTGAATGGTGGGGCCGGCGCGATCCAGCATCGGGGCCACCCGCTGCCAGATTTCTTCGGTGATGAAGGGCATGACCGGGTGCAGCAGACGCAGGGCGCTTTCCAGCACGGTGAGCAGGGTCCAGCGGGTGCGGGCACGGGCATCCTCGTCGCCTTCGTTGAGGGCGGGCTTGGACAGCTCCAGATACCAGTCGCAGTATTCGTTCCAGATGAATTCATACAGGCTCTGGGCGGCCAGATCCATGCGGTAGGCATCGATATGGGCGCGGGTCTGTTCCACGGCGTGGGCCAGCCGGCCCAGTATCCAGCGGTCGGCCACCGGCAGTTGTGCCGGGTTTTCCGGCGCTTCCACGGGCTGGCCTTCGCAGTTCATCAATACATAGCGGGCGGCATTCCAGATCTTGTTGCAGAAGTTGCGGTAGCCTTCCACCCGCCCCAGGTCGAAGCGAATGTCACGACCATTGG
>WFUE01000166.1 GCA_015485125.1 Lysobacterales bacterium | reverse complement strand
GACCAGCCACCAGATGGCCGGGGCGGAAGGCAGACGGTTGGACGGTTGCATGTTCAATCCCTCAATTGCTTGCCGGTCAGATGGAGGAAAACCTGTTCCAGATCGGGGGGCAGGATCTGCACTTGGTCGTTTTCCGAGTCGAAGGGCTGTTGTTGCAGCCAGGCCGCCGGGTTGTCCGTTTCGCAGTGGGTCCACTGGCCCTGATGGTACCAGCGTACCTGGTAGGGGCCGCCGTGTTGTTGCAGCAGCTCGCTGAGGGAACCTTCGGCCAGCAGCTGGCCGTGGTCCATGATGCCGATGCGGTCGGCCAGCCGTTCCACCTCTTCCATGTAGTGGGTGGTGTAGACGATGGCGTGGCCCGCATCGCGCAGCTGTTCGATGGCTTCCAGCAGCAGGTTGCGGGATTGTGGATCCACACCCACAGTGGGTTCGTCCAGCAACAGCAGGGCCGGCTGGTGCAGCAGGGCCACGGCCAGATTGAGCCGCCGCTTCATGCCGCCGGAATAGGCGCTGACCCGATCATCGGCCCGGTCGTCGAGGTGGGTCAGGGCCAGTACCCGTTCCATGGCCGATGCCAGCGTCTTGCCCGAAAGGCCAAACAATTGGCCGAAAAAGCGCAGGTTCTCCCGCGCGCTCAGACCGTTGTACAGGGCCAGTGCCTGGGGTGCCAGCCCCAACTGGAAGCGGGCTTGCGGGTCGGTGGGTACCAGGCCGTCCAGCAGGCGGATCCGGCCCTGGTCTGGCACCAGCAGCCCGGCGATCATGGACAGGGTGGTGGTCTTGCCGGCACCGTTGGGGCCAAGAAAGCCATAGATTTCACCGGCTTCCACCCGCAGGCTGAGGCCGCGAACGGCGTGCAGCTGGCCGAAGGATTTGTGCAGGTTTTCGATATGCAGCATGGCGGTGTCTGGCGGTTGGGACAGTTCTGCCATTATTGCAACCATGCGGGTCCGGTGCATGTGCTGCTGGTCATGGGGGGGCGGCGGCGTGGGTGACAGTCAGGCGCTCTGGTGCAGGCCGTACTTGCGCATTTTCTCCACCAGGGTGGTGCGTTGCAGCCCCAGCAGGCGGGCGGCCTTGGCCACCACGCCGCCGCTGCGCTCCAGCGCCTGGCCGATCAACAGCTCTTCCAGCGAGGCCAGGTATTCCTTCAGCTGGATACCTTCCGGCCCCAGCTCCACCAGCGTCGGGCCATGCTGATCCGGCTCTTCTTCCCGTTGCAGGGGGATGATTTCCGCCCCTTCCGCGGGAGCGTCTCCGGGCAGGTATTTCTCCGGCAGGTGGTGTACATCCACCAGACAATCCGGGTAGAGAATGGCCAGCCGTTCCAGCAGGTTGGCCAGTTCGCGCACATTGCCGGGCCAGTCGTATTGCTGCAGGCAGCGCATGGCTTCCACGGAAAAATCCACCCGGCCGCGGTTTTCCTGTTCCATGCGCTGTACCAGGTTGTCGATCAGCAGCGGCAGGTCTTCGCGCCGCTCGCGCAGGGCGGGGCTTTCGATGGGAAAGACATTCAACCGGTAGTAGAGATCTTCGCGGAAGCGGTTTTCGGCAATGGCTTGCTCCAGATCCCGGTGGGTGGCGGCGATGATGCGCACATCCGCCTGGATGGATTTGCTGCTGCCCACCCGTTCGAAGGTGCGTTCCTGCAGCACGCGCAGGATCTTGACCTGCATCATCAGCGGCATGTCGCCGATTTCATCCAGAAACAGGGTGCCACCACGGGCCAGCTCGAAACGGCCCTGACGGCTGGGGATGGCACCGGTGAAAGCACCGTTTTCGTGGCCGAACAGTTCCGATTCCAGCAGTTCCGAGGGAATGGCGCCACAGTTGACGGCCACGAAAGGCCGGTTGCGGCGGGGCGAGTTGAGGTGGATGTTGCGGGCGATGACTTCCTTGCCGGTGCCGGTATCCCCCTGAATCAGCACGGTGGCTTCGGTGGGCGCGACCCGGCGGATGAATTCCTTGACCCGTTGCATGGCCGGTGATTCTCCGGCCAGGCCGTCGAAGTGGACGGTTTCGCCGCCGCTGGCAAAAGCGCGGCTGTGCGCGAAGGCGCGGGCCTGTTGCAGAAAGCCTTTCAGTGCCGGATAGTCCGGTTCCGGGCCGGAATGGCTGAGCCAGGTGGCATCCGTTTCGGGCGGCTCGGAAAGTACATGCAGCGGCAGGCCGGGGCGGGCGGCGAGGAGGGCCTCCAGGCCGGCGGCATCCAGTTCGGGCAGGATGGCGCCATGGATGCGATCTTCCCGCGCGGCGGGCACGAGGTCATCCGCCGGCGTTTGCAGTAACTGGAAGCCAAGAAACTCCAGATGAGACAGGATTTCGGGGTTCAGGGTCTCCGGTGCGACATGGATGGTGGCCACGGTCAGGCATCCTGTATTTGGGCAAATGGCTGCTGAAAAGTTTATTTTTCAACAGCCTGTGATGCATAGTGGCGATTTTTCCTGAGGTTGTCAATTCCTTGACGCGTTTTGCCCGCAGGTTGGGCAGTTTTCATCCGCCGGCACCGTCACTTTTCTGACATCCATGGCCCGGCCATCCACCAGCAGCAGTTGCCCGCGCAGGTCGTCGGCCAGCCCCAGCAGCCACTGCAGGGCCAGGTTGGCCTGCATGGTGCCGACCCAGCCGGGCATGGCGCCCAGCACACCGGCTTCGGCACAGGTGGGTACGCCTTCAGGCGCTTGTGGGTAGAGGCAGCGGTAGCAGGGCTGGCTTCTGCGCCCCGGGGTGAACAGGCCCAGCTGGCCGGAAAAGCCCTGTACCGCGCCATAGACAAAAGGTTTGCCCAAGCGCGTACACAGGTCGTTGATGCGGTAGCGGGTGGGGAAGTTGTCACTGCCGTCGATGATCAGGTCGTGTTGCGGAAACAGGCTTTCGGCCAGGTTGTCGTCCAGCCGTTCGGCGCGAGCTTCGATGTGGATTTCCGGGTTGAGCGCCAGCAGGGAACGGCGGGCAGAGAAGACCTTTTCCTCACCCACGGCGGCATCGGTGTGCAGAATTTGCCGTTGCAGATTGCTGCGTTCCACCCGGTCGTCGTCCACCAGGGTGATATGGCCCACGCCGGCGGCGGCCAGATACCAGGCCACCGGCGAGCCCAGGCCACCGGCACCCACGATGAGCACGCGGGATTGCTGCAGCCGCTTCTGCCCGTCGATGCCCACTTCGTCGAGAATCATCTGGCGGGCATAGCGTTCGCCGGCCGGCTCGTCTTCGTCCGGCCATTCCAGCGGCTGTTGCCGGGCCTTCCAGCCTTGCAGGCCTTCACGGAGGGAAACCACTTGTGTGTGACCGTCTTCCAGCAGCCATTCGGCGGCGATCAGTGAGCGCACACCGGCGGCGCAATAGACCAGCAGGGGCTTGTGCTTGTCGGCCAGTTGCGGCAAACCGCAGTGTTCCATCAAGGATTGCAGTTGGGACAGAGGGGCGTTCACGGCACCCGGCAGCTGGCCTTCGGCATATTCCGCCGGTTCGCGTACATCCAGCGGCAGCCAGCCCTGTTGCAGCAGGGTCAGAGCCTGGTGGTGGTCGACTTCGGGAATGTCGTCTTCGGGTTCCATTTCAGCCTACCAGATTGGCAAAGGGTTCGATGAGGACCGTGCTGCCGGCTTCCACCCGACCGGTGTCTTCGTCCAGCACGATGAAGCAGTTGGCCCGGGCCATGGAGCTCAAGGCGCCGGAGGACTGGGTGCCGGTGCTGCTCACTTCGAACTGGCCGGGGGCGATGGCACGAAAGATGCCGCGCTGGTATTCGGTACGGCCTGTGCGGGAGCGAAGGTTCTCGCTGAGCACGGCAGTCAGTTGCAGTGGCGGCTGGTAGCGACCGCCGGCCAGCACCTGCAAGGCCGGTTGCACGAAGTGAGCGAAACAGGCCATGACCGAGACCGGGTTGCCGGGCAGGCCGAAGTACAGGGCCTGACCCAGGCGGCCAAACAGCAGGGGGTGGCCGGGTTTCATGCGCATTTTCCAGAACAGCACTTCGCCCAGTTCATCCAGCAGCGAAGGGATGTAGTCGGCGTCGCCCATGGAAACCCCGCCGGAGGAGACCACCACATCGGCCATGGCGGCGGCATCCTGCATGGCCTGAGCCAGTTGGGCCGGGGTATCGGGGATGGGGCCCAAGTCCAGCACTTCCACACCGGCGGCCCGGCCCATGGCTTCCAGCGAGAAGCGGTTGCTGTCGAACAGGGTGCCGGGCTTGCGTGTTTCGCCGTGGCTGCGCAGTTCATCGCCGCTGGTGAACAGGGCCACGCGCGGGCGGCGCACCACGGGCACTTCCGGAAAGCCCAGGGAGGCAATTACGCCCAGTTGCGGGCTGGAGAGAAGGGTACCGGCAGCCACGGCCACCTGTCCCTGACGCAGGTCTTCTCCGGCCCGGCGGATGTTACTGCCTTGCTGGTGGCCTGGCTGGAAGACTGCCTCCTCCCCTTCCACCGTGACCTGTTCCTTCATCACCACGGTATCCGCGCCCGGCGGCACCCGCGCACCGGTCATGATGCGGCTGCACTGCCCGGCCTCCAGGGGGCGGGGCGGCTGGTCACCGGCGAAAACGGCATCGACGATCCGCAGGTGGGTGGGTTGCTCCGGGTGCAGGTCGGTATGGCGCAGGGCAAAGCCGTCCATGGCGGAATTGTCGAAACCGGGAATGTCAAAGGGGGTGAGCAGATCTTCGGCCAGTACCTGGCCCAGCGCCTGGCGCAGGGGCAGGCGCAGCACTTGCCGGGGCTGGCGTGCCGCTTCGGCCACGATACGCTCGATGGCCTCCTGCACGCCCAGGCCCACGGGGAAATCACTGCAGCAGTGGTTGGCAAACTCGGCGGGCGTTTTCATGGTGACAGTTGTTCCGGGTGGTTGATGTTGATGAAAGCCTGTTCGTCGTCGAACAGGCACCATTTTCCCCCACAGGCCTGCTGCCAGTCCATCAACCGCCGTTGTTCGTTTTCCAGATGTTGCCGAATGACGGGCAGCAGGCTCTGGTGCAGCAAGGCGACCACCGGAAAATGCCGTTCCTGCGTGCGGGCGGTGAGCAGGCGGTCACCGGCTTGCCACTGATCGGCCATATGTTGCAGCAGGTCGGTGGGCAGCCGGGGCATGTCGCAGGGCACGGCCAGCAGCCAGGGCGTGGCGCAGTGGCTTAGCCCGGCCTCCAGCCCGGCCAGCGGGCCGGGAAAATCCGGTCGTTGATCGCGTATCACTTGCCAGCCGGGCAGGTGGCGGCGATCCGCCGGGTGGGTGTTCAGCAGGTGACCAACGGTTTGCGGGGCCAGCCTTTCGGCCACTTGTTCCACCAGCGGGCGGCCCTGCCAATGCACCCAGGCCTTGGGCCGGCCCATGCGCCGGGACAGGCCGCCGGCGAGAATCAGGCCGGTGGTGTGTTCACGCCGGGGGCGCGCCGGCATGAATCAGCGGTTTTTCTTCAGTTGTTTCTGCCGGTGTTCCCAGCGCTCCTGGGCATCCAGGGTCATGGTGGCAATGGGACGGGCTTCCAGCCGGGCCAGGCCGATTTCCTCGCCGGTTTCCTCGCACCAGCCGTATTCACCGTCTTCGATGCGCTTGAGGGCCTTGTCGATCTTGCCCAGCAGCTTGCGGTAGCGGTCACGGGTACGCAGCTCGAAGGCGTTTTCCGTCTCGCGGGTGGCCCGTTCGGCTTCGTCGCCCACATCCCGCACTTCACTGCGCAGGTGTTCGATGGTCTGCTGGGATTCTTCCAGCAGGTCTTCCCGCCAGATCAACAACTTGCGGCGGAAGTATTCCAGGTGCTCGGGGCACATGTATTCTTCCTTGTCGCTGGGCTTGTAGCCCTCGGGCAACTCGATGCGCGGGGTGTAACCTTGTGGCAGTCTGTCTGTCATGTTCGGGTTCTCCCTGAGTTCATTGGCAGCGCCGGGTCATGCCGTTGTCTTGCGTTTTCCGGCGGCGCTGCGCAAGCCAAGGGCGATGTTATACTAGGCATCCTGCATGCAATGCAAGTATCCATCCAGCCAGATGCCCGCTTCCATTCCCGCACTTTGGGGTGCGTCACACGCTTCAGCGACAGGATGTGGCCGACCATGAAAAAAGGGTTGCTGGCACTGTTGCGCGGTTATAAACGCTGGATCAGCCCGCTTCTGGGCAATCATTGTCGCTTCTATCCCAGCTGTTCGGATTATGCCCGTCAGGCCATCGAACTGCACGGTGTTCTTGCCGGTGGTTGGCTGGCGCTGAAGCGACTGGCCCGCTGCCAGCCCTTCTGCGAAGGGGGCATTGACCCGGTGCCTGGCAGTGAAGCCACGGTGGAATCCGGCCCCAGCCATCACAGGAATTGCCATCATGACTGATACCCTGATTATCAACGCCCGCCTGGTCAATGAAGGCCATATCGAAGAAGGTGACCTGCTGATCCGCCAGGGGCGCATCGAGGCCATGGGGCAGGGGCTGCCTGCCGCCGGTTGCGAGGTGGTGGATGCGGCCGGCCGCTACCTGATGCCGGGCATGATCGATGATCAGGTGCATTTCCGCGAGCCGGGGCTGACCCACAAGGGGGACATTGCCAGCGAATCCGCCGCGGCGGTGGCCGGCGGCATCACCAGTTACATGGAAATGCCCAATACCAATCCGCCCACCCTGAGCCACGAGGCGCTGGAGGCCAAGTTTGCCCTGGCGGCGGAAAAGGCCGTGGCCAACTACAGCTTTTACCTGGGCGCCAGCAACGATAATCTGGAAGCCATTCGCAGCCTGAACCCGCAGGCGGCTTGCGGTATCAAGGTGTTCATGGGTGCTTCCACCGGCAACATGCTGGTGGATGACCCGAAGATTCTCGAAGGCATCTTCGCCGAGGCACCCACCCTTGTGGCCACCCACTGCGAGGACACGCCCACCATCGAGCGCAATCTGCAGGCCATGAAGGCCCAGTTCGGCGAGGATATTCCGGTGTACATGCATCCGAAGATCCGCTCGGAGGAAGCCTGCTGGTTGTCTTCTTCCCTGGCGGTGGAACTGGCGCGCAAGCACGGCACGCAGCTGCACGTGCTGCATCTGTCCACGGCGCGGGAGCTGGCGCTGTTTCAGGCCGGGGCCATGGATGCCAAGCACATCACCGCTGAGGCCTGCGTGCATTTTCTCCATTTCGACCAGGGCGACTATGACCGTCTGGGATCACGCATCAAGTGCAATCCGGCCATCAAGACCGCCCATGACCGCGAGGCGCTGATTCAGGCCATCATTGACGGGCAGATCGACATCATCGCCACCGACCACGCGCCGCATCTGTTGTCGGAGAAAAGCGGCAACTATTTTCAGGCACCCTCTGGCCTGCCGCTGGTGCAGCGGGCCTTGCAGGTGGTGCTGGAACAGGTGCATGAAGGCCGCTTCGACCTGCCGCTGGTGGTGGAGAAGACCGCCCATGCGCCGGCGCGGCGCTTTCAGCTGCGGGAACGGGGCTACCTGCGAGAAGGCTACTGGGCCGATCTGGTACTGGTGGACATGGAACGGGGTGAGACCGACGCCGATGACAAGGCGTTGTACAAATGCGGCTGGAGCCCCTTTGCCGGCTATGCCTTTCGTTCTTCCATTGCCGCCACCTGGGTCAATGGCCATCTGGGCTGGTGGCAGGGCGCCTTGCGACCCATGCCGGCCGGCCAGCGGCTGGAGTTCGAGCGTTGAGATACCTGTTGCTGGGGCTTTGCCTGCTGGTTCAGCCGGTTCTGGCCATCAAACCGCAGCCACCGTTACGACTGACCGGCGAAGCGGTGCAGGGCGGCCTGTTGCTGGGCCAGACCTATCCAGGCGCAACGGTAGAAGTGGATGGCCGGCCCGTGCCGGTGGATGAGACGGGCCGTTTCCTTCTGGGTATTGGCCGCGACCAAAAGGGGCCGCTGCGGGTGGAAGTATTGCGTGACCAGCAAGTGCTGGAAAGGCGTGCATTGCCGGTCAAGGCTCGTGAATATGCCATTCAGCGCATCAATGGCCTGCCACCGAAAAAAGTCAGTCCACCGGCCGAAACCCTGGCACGCATACGCCAGGAAGCGGCCAGGGTCAGAAAGGCGCGGGCTCAGACCGATCACAAGCCCAGGTGGCAAACCGGTTTTATCTGGCCGGCCCGGGGGCCGATCAGCGGTGTCTATGGCAGTCAGCGTATTCTCAACGGCCAGCCCCGGCGGCCACACTACGGCGTGGATATTGCCGCTGGTGAGGGTGCGCCGGTCATCGCTCCGGCGGATGGCTGGGTGCGCCTGGCCGAGCCGGATCTGTATTTCTCTGGTGGCACGGTCATCGTCGATCATGGCCTGGGCCTGAGTTCCACCTTTTTGCACATGAGCGCGGTGACGGTTGCGCCGGGCCAGTTCGTTCATCAAGGTGATCGCATCGGTGCCGTGGGCGCCACCGGTCGGGCCACCGGCCCGCATCTGGACTGGCGCATGAACTGGCTGGACCAACGCATCGACCCGCAACAGGTATTGCGAATTCTCCCTGCCCGGAAACAAGAGGCCAAGCCATGAAAATTGTACTGTTGTCCCTGAGCTTGCTGCTTTCCTCCGTCGTCTCGGCGGCCACGCCGGTGGTTGCCGTGCCCGAAGGTGCGAAGGTGCAGCCGGAAAACCTGTTCCCCAAGGTCGCCATCGACACTTCGCTGGGTACGCTGGTGGTGGAGCTGAACCGTCACCGCGCGCCCATCACCGTCAACAACTTCCTGCGTTATGTGGTGGAAAAGCATTATGACGGCACGCTGATCCACCGGGTGGAACCGGATTTCGTCATCCAGGGTGGCGGTTATGATGCCGACTTCAGGGAAAGGCCCCTGCACGCGCCTATTTTCAACGAATCGGGCAATGGCCTGAAGAACGACAGCGGTACCGTGGCCATGGCACGTTACAACGACCCCCATTCGGCCACGGACCAGTTCTACTTCAACCTCAACGACAACGACAGCCTGAACCCGGGGCGGCGCTGGGGCTATGCGGTTTTCGGGGAGGTGGTGGAAGGTGAGGATGTACTGGAGAAGATCGCCGCGGTAAAAACCGGCTACAGCGAAAAGCTGGACGCGGAAAATGTACCCCTGAAACCGGTGATCATCCGGAAAATCCGCCTCCTGCCGGAGGAATAGCGCCTATTTCCCTTTCAGGTTGGCTTGCAGGCTCTCCAGTTGTTGCAGGCTTTCCAGCACCAGCCGGTTGGCCTCGGCAATGGCTGATTGCGCCTCGGCCGGGGTGATTTTCCCCGCCTTGAGATCAGCCTTGGCCTGGGCCATTTTCTGCTGTTGTGCCTGGGCCTGCTCGCCCATTTGCCGCAATTGCGTCTGCAACAGGCGAACGGATTCGGGCAGATGGTCGTTGGATGAGGACATGGTGATTGCCGCAAGGTGAGAGAATCAAGAATCGCAGAAGCCGGGGTGGCTGGCAAGCCCTTTGTCTGCCGGTATGCCATCAAGGCCCGCTACAGGTCAGGTGAGCGCGGCGTAAGCCGACAAGTTGATTTTCTCGAGTGTCGCGTATTGCACGGGGCTGCATTTCAGGGGTAATGGCGGAATACGGCTTCGCCTATTCCGCCCTACGGCAGGCTTCGTTTTGTATCTTTGCAGATGATACATGCGCACCCAATCAATGGATCTACTTGTACAGGTTTTGAGCGAGCGGTTTTTCGTAG
>WFUE01000165.1 GCA_015485125.1 Lysobacterales bacterium | reverse complement strand
GGCCACCGGCACCCGTTCGTTCACCCGCCGGTCGATCAACCGGCAAAGGCGCTTTCTTTCCGCCTTGCTCAGGCGGGTGTCGGCGAAGGCCTGCCATTGTTCCGGCTCCAGCGACAGCGCACCGCCCACCAGCCACCAGGCATCATCCAGCGCCGCCGCAGTTCCCTGCCCCAGCGCCACTTCACCGGCCTGCATGCGCGACAGACCATAGCGCACAAAATCATGCAGCGTTTTCAACCCCTTGCATTGCGGCTGGCTCATGAGCACCCGTTTTACCTTTTCAAAGAAGGCATAGTGTATATTGCGACCAGCTCAACAACCTAGACGCACCATGAAAAAATCCCTTTCCCTCTGGCTGGCACTGGTTCTTTTGCTGGGCTCGGCCCTGCTGGTCTGGCTGGCGCTGCAAACCCCGCAAAAAGGCGCGCCCGCCCTGCAAACCGCCCGCCTGTTCCCCGGCGCCCGCCCGGTGGCCCCCTTCGAGCTGCGTGACGAGACCGGCCAGCCCTTCACGCCGGCACGGCTGCACGGGCAATGGAACCTGCTGTTCTTCGGCTACACCCACTGCCCGGATGTCTGCCCCGGCACGCTGGCCAAGGCCGCGCAAATGATGAAGCTGCTGGAGCAGCAGGGCGCGCCCCTGCCGGCAGTGTGGTTCATCTCCGTGGACCCGGCCCGGGACAGCACGGAAAAACTGGCCGAATATGTGCACTACTTTCACCCCGCCTTCCATGCGGCCACCGGCAGCGATGCCGCGCTCCAGGCCATGAGCCGCAACCTGGCCGTGGTCTATTTTCTCGGCGAAAAGGATGAAAACGGCAACTACGAAGTCGACCACAGCGCCAACCTGCTGCTGATCGACCCCCAGGGCCGGTTCGCCGGCATCATTCCGCCACCGCACCGCCCGCGCGCTATGGCCGATGACCTGCGCAAGCTGATGGAAAGCCAGCCATGAGCCCCATGCTGGAACCAGGCCTCGCCGCCTTGCAGCGCATCCTGCCGCACCATGCCCTCTCCCGGCTGGTTTTCTGGCTGATGCGCTGCCGCTATCGCCCGCTGAAAAACGCCCTGATTCGTTTGCTCAGCCGCGTGTTCCACATCAACTTGGAGGAAGCCGCCTCCGCCAACCCCGACGATTACCCGCACTTCAACGCCTTTTTCACCCGTGCCCTCAAGGACGGTGCCCGCCCGCTGAACACCGACCCGGCGGTGTGGGTCAGCCCGGCGGACGGCACACTCAGCGAACACGGCCTGCTGCAACAGGGCCAGGCCCTGCAAGCCAAGGGCCGCCACTACAGCTTCGCCGCCCTCTGCGGGCACGCGCCCTGGGCCGATGCCTTTCACGGCGGCCCCTTTGCCACCATCTATCTTTCCCCGCGAGATTACCACCGGGTACACATGCCCTGTGACGGCGTGCTGAAAGAAACCCGCTACATCCCCGGCCGGCTGTTTTCCGTGGCGCCCTACACCACCCGCCATATCGACCGGCTGTTCGCCCGCAATGAGCGGCTGGTCTGCCTGTTCGACACCGAACACGGCCCACTGGTACTGGTCATGGTGGGCGCCATGCTGGTCTCCGGCATCGAAACGGTCTGGGAAGGTGTCATCACCCCACGGGTGGACAAGACTCCGCATACCCGCCGCTACTCGGAAACCGGCGAAAAACAGGTCGCACTGAAAAAGGGCGAGGAACTGGGCCGCTTCAACATGGGCTCCACCGTCATCCTCGCCGGGCCAGACAACCTGGCTGAAAGCCAGTGGCTGAAGGAAAATGGCCAGCCCCTGCGCATGGGGGAAGGGCTGCTGCACATCCATACAGCATCGTAGGGTGCAATAGCGCAGCGTATTGCACCGGAATCTCTCCACGACCAACGGCGGAATACGGCTTCGCCTATTCCGCCCTACCACGGGTTTTGAGCAGGGGGATTTTCGGCAGACAATGCAGCTTCTCCAACGCAGCATGACGGAAAACAAGCCGCCCAAAACCGTAGGGTGCAATAGCGCAGCGTATTGCACCAGATCCCCTTCACGACCGACGGCGGCCTCCGTGCAGATAGAAATCCATGGCCGGGTTAGCGAAACCTGACCCGACAGCCCTACTCGAAGCTGTTGGTAAAGATCAAATCCGCCGTCTGGCCACCGGTGCTGGCCCAGAAACCCCCTTCGATCACATAGGGGCCGCCTTCCAGCCGGCCGGCATCCGGCTGGCCGATGGTGCCTTGTAAGGTGTAGTTGCCACCGGTGGAAGTACCGCCACCGCCATCGATGGTGTGCTTGTCCAGCGTATAATTGCCACCGGAAGACTGGGCCAGCACCGTTGCGCTGGCCAGTGCCCAAAGCATGATCCAGGGGGTTTTCATTGGGCCAACTCCTGCTCGTGGGCATTGTCTTCCACTTGCCGCAGGCGGCTAAGCAGTTGCTG